>DATHHQ010000369.1:0-11825 GCA_035490095.1 Bradyrhizobium sp.
CGCACAACAATCCGATGCTGAGCATGGAAAACGTCACGATGACCGCCCATGTCGCCTCCGCCTCGGCACGCTTTGACGAGGCACGCAAGCGCCGTGTCGGCTACGAATTGTCACTGGTGCTGTCCGGCCTGTGGCCGGTAAGCTGCGTCAATCCGTCGGTGCTGCAGAATACCTCGCTCCAGCGCTGGCAACCTGTCAGCATGGAGCGCGGCCCGAACAGCTAAGCACTGCCCTAATTCATCGGCGAACAACGCCGGGTCTAAAACAGGGAGAGATCATGACGAACGACATCACGCGCCGTGACGCGTTGGGTCTGGGACTTTCCGCGGCGGCACTGGCCGCCACCGGCGCCTCGGCGCAGACGGCCTCGACCATCAAAGCCGCTGACGTTCCCGCACCATCGCTCCCGATCGAAAAAGGCGCGAGCCTGCGCATGCTGCGGCCGGTGCGGTTTGTCAAAGCCGACGAAGACGTGTTCCGGGCCAACGCGGCGAAATTCACCGAGAAGATGGGCATCGAGGTCAAGGTCGACTTCGTCGGATGGGAAGACATCAACCAGCAGACCGCGGTGACGTCGAACAGCGGCGCCGGTCCCGACATCATCATCGGCTTCACCGATGCGCCGCATATCTATGCCGACAAGCTGATCGAACTGACCGACGTCGCCGACTATCTCGGCAAGCGTTATGGCGGCTGGATGTTTCTCGCCGAGAAATACGGCAAGCGTCACAAGAGCAACGCGTGGATCGGATTGCCGTTCGGCTCCGCCAGCGGCCCGCTGGTGTATCGCAAATCGATCGTGCAGGCGGCAGGCTTTGACAAGGTTCCCGACGATCACGCCGGATTGCTGGACCTTTATCGCAAGCTGCAGAAGGCCGGGAAGCCTGCGGGCTTCGCGCTCGGCAACGCCGTGGGCGACGGCAACGGGTTCGCAAACTGGCTGTTGTGGTCGCACAATGCCTCGCTGCTCGATGAAGAAGGCAATGTCATCATCAACAGCAAGGAAACCGTTGCTGCGCTCAAATATCTCAAGGAGTTGTATCCCACCTTCATTGCCGGAACGCCTTCCTGGAATGACGTCAGCAACAACAGAGCCTACTCGTCGCAGGAAATTTCGCTGACCGCGAACGGCGTATCGCTTTATTTTTCGCTGAAGAACGACCCGGCAACGGCGGCGATCGCGGAGGATACCGAACACCAGTTCCTGCCGATGGGCCTCGCGAAGAGCCCGCCAATGGGCGGTCTGACGCTGAACGCGATGGTGTTCAAGCACAGTCCCTACCCCAACGCCGCCAAGGCGTTCCTTCAGTTCATGATGGAGCGCGAACAGTACGAGCCGTGGCTCAACGCCAACAGCGGCTACTGGGCGCAACCGCTTGCCGCCTATGCCGACTCGGCCGTGTGGTCCGGCGATCCCAAGGTCAGGATCTTCAAGGATACGATGAAGACCCAATATTGGAATGGGTACAAGGGCCCGATTTCAACGGCCAGCGGCGCGGTCAACGCGGACTACGTGCTGGTGCAGATGTGCGCGTCGGTCGCAACCGAGGCCGCGACACCTGAAGCGGCGGCGGCGGAAGCAGAGCGCCGCGCCAAACGTTATTTCCGCAGGTAAGCAGCCAACGAAAAGGACCGTCATTGCGAGCGAATCCATCATGCTCCAATGCCGTCATTCCGGGGCGATGCAACGCATCGAACCCGGAATCTCGAGATTCCGGGTCTGGTGCTAACGCACCATCCCGGAATGACCGTTTAAGTCAGGCCAGGACCAACATCTGATGTCTGTGACGACACTGCCTTCGCGAGGGTTGGCTCATCGGCAGCCGGGCTGGCTGGTGCGGCTGTTCGACTACAAGCCGTTTCTGATCGTCATTTGCCTGACGCCGGCGATCGGCCTGCTGCTGGTGTTCCTGACCTATCCGCTTGGCCTCGGCGTCTGGCTGGCGTTCACCGATACCACGATCGGCCGCCGCGGCGTCTTTGTCGGTCTCGAGAATTTCCAGTACCTGCTGAGCGATCCGTTGTGGTGGAACGCGGTATTCTACAGCGTATTCTATACCGCCGTCGCCACCTTCGGGAAATTCGCGCTCGGCTTCTGGCTGGCGCTGCTGTTGAACAATCACTTCCCGTTCAAGAGCCTGTTGCGGGCCATCGTGCTGCTGCCGTGGATCGTGCCCACGGTGCTGTCGGCGCTGGCGTTCTGGTGGATTTACGATCCGCAGTTTTCCATCATTTCGTACCTGTTGGTGGACGTGCTGCACGTCCGCACCACCAATGTCGACTTTCTCGGAAGCCCCTGGCCCGCGCGGTTCTCGCTGATCGCTGCCAATATCTGGCGCGGCATTCCCTTCGTGGCGATCTCGCTGCTCGCCGGCCTGCAGACCATATCGCCTTCGCTCTATGAGGCGGCGATGCTGGACGGCGCGACGGCCTGGCAGCGCTTTCGTTACATCACGTTTCCGATGATGCTTCCCATCCTGGCGATCGTGATGACGTTCTCGATCATCTTCACCTTTACCGACTTCCAGCTGGTCTACGCCATCACCCGCGGCGGACCGGTCAACTCCACCCACCTGCTGGCGACATTGGCGTTCCAGCGCGGCATCGCCGGCGGCGAGCTCGGCGAGGGTGCCGCGATCGCGGTTTCGATGATCCCGTTCCTGATATTCGCGACGCTGTTCAGCTACTTCGGCCTCGCCCGCCGCAAATGGCAGCAGGGAGAGAGCAATGACTGAGGCACTGGCGCCGTCCGCAAAATCGAGCAACGTCGCAAGTTCGACGCCGGATACGATGGAGTGGGATTCGCGGGCGCGGCGGATGGTGATGATCTATCTGCCGCTGTCTTGCTTCGTGCTGATCCTTCTGTTTCCGTTCTACTGGATGGCGATCACGTCATTCAAGCCGAATGCGGAATTGCTCAACTACAAGACCCACAATCCGTTCTGGATCTCTTCGCCCACGCTCGCGCACATCAAGCATCTGCTGTTCGAGACCGCCTATCCGCACTGGCTGATGACGACGATGTCGGTGGCGATCGGCGCCACCTTCATCTCGCTGTTCTCCAGTACGCTCGCCGCCTATGCGATCGAGCGCCTGCGTTTCAGGGGTAGCCCGTATGTCGGGCTTGCAATTTATCTGGCGTATCTGGTGCCGCCGTCGATCCTGTTCATTCCGCTGGCAACCGTCGTGGTTCAGTTCGGCCTGTTCGACAGCCCGCTGGCGCTGATCCTGGTGTATCCGACCTTCCTGGTGCCGTTCTGCACCTGGCTCTTGATCGGCTATTTCAAATCCATCCCCTACGAGCTGGAGGAATGCGCGCTGGTCGACGGCGCAACGCGCCTGCAGATTCTGCGGCGGATCACCTTGCCGCTTGCCGTGCCCGGATTGATCTCGGCGGGAATTTTCAGTTTTACGCTGTCGTGGAACGAGTTCATCTACGCACTGGCGTTCATTCAGAGCAGCGCCAACAAGACCGTGCCGGTCGCGATCCTGACCGAACTGGTTTCCGGGGATGTGTATCAGTGGGGAGCGCTGATGGCCGGCTCCCTGCTCGGCTCGCTGCCGGTTGCGATCTTTTATTCGCTGTTCGTCGATTACTACGTCTCGTCGCTGACCGGGGCGGTGAAGGAATAAGCGATGCTACCGGATCGAGAACTGCACCGGAACGTTGAAGCTCATCGAGCCCTGCTTCATTTCCAGCGGAAAGCCGGGAAATGGCTGGGCGCGGCGGACCATCGCCAATGTTTCTCCGTCGAGAGCCGCATGCCCCGACGATCCCGCAAGCCGGCTGCCGAGCACCTGACCGCCGCGGCCAAGACTGAAACTTAGCCTTGCCGTTCCCTGCTCGCCGGCAGCCTTCGCACCCGGCGGATACTGCTTGAAGCGCTGCAAATGCGCCGCGACGAGCTGGTTGTAGGAAGCCATCACCGCCGCCGATGCACCGGCGCTGATCGCCGATGCGGCGGGCGCCTGACGTTCGGCCCGAGGTGCCGCGGTAGTCCGGGGCGCCGGCGGCGCTTCGGTCGGCTTTTTTGCTTCGACACGAACCACCTTCGGTTTCACCGGTGCCGGCTTTGCCTCCGGGACGATTTTTGCCGGCTCGGGCTCGGGTTTCGACGGCGTGGGTTGCGTTTTCTGCTCGGGCGGCGCCTCCACTTCAGGCTCTTCCTGTGGCAGCGTCGGCGCGATTTGCTCCTCGACAATCTGCGGCTTCGCAGCCTCGGGCGGTGGCGAAGCGTCGGCCTGCTGCATCACCGGCCCCGGCGCCAGATCCATCGGTGTCGGCTGCGGCGAAGACGATGCCGGAGCCATGTCCACCATGATCGCGGGCATGGTGACCCCCGGCAGTGGATGTTGCGTGTACCAGGCGAGACCGAGCACAAGCAGTGCCGCATGCAGGGCGACGATCGCCGCAGCCGACGCTCCCCAACGGAGTACCCCGCTCTGATCGCCGACATCGTGCAGAACGAAAGCGTTCATGGCGATCAGCTTCGTCCGTCAAGACCGACCAGAGCGACCTTGAGATAGCCGGCGTTGCGCAACAGGTTCATCACCTCCATCAGGTCGCCGTAGCTGACGGCCTTGTCGGCGCGGAGATAGATCCGCTCGTCCTTCTGGCCCTTGGTGGCGGTGTCGAGCGTGGCGGCGAGTGCTTCGCGCAGGATGATGTCTTCGCCCACTGCGACGGAGAGATCCGGCTTCACCGTGACGAACACCGGCTTGTCCGGACGCGGTTGCGGCTCGACGGCGCTGGCAGGCAGCTCGACGCCGAGATCGACGGTGGCGAGCGGCGCCGCCACCATGAAGATGATCAGCAGCACCAGCATCACGTCGATGAACGGCGTCACGTTGATTTCGTGGGCCTCGACAAGATCATTATCGGCGAGGTGCGACCGCCCGGCCATCCCACCACGCACGCCGCCCAGCCTCACACCCATCACTCACTCCGCAGCCCGCGCGATTGGAAAGTCGCGGCGATCGCCTTCGCGGCTGATCAAAAGCAGCACCTGCGCGGCGGCGTCGCCGAGCAGCGCGCGATAGGCAGCGATCGACCGTGTCAGATGATTGTAGATCACCACCGCAGGGATCGCCGCCACCAGGCCCAGCGCGGTTGCGAGCAGGGCTTCGGCGATGCCCGGCGCAACCACCGCCAGATTCGTGGTGTGTGCTTCGGAAATGCCGATGAAGGCGTTCATGATGCCCCACACCGTTCCGAACAAGCCGACAAAAGGCGCTGTGGCGCCGATCGTCGCCAGAACGCCGGTGCCGCGCGCGATCTGCCGCGACATCGCGGCCTCGACACGATCCAGCCGCAGCGCAATGCGTTCCTTGAAGCCGTCATCGAAGATGCCGCCGGAGAGACTGGCTTCCCGCGCGGCGGACCGGATGATCTGTGCGACCGCGTCGCTGCCGTCACGGCTTGCACGCTCGGCATCGGCCAGCGCGGTATCCCGCTCAAGCAGGCCCAGTCCCCGCGTTGCGAGGGCGGTCTTGCGGCGAAGTTCGATGGTCTTTGCCAGCCAGATCGTCCATGTCACCAGCGAGGCGAACGCCAAGCCGATCATGACCGCTTTCACCACGATATCGGCATTCACGAACATGCCCCATGGCGACAGGTTGCGCGGCAGCAGCACCTGGTCGCTCGCAGCGAAGCTCGCAGCGGGAAGCTGCGCCACGCCGAAGGCAATCAACGCATTTACCTTCAGACAGCGGCGGATTTTCGTGCCGATCATGGTTTGATGCATGGTCATCTCCCGCAGGCTGAAAGCGATGTATGATTCGGCGTGTCCTACTTCGCGCCGATCCTCCCGGCCAGGGAATGGAAGCGTGCAAGCTGGTCCTGACGCAGCGCGCGCTCCTCGTCGCGGCCGACGAACACCTTGAACATGATGCCGCCATCGATATTGATGAAGGCGATGAAGGCCGACGATTTGCCCATGAACGGCCGTTCGACAAAGGCGATCGCATCGCATCGCTCATGCCGGAGATGGCCGTGCAGTCCCTTCGACCGCATCAGGTTGAAATAACCGCGGCCGATCTCGCCCGCCGGTATCTCGCCGGTAAACTCGAAGATCGCATCGTCGGTATGAACGATCAGCGTCACCTCGCCCCATTGCGCGATATCCTGCATCGCTTCCGCAAATGCATCGCCGCGACCGATACGCACCATCTCCGGCGGAAGCGCCTCGATCACGGCGCGCGGCGAGAGCTTCCGTTCCCGCGCCACGTCCTCGATCACAGCACCTGGATTTTGCGCCATATGCGCCCGCAGATCGGCAAGGTCCGTACTCAACATGGTCAGTTCCTTTGCTGGTCTTGAATCAACCGCCCCCGGCCTAGCGCGGGATGACTTTTCTTCGAATCGTCATCCCGCTCTATCTTTTTGTTTGAGCATGATCTCCGGGCAAACGCTTCGCGTTTGTCCCGAGGGAAAACCGGTGCCCACCCCGCATCAAGTGCGGGGCAGGCTTTTTCCGGATCATGCTCTAAGCCGCCGCGCTCGACTTGCGCTCGCTCTGGATGACCTCAAAGCCCTCGAACTTGGGATGGCCCAGATAGAGGCTTTCGCCGGTTTTGTTGTCGGCGCGGGCATGGGCGCGGCGGAACTCTTCCGACCGGGTCCAGGCCTCGAATGCGGCCTTGTCGACCCAAGTGGTGTGCGACGAATACAGCGTGTGATCGTCGGCCACGGGACCCTTCAGGAGGTGGAACTCGACAAATCCAGCCATGTTGCCGAGATAGGATTCCCGGGTCGCCCAGACGGTCTCGAACGCTTTCTCCGACCCTGTCTTTACCTGAAACCGATTCATCGCGACGAACATCTGAAAATCTCCTGATTGTTGTTGAACGGCATGGCCGGGGTTGAAGTTACCGGCCTAGTTAGGCGGAAACACGAACGCACCGAAGCCGCGCTGGAGCATCAGCGCGGCACGGCGGAGGCACGAAAGAGATGTCGGTCGTCCTGATTACGCTCCGCCAAAATGAATCTTCAATCCGGCCTTGTACACCGTGCCGGGACCGGGGCTTGAGAATAGCACGTCGTTTTGTGTCGTGCCGTCGGTCGAACTCCCGGGGATCGCATACGGCCGATAGTACTGGTTCAGGAGGTTGTCGATCGACGCCGTGAGGGTGATGTCCTTGGTCGCCTGATAGGTCAGATACAGATTGACCAGTTCATAGGACGTCGACGGCAGATAGCCGGCGGGCAGATCGTTGTTGGCGCCGAACGATGACCACTGCGCCGAGATCGTCAGCCTGCGATCGAGCAGCCGTACACCGCCCGTCGTCGTGATCTTGCGTGGCGTGATGGTGGCGAGGCCGACATTGGTCTCGGTGTTCTTGCCGCGGATGAGGTGGCCGGCAACGCCGACGAACCATGTGCCGGCGTCGTACAGCGTCTCCGCTTCGAAGCCCTCGATCCTGGCATGCGTGATGTTCTGATACTGGAAGAACTGGCTAAACGTTCCGAACGGCGGCACCGGCACCGGCGCCGACGCAACGAGATCGATGTAGCCGTCGATGTCGTTGCGGAACACGTTGAACTTGCCGCGGAAGCTGTCGCCGGCGGCGAAGATGCCGTCGTATTTCAGATTGAGGCCGGCTTCCTTGTTCTTGCCGACCTCCGGCCGCAGGCTCGCATTAGGCAGGAAGCAGAACAGTCCGGTGGTGCCATCCGGGCAGTTGAAAAATGCTGGACTGCCGCCGGTCGCGTGCGCGCCGGAGATCAGCGTCTCGGTGATCGAGGGCGCCCGATAGCCTTCAGCGTAACTGATATAAGGGGTAAAGCCTGCCACCGGCGTCACGCCGACCGTGATCTTGGGAGAGAACCGGTCGCCGCCGGTCGATACACTGGCCGAGTCCAGGTCATAGCGATCGTAGCGGATCGCACTGACGATTTCGAGCCAGGTCGAGTAATTGTTCTTCAACTGCACGAAACCGCCGGAGACGGTGCGCTGGCCGCTTGGCGTCGTGATGTTGGAGTTTCCGCGGCTGTCGAAGGTCTTCACATCGTCCTGAAACGCATCGAGCCCATAGGTCAAAGCGTTGCGCCAGTCGCCGACATTGAAACGAGTCGTGTTGTTGACGTCTACCCCGACCGTGTCGAGCAGATAGCCGCGCCTGTCGCCGACGCAGCCCGAGATGTTGTTGCCGAAGCTGCCCGGACCGCAAAAGGCGGCTCCGCTGGTAGAGTTGTGATAGGTCTTGACCTGATCGTTGTCGGTCCTGTTGCCATACAGCGTCGCGTTCCAGTCGAACCACATGTCGTCCGGCCTGGAGTATTTCCAGGTGACGGTCCCCGTGTAGTTCTTCGCATCGGACGCGTAAACCGACGAACCTTGAAACAGCGCGCGCTGCGCGGGCGTCAGCACGGGCCCGCGATTGAACTGCCCGATGTTGTACTGGTAATCCTGAAACACGGCGCCGAACTTGATCTCATGACCCTCGGCGGGCCGCACCGTGACCTTCATCAGGCCGGCCGCGATTTCATTGCCGGTATTTCCGATCTCGGTACCCGCACCATCCTTGTAATTGCCCTGGGTACGGTAGACGGCGCCGCCAAACACATCGACGGTCGGATCGGCGCGCACGCCGCCGAAGATCGAGCCCAGCCCGCGATCCTTGTTGGTGCCGTACGAACCGCTCATATCGACGCCCCAGCGCTCGCCGGGACGAACGACGTCGTCGATATCCTTGGTGCGGAACGATACCACGCCGCCGATGGCGCCGGAGCCGTAGATGTTGGCGGTCGGACCGCGCACGATATCGACACCGCCGACCAGTTCCGGATCGAGGAAGAACGACCCGTTGGCGTTGTGACCCGTGCGTTGATAGTTCTGCCGCGCGCCGTCGACCACGACCGCGACCCGGCCAAAATCCTGCAGGCCGCGGATGTTGATGACGGTCGAGGGATCGTCGCCGCGCTCCTGAAACGACACGCCAGGCACGTTATAGAAAATATCGGACAGCCGGTTCGGCTGCCGGCCCTGGATCTGATCCAGCGTCACGACGCTCACCGGAGCTAGCGCATCGATCGCGCGCTCTTCCGTCTTCGACGCCGCGACCGTGATGGTATCGAGCGATTGAACCGGCGTGCCGCCGATCTGCGCGTACGCCGTCAGAACCGGTGTTGCGGCTTGCGCCTGTTGAGGCTTTGCGGGCTTGCGTTTGGCTTGTTTTTCCCTCTGCCGCTCTGACGAACGGCCGGCCAGTTCGGCGTCCGCCGTCTGCGCGAAGCCGGCATCCGAAAAAACCAGCGCACTTGAAATCATCGACGCGCCCAATATCAAGGCGCGCGAACACCTAGCCCCGTCCGCCATTACAACCCCAACCTGATGATCTGCTTTTGGGCTCGGCTGGCGGGCGCTGCGACCAATGCAGCTGCTTGCTGGCTACCAGTTCAGACTCGGGCGATCCGCCCGCATTCTGCCGTTCTTGGTTACGTGGCGACATCGGGGCGGTCAAGAACGACACGATACACTTTATATCGATTGTAAATTGCAGCGGTTGGATTGGGTATCCACCAGCCTGTAAGAGTATCCATTGCCAACTATTTCGGGATGCAGCGAACGAATGCCTGCGAGTTCAGGAGACGACATGAGAGACGCCGGAAAGCACGCCGGAGCAGCCTCTCCTGTGACACGATCTCTGATCATGAGCGGCAACCGGATCGACAGCCGCGACCTGTTCTCGACCGAGCGCGAGATCATGATCGTGCATGGCGAGGAGGCCTACCGCCTGCGGTTGACATCGCAAAACAAACTGATCCTGACCAAGTGATCCGGCAATGACATTTTGTCGCAGCCTCGTTTACGTCGTCATGCAGCTCGCCATCGTAAGCGGTTACCTCGCCATAAATTCGGCGGCGGCGGCCGAAGGCGTGGTGGTGCGCGACGCCCGCAATCGCGAGGTCACGATTGAAAATCCGTCACGGATCGTCTCGATCGGCGGCGCCATCACCGAAATTCTCTACGCATTGGGTCTCGAACAACGCGTGGTAGCCGTCGACACCACGAGCCTGTTTCCGGACACCGCATTGCGCGACAAACCCAACGTCGGCTACATGCGTCAGCTTTCAGCGGAAGGCGTTCTCGGGCTCAACCCCTCGCTTGTCCTCGCCATGCAGGGATCCGGTCCGAAGGAAACCATGGATGTGCTGGAGGCAGCCAAGGTGCCTCTTGTGCTGGTGCCGGAAGTCTACTCGGAGGACGGGTTGCTCGAGAAAGTCAGGCTTGTCGGTCACGCCATGGGGGCGGATGCACGAGCCGCGTGCCTGACGACGGCCGTTGCAAACGATCTGACGCAATTGCGCGAACTCCGGGCCAAGGTGACAAAGCCGGTCCGCGTGATGTTCGTCATGTCGCTCTTGAACGGCCGGGCCATGGTCGCCGGTCAAAACACCTCCGCCAATGAAATCATCAAACTGTCCGGCGGCATCAACGCGATCGACAGTTACGACGGATACAAGATGATCAACGACGAAGCGATCGTCGCCGCCAGGCCCGACGTCGTGCTCTCGATCCCGCGCAGCCGCGATTCGCTCGAGGCGGAAGCCGTCTATGCCCACCCGGCCTTCGCCATGACGCCGGTCGCCGCCAACAGGGCCTTCATCTCGATGGACGGCCTCTATCTTCTCGGCTTCGGACCGCGCACCGCTGCCGCCGCGCGCGACCTTTCGATCAAGCTCTATCCATCGCTGGCACCGCAAGCCGAGAAATTCGCCCCTGCGGCGCTGACGGCCAATTGCCGGCAATGACGGCCGAAGCGGGACTGGACCGGGCGACACGTCGTACCGGGCGTCCGATGCGCCCCACCGCCTTCGTTATCATCGCTTGTCTGCTGGCGGCGCTGGCCGGCGCGGCCATCATCGCGCTGACGGTGGGTGCGGCGGGAATTCCCCTTGCGCGGCTACCCGCCGCGCTGGGCTATTGGCCGGAACATCCGGTCAACCCCCTGACATCGCGCGACCAACTGGTGCTGTGGTC
This sequence comes from Bradyrhizobium sp., assembly GCA_035490095.1. Classification (GTDB taxonomy): domain Bacteria; phylum Pseudomonadota; class Alphaproteobacteria; order Rhizobiales; family Xanthobacteraceae; genus Bradyrhizobium. The sequence continues at coordinate 10,983 of DATHHQ010000369.1, forward strand.
GATCCGAATTCCGAGAATCGCCGCCGCGGCCATCGTCGGAAGCCTGCTCGCGGCGTCAGGCGCCGTCATGCAGGGCCTGTTTCGGAATCCCCTCGCCGATCCGGCACTGGTCGGTGTTTCCAGCGGTGGCGCCTTCGCAGCGGCCGCAGCGATTGTCTTCACCGACAGCAGGGTCGGCGAGAGTGTTCGTTTCCTGCAAAACGAATTGCTGCCGATCGCCGCATTCACCGGCTCGCTGGCGACGACCGTCATCCTCTACGGAATCGCCAGCCGCGCCGGCCGCACGTCGATCGCCATCTTCCTGCTGGCAGGTCTTGCCATCGCCGCCATTGCCAATGCCGGCATTGGACTTCTGGTGTTCATGGCGGACGATCGCCAGTTGCGCGACATCACGTTCTGGCTGTTGGGATCGTTGAGCGGCGCAACCTGGGCCAAGACGGCAACCATCGCGCCGGTACTGGCGGTCGGTATGGCCGCGTGCCTGTGGATCGCACGCGGGCTCGACGTGCTCGTGCTCGGCGAAGCCGAAGCGTTTCACAGCGGCGTCGACGTCGAACGATTAAAGCGCATCTCGATCGTGTTGGTGTCGGCGATGACCGGCGTGGCGGTCTCAGTCTGCGGCGTCGTCGGATTTGTCGGCATCGTGGTGCCGCATCTGCTGCGGCTGGTGATCGGACCCGCGCATCGGCTGTTGCTGCCGGCCTCGGCCTTGCTCGGCGCCGTGCTGCTGGTGGGGGCGGATACGCTGGCCCGCACCATCGTCGCGCCCGCCGAAATGCCGATCGGCATCCTGACCGCGGCGGTCGGCGCGCCGTTCTTTCTGGCCATGCTGCTGCGGCAGCG
>DATHHQ010000370.1:0-11243 GCA_035490095.1 Bradyrhizobium sp.
TTTTTTCGCCGTCTCCTGACAAAAGAACACGCCGAGTTCGAACGGCAGCGAATCGAAGCCGCAGGAAAACACGATTCTGGCGCCGCTCGATTGCGCGGTCGCCTGGTGGGCATCGATCATGTGCCGCATCCAGACCGGCTCGCCGCAGAGATCGAGGTAGTCGGTACCCGTGGCAGCGCAGGCCGCGACCAGTTCGGAGCCATAGAGCTGATACGGGCCGACAGTGCTCAGCACCGATCTGGTCTGGTCAACCATGGCTTTCAGCGATGCGGGATCGCTGGCGTCCGCAACAATCAACGCCGTATCGGCCGGCGCGCCGATCGCGTCACGGACGGACGCGAGCTTGTCCAGGCTGCGTCCGGCCATCGCCCATTTAAGATGATTGTCGCCTCGATAATGCGCCGCGAGGTACTCGGCGGCGAGCTGGCCGGTGAAGCCGGTGGCGCCGTAGACAACGATGTCGAATTTCGACGAAGGCTTCATGCTCGATTTCCCTGAGATGACTGTTGGCGTTTTCTGTCATTGCGAGCGAAGCGAAGCAATCCATAGGGCCAAAAAGAAAGCATGGATTGCTTCGTCGCTTCGCTCCTCGCAATGACGGTCCAATTCGTTCAAACTTATTTCTTGGCGTAGGAAACGCCCATGCCGGCGCGCACGTCGCTTTGAATACCATAGGGCGCGATCGGATAGCGCAGACCGTTCTTCGAAAGCGCTTTCATGCCGGTGATCGCCTTGGCGAGATGCCCAGGCGACAGCGCCATCAGCATTTCTTCGTCCGGCACGCCGCCATAGCGCCGCTCCGCATAGCACGGCAGCGACAGGCTGGGCTCGCCGGTCTTGAGCGCCCGCCCCCAGGAATCGGCACACGCGGTTTCGCCGACCACGCCCCATTCGAATTTCTTGTAGCCGGTATATTGCAGGCCATTGATCAGAATGATCATCTGCCCCGGCGTCGCATAGAGCAGGCAAATGTCCGGCGGGTTGAGCCGGCCGCTGGCCAGCGGACTCACCACCAGCGCCTGGTATTGGCCATAGGGAACGACGTCCAGCGCTTCCTGGCGCTTGCGCGCGTCGTCGGCATTCTCATGCCAGACACCGACATAGGATTGGCCGGCGAGCCACTTCTCGTCCTGCGGCGCAAGACCGATCACCGCCCGGCATTGCGCGCCGACGAGATCGTCGGCGGTGATACCGACGGTCCAGCCCAGCCGCGAGGCCATGCTGACGATCTGATCGGTGGTGTGAACCGCCGTCGGCCGCCGGATTTTCGGGATGGCCTCCATCTCGTCCACGCGCGCGAACATCTTCATGCCGATCACGGTGGTCTTGAGGCGAAGCAGGCTGTTCAGATCCGCCACCATGCCGGCCAGATCGAGTTTTTCGTCCCTTGTGGCTGCTTGCTGCATGAACCGATACTCCCTGAACGGCAGGCTAACCGCTGCGCCTTCAGCGTCATACGCGCGCTTGACCCGTGTATCCATCCATTTTCGCTGGAAGCACCATTCGAAAATGATGGATTGCGGGGTAAGGCCTGGCAATGACAGAGAGCGATATTCGACAGAACGATCCCGCGCAGGCACAATCGCCGCCCCTGCCCCAACCCGAAGCCTCCTCATGACGCATCATCATCTGCATTCCAGCCCCGAGACCTGCCATTGGGGTTTTTTCGAAGCCAAATTGAAACCCGTCCTCACCATCGCCAGCGGCGATGAAGTGACCATCGATACCATCAGCGGCGGCCCGGACGTGGTGCCGGACCGGAGCCGGTTTCACATACCGCCCGAACTCGACGAGGTTCACGCCAGGAGCGAGCGGATGGTGCCCGGCCACATCCTGACCGGTCCGGTCGCGATCGAAGGCGCCGAACCTGGCGACGTGCTCGAGATCGAAATTCTCGACGTCAGGCTCAGGCAGGACTGGGGCTACAACATGATCCGGCCTCTCGCGGGCACCCTGCCCGACGATTTCCACGAGACGCGGCTGTTGAACATTCCGCTCGATGCGAAGCGGATGGTAGGCCGGCTGCCATGGGGGCTCGATCTGCCGCTCAAGCCGTTTTTCGGGGTGATGGGCGTGGCGCCGCCGCCGGCCTGGGGCCGCATCACCTCGCTGATCCCGCGCGCGATGGGCGGTAATCTCGACAACAAGGAACTGATACCGGGGGCCAAACTCTATTTGCCGGTATTCGTGCCCGGCGCGCTGTTTTCCTGCGGCGACGGTCATGGCGTCCAGGGCGATGGCGAAGTCTGCGTCACCGCGATCGAGACCGCGCTGCAGGGTCGTTTCAGGCTGACACTGCGCAAGGATTTGCGGCTCGATTATCCCCGCGCCGAAACGCCAACGCACTACATGACGATGGCGATGGATCCCGACCTCGATCAATGCGTGGTGCGGGCGCTGCGCGACATGATCGTGCTGCTCGGCGAAAAACGCAATCTGTCACGGGAGGATGCCTACACGCTCTGCAGTCTGGCCGCGGATCTGCGCGTCACGCAGACCGTGAACGGCTCCAAGGGCATCCATTGCATGATCGCGAAGACGGTCGTGCACGGCTGAGCGGGAGGCGCTTGTGGCCGCAAAGCGGACGCCAGGATCACACCCCTGACAGCATCGCTTTATTGCGGCCTTGCTGTCATGGGATCCTGGCTGTCTTCTCCCAGGCATTGAATGATGTAAGCAGTTCGATCCCTCGGCAAGATCTTGGCCTCATCCGCCTTGAGACGGCATCCAAATTGCTCGATCTGCTTGGCCCGGCGCTTTTCCGTCGGCACCGGGGATTCCCTGAGCCGCATCACTTTAATGGGTGAGCCATCGGATTCGAACTGCAGTTCATATTTTTTTGCATTTGAATCCGTCGCGACACAGGAGATGCTGGAAACCTGCCCGGTCGCGAAGTTTCCAAGCTGCTTGCATGCTCCCGTCGATAATTCGACCAACGGCGCCGGCAGGCCATCGACCTTCGGTCTGTCCTTGGATTTCAGCAGCATCCGGTCGACAGCTAGTTCGTACAGATTGTCTTGTTCTTTCCGGGCATTTTCACCCGAGAACGTGATGATGTGAGTATTGTCATTGGGGTCGTCGAGAGCGATGGTGAAATTGGCCCGGCCTTGCTCGGTTTGGTAGAACGCAACCGCCCTGCACGCGAAATCGCGTCCCGCGATTTTAAGCTTGCTGCACTTGCCCGACATGAACGCGAGTATGATGGTGTCCGGTTCTCGTCGTTTGGTTTCATCCACGACAAGAATCAGGGGCGGGCTGAATTCTCTGGAATTCTGGACATGCCCCAATAATCGGCTGCCATGGAATGGCTCGGCAACTGACGGAGTCGCGAAGAAAATAATGGCAACGGCGAACACTTGCCAACAAAGACGCATCATCATGCTCGGCTAATAAGACAAAACATCGAATAAGCGCCGTGTAACATCAATTGCAGCATAAGTTGCCTGAAATTTTCGCCTTTGTGACATCCGGCGATGTCCGTTCCCGGGTTGCTTTTGCGAGCAAATTGGACCTATCGCGGACAACCCCAGCGATTGATCCGGGACGAACTCGCCGGTGCGCAATCACCTAATGGCGAGCAGTTCATGCACTCTTGCCTAGCGTGTGGCCGCCCAAAAGCGATGGCACTCCGCATCTTTTGGGCTGTCTTGCAGAAAGGCCCGAAAAGCGCCAGCATTTCGCACCAGTCAGCGGCCATTCGGGCCATCTCGCCTTAAAGGGTACCAGTCGTGAAGATCGTCGATCTCAGCCGTGAACTCTACCACCGTACCCCGAACTATCCGGGCCATCCTCCCGTCATCCACGGCATCTGGAAGACTCACGAGGAATCGTTCGCAGAGTCCGGCAACGTACACGGGCTTTCGTCGATGTTCATCTCCATGCCCGACCACGCCGGCACCCACATCGACGCGCCGCGGCACTTCGGAGCAACCGGTCTGCCGATCGACGAATATCCGCTGGAGAACTGCATCGTGCCCGGCATCTGCATCGACCTGCGCCACATCGCGCCGCGCGCCGAGATCGCGCCTGCCGATCTCGAGGCGGCGGTGCGGAAAGCCGGCATGCCGGTGCCGAAGCGCGGCACCGTTCTGCTCTGCACCGGCCACCACGAACGTAGCTTCCCGCGCAAGGAATATGCGACCGACAATTCAGGCGTCAACGTCGCCGCCACCGAATGGCTGGCCAGGCAGGGCGTCGTGCATTTCGGCATCGATTCGATGCGGCCCGGGCCCGAAGGCAAGGTGAACGCGCTGGTTCACAAAGCGTGTCTCGACCTCGACATCACCCACATCGAGAGCCTGTGCAATCTGGAAGCCCTGCTCGGCAAGGGCCAGTTCACCTTCATCGGCCTGCCGATGAAGTGGCGCGGCGGCACCGCCTCGCCGATCCGCGCCGTCGCCGTGTTCGACATCTGAGACCCAGACCAAGGCTGAAGAAGACGGACCCGGCGCCAGCCGGGCGACGCATCCCGGGAGCAACCATGTCCGATGAAATATCCGCGCCTCGCTCGCGCCGCGAGGTTCTAAGGGCCACCGGTCTCTTGGTAGGCGCTGCCGCGACGTCCAGCCTCGGGCCGGCGCGGGCAAAGGCGGCGGGCTATCCCGAACGCCCCGTCAAGATCATCGTGCCCTTCGCACCCGCCGGACCGACCGACATCATGGCGCGGATTCTCATTGCGCACCTCGGCGATGCCATTGGCGGTACCATGATCGTCGAAAACAAGCCGGGAGCCGGCGGCAATATCGGAATCGGCGCCGCGGCGCACGCCGAGCCCGACGGCCACACGCTGCTGATCACGTCGAGCGCCTACGTCGTCAATCCCGGTCTTTACGCCAAAATTCCCTACGACCCCTACACGGATTTCGCACCGATTGCCGAACTCGGAACTTCGCCCAATGTGATCCTGGTCGATCCCAAGCTCGGCGTGAATACGATTGCTGACCTGATCGCGCGTGCCAGGGCCAATCCCAACGAGCTTAATTATGCGAGCCCCGGTATCGGCACCACGCCGCATCTTTCCGGCGAACTTTTCAAGATCGTCGGCGAAATCCAGATCACGCATGTGCCATTCTCCGGCGCCGGGCCGGCCATCCAGGCAATCCTCAGCGGCACCACGCAGGTCGCCTTCGCAGCGCTGCCGCCGGCGCATCCGCATATCGAATCCGGCGCCTTGAAGGCGCTTGCCGTCACCGGCGTCCATCGCTGGTTCGATCTACCCGACGTGCCGACCATGGTCGAACTCGGCTACAAGGATTTTATCTCCGACACGTTCCAGGGCTTTCTCGCACCTGCGAAAACGCCGCCGGCCATTGTCGAACTGCTATCGACCAAGTCGATCGAAGTTCTGCAGCGGCCTGCGATCGCCGAGCAATTGCGCAACAATGGCTTCGAGGTCATCGCCAATGGACCCGGCGGGATGCGAAAGCGCATCGACGACGAAGTACCGAAATGGCGTGACATCGTCGCCAAGGCCGGCATCAAGCCCGTCTGAGCAGCACTCAGCAGGCTCGATGCCGGGCCCTGTTCGGGTTCACTGCGGCCGCGGAACGTCGATACCGTGAGCCGAGTATTCAGCGATCTTGTTCCGCAACGTGCGAACGGACATTCCGAGCACACGCGCCGACGCGGTACGATTGCCGCGGGTGCTGGCGAGCGTCTCGATCACAAGATCGCGTTCAATATCTCTGATGGGGAAGCCGACCAGCCATCGCGTCACACGGCGGCGGGAGGCATCGGTTATAGGCAATTGAGGGTCGGGTCGCATGCGCAATACTCCACTGTACGAACGATTCTCAACCCCGCCCCAGAGGACAAGAACGAGGTTAACGAATCCTTAACGGGGACGTTAAATTTGGAACTGCGCAAAAGGGCGCGGCGCCGCATGTCGGCCGCATTCCTGAACAAGCAGAGCCGGTCGATTCGCCCAGTTCAGCGGGCGGCAAGCTTCGAGTTCGGGGCTAACCCAGCCGCCAGCCGACCTCGGCGACAAGGCTCTGGTAGAACTCGGCGTCGTAGGCGCGCTCCGGCGTTTGCCGCACGCGCTCGTCCAGGCGGTGGGCGTCGTCGCCGACCAGGATGCGCCAGCGGCCGGCCTTGACGCCATCGAGGATGACCTTTGCCGCCGCCGCCGCGGTCATCGGAGCCTCGTCGCGGAAGGTCCGCGCACGATCGGCGGCGATCTTCTGAATGTCTTCATCCGACATCGGCGCCGTGTCGATGCCCATGCCGTTGAGACGCTGGCGGGTCACCGCGATTTCGGTCTCGCTCAGGCGCTCGGATTCGCTTCCGCTCAGGATCATGCGGGAATTGGAAACGATCGAGGTGCCGATATGGCCGGGCATCACCACGGAGCATTTGATGTGCGGCGCGTTGAGACGCAGATCGTTGATCAGCGCTTCGGTAAATCCCTTCACCGCGAATTTGGCGGCGCTATAGGCGGTGTGCGACACGCCAAGCCCGACCGAGGCCCAGAACCCGTTGACGCTGGAGGTGTTGACGATATGGCCCTCCTCGGCCTTCAGCAGCAGCGGCAGAAAGGTTCGGACGCCGAGATAAACGCCGCCCCAGCAGATGTTGAAGGTTTTTTCCCATTGCTCGCGCGTGTTGGTGAACAGGCTGCCGCCGCCGCCGATGCCGGCGTTGTTGAACAATAGATGGATCTTGTCGGTCGCCTGCTGCTCGGCGAGTTCATCACGGAAGCGCAGCAACTGATCCTCGATGGAGACGTCGGCGATATGCGTGGTGATGCGCAGGCCCTGCGGCAGCTTTTCCACCTCGCAAAGCCGCTTGGTTTCCGCCATCGCGGCTGCCGAGACATCGCACATCGCGACATTGCAGCCCTCGGCGACGAGTTGGCGCGCGAGCTCGCGGCCCATGCCCGTGCCGCCCCCGGTGATAACGGCGATCTTTCCGGCAAAATCCTTCATGGGGGGATCGCTGACCTTTCCGGTTCTGATTGCAAGATTTTAGCCGGAAGCGAGAAGTCTTGAACCTTCGCCCCCTCGTCTCCCAGACGTTCGAATTGGCGTTTCACGCTTGTTCAGACTAGAGCCTTTTCCGTTGCGATGGAATCGAACGGGGCTCTAGATTCATGATTTGACGCGTTTTCCTGATGCGAACCGGTTTCCACTTCACTTGAAAACGGCCCTGTGCACAAGCCACAGAAATCTCGGCAACTCAAATGCTTTTTCTGATGTTTTCACGGCGCTGCAGTTCGTTTCGCCCGTTCAATCATGAAGGCCGCGAAGTCGCCGCGATAACCCGTTGGCGATTGAGAAGCCACTGCTAGCGCGTTGAACCAGCGGCGTTTCTTTCAGGCACTGCCCGAACGAACGCGACCATAATGTGCCGGCAGACCCTGGCGCGGATGGCCATGTCAAAAGTAAAATCGTGCGACTGTCGATCCGCGCAACGGACCCCGTCAAGTTTCGGATGAGATAACTACTCGGCTTCTTTGTCGCCGCGGTGGTGAGCGCCGCTGCCTTGCGCCATCTACTTCACGTTCCCCGCGAACAGATTCGAAACGCGATTTTGGGAACCGTCGCCATCGCGATATTTCTCGCAGTGGTTCTCTTCCGACGGAAGCGCCGGCCATGAAAGCGCTTCGGTGAGGATGTCGGGTTCCTCGTACTCCACCGTTATCGAAACGCGCGGAACATGCTTGCTGCCGATACGCGTCAACAAGGTTGGCGGCTCCGGTTTCACCGGATGCATCCTGACAACCCTGAGAGCTGGATTTTGTGACAGCCACAGGTCTCTCTGCCTTTCGGCATCCTGCTTGTCGGTACCCAGAATGAGATGCTCTTTTACAAGATCGCCCAGACGTTCCATCGACTCGAACTCTCAAAATGACGCCGGTGTTTCATTTCACGCGCTCCCGATGAGCCGGTTTGGCACAGCGGGAGCGTCTCGCATGTTCTGGCGAAAACATTCGCAAGAACCATGCCAAGCGGAGCACGCCTTAAAAAGGCGCGTGTCGCGTATCCTGTGTGGGACGAGATTTAACAGCCGCGGTCAGAAAAACCCGACGCTGATATCCAGGCCGTACGTTGCCAGCAGCAAGGATACCACCAGCCCAACTCCGCAAAACGTGGCAATGACTTTGAGAGTTTCGATTTCAGCCTGACTTGCGGGAAACGCGAGCGAGAGCACTCTTGCTATAGTAGCCATTTGCGATCTCCAGGCTCGACCCCACGGATGAGATCAGCTGGAGCGTTGGTAACTCAGCCCGTGTGCAACCAATGTGAGTGATGTCACATTAGCGAACTAAAAACTGCTGTCGCACGCCGGAGGCGGCGCACCGAGGGCGAGTGGCTCGCGTGGTTCACACCAGGCCAACGTAACCGGCAAAAAGACCGCCCGCAGGCGGCCTTCCGTATTTGCGATCCAGCTCTCTCACATCGCAGCGAGAGCGCCCTTGCGTCGGAGATAGGTCATGACGCCAACCCTCGCCCGTCCCTCTCCGGTTTCAGGCGCGCCGGAATGCGATAGCGCCTGCGATGGATCGGGGCCGGGTCCGTACGGCGTGGCCGTCGTTGCCGCTTTGAACGATCCACTGACCGTTTTCCTGGCCGACAATTTTCCCGACGTGATGGCGCCACACCACGATGGCGCCGACCTCGGGACCGCCCGCGTTTGACCCGTAACGGGCCCATGACCGGGCGAGATTGAAGGAAGGGCCCGGATCGCTTCCGACTTGCCCGCGCATAAACCACCCGCACCACGCTCGCGGACGCGCGGCCTGCTGGGAGGCGTGATGGTAATGATGGTGGCGATAATGGCTGTGACGTTGATGATGGCGCGACTTGGCCTCCGCCGTGGTCGCACAAGCACAAAGCACGGCCGTTGCGACTAAAATGTTCCGGAACATGAGAATCCTTATGTTGGGGAAAAGCGCTGCAGCGCGATCTGAAGTCCCGCCAGAAAAGCGGGAGTGATTAAAGCCCGTTTGAAACTGCCGAGGGAATTGACTGGCAATACGAGGCTTGATGCTTCAGGACTCAACCGCCCCGAATGGCTAAAATGAGGCAAACAAAGGATAACCGCGCAGGTCTGCTCTGCGCGACAGGCCTATATGCTATCCAATATTATATCTCTGCTGCGTATAACACGGTGGAATCGCCGCCAGCGGATGCGGTTACTTCCGCATTACATGCACGAGCGTCGGACGCATGATTCCGCCTCGCCTTCAACGTCCTTCATCGGTGCCGTTCGGCTTCGGTCCATGGTCGCGGCCTTGACCGCGCCATTTGCGCTTCGACTTCAGTCTCGAGCTATGCGCGCTCAAACAGCGTGACGTCCTTTCCCATCAGCAGCCTGCCGTTGGCGAAGCGAACCGTCACCCTCTTGCCTTCGGTGCACTCAATAATCTCCCCGGTCTTGCCTTGAAGGTCCATCTCGTCCTTCCGCAGCGGCGCTTCGGAAACGAGTCTCACCCGATCGCCTATTTTGGGACCTTTGTCGGTTGGCGGTTTAGGCTTTTTCATTGCTGTTCCAGCCATGGCTGCGTGGTTAATTTGTCTTGCCATCGCGTTTGATTGAAACGGCTAATAGTGCCGCCGGTGATGAAAATGCCGGCCGGATCTGATCCGGCTGCGACGCCTGGCAATCTTTCGCAAACGATAGCGCCAAGCCGTAATGCCGCAACCTGATCCGCGCCTTAACCTAACCGGTCAAGGTTACCGTGCGCATCTGCTCCCGAGAACCGAGCCGTTCGCGGCAGAATCCAAAGCAGATGGTTCGCCTTTGCCGCATTTCGAAGTCGAAATGCTCCGGCGCGGCAGATCTTCGAGATGATCGATTGGTCCGAGGGAAGTCTTGGTTTCGCGCAGCGATCCTCAGTCGAACGGTCGCAGCGCCTAGACGGCCAACGGTTCGCGCCGAGTCTCGGCGCTCCGGTTCAGGCTATGGGGGAAGTTGCGGCCGCCGTTTTGCTCCGAAGATTCTCTTCGGACGCGACTGCGCTCAGCTTCGATCAGCAGGAGGTGGCGCCGCAATTCGACGCAGCACCGGTCGATCTCGTGGCGCGCTTCGCGGCGCTCGAACGGCGTGAGGATCGGGTTGGCAAGGCCGCTGCGAGCAACCCTCAGCAATTCCGTCAGCCCATTGATGCTGCGGGTCAGAGCTTCCAGCTCGATCATCTCCGGATTTCCTTCGAAATGAGCAAGGCAGCGTTCCTTGAAAGATGACTCGGAATTCCGCCCCCGGCGAACTGCGAGGATGTCCCCAAGACGTCCGAAGTCGCGTTGAGCCACACCAAGGCGTCCCTGCAACCGAGAAAAAGGATGCGCTCTTCGCGCCCGGTCTTGTCTTCCGAGGCTATGTAGAGAAGAAACGATCCGTCGTCAGTTCGAAACAGCGCTTCGCGCGCGAAATACCCGGTCGGCGTTTGCGCATCAGCGATCGGATGACAGCGCGAGAGCACGAGCTTCATGGATTCGGGCCTTCAAGGTGCTTGCCCCCATCAGAACCCATCTTGGTTAATAAATCGCCGCCCGCGCCGGGAGCGGGAGCGGCGCTGCGGCCAAAGCTCCGCGCGCAGCACCGCCCAACCAGCGGCGGCACTGTTCCAATCGATTGAAATTGCTGGCAATTTTGGTCGGAGCGAGAGGATTTGAACCTCCGACCCCTAGTCTCCCAGACTAGTGCGCTAACCGGGCTGCGCCACGCTCCGATGCCGTTCCCTTAGCTTCGATCAGCCCTGCGCGCAAGGCGGCCGATCGGGTGGAAGCGTCAATTCCGCTGACGGCTAGCCTTCCTTCAGCGCCGAATCGAGCAATTGCCGGCAGGCGATCAAGTCCTTCAACACGCCTTCCAGACGCCCGACATCGACCGGACGCGTTAGGGTCTCGACGCCGGGAATCGGGCCGCCGCCGAACGCCGCCGAGAGTTCCTCCTCATCGTCTTCGAGCAGGCGAAAATCGATGCCGTCCGTCCCCTCATAATCGTCGTCGTCGACATCGATGCCGGCGACAGGATCGTGATCCATTTCCGAAATGGTTAAACCGACGGCCTCTTCGATCGCACCGAACTAGGCGATCGCCGATCCATCCGCCAGACGCTGGACCGACGCGATGCCGTGCTCTTTCAAAATGCGCTGCACACCGCGGATGGTGTAGCCCTCGCCATAGAGCAAGCGGCGGATGCCCCGCAGCAGATCGACATCGTCCGGGCGGTAGTAGCGCCGGCCGCCGCTCCGCTTCATCGGCTTGATTTGCGTGAACCGCGTCTCCCAGAACCTCAGG
>DATHHQ010000371.1:0-11852 GCA_035490095.1 Bradyrhizobium sp.
CCCTTGATCTGGTCGGCGCATTTCGGCGAGGTAATGACGAGCCGCGCGCCACAGTCTTTGACGATGTAGGCGATCTCGTCCTGGGTGAGGTAGCGGCTGATCGCGGTGTAATAGAGCCCTGAGCGCTGTGCCGCCCAGCAGGTCTCCATGAACGCCAGCCGGTTTTCGATCAGGAACGCGACGTGATCGCCGGCCTTCAGGCCGAGCGCACGAAACAGATGCGCGCCCTGGTTCGATAGCTCGTCGAGTTCGCGATAGCTGATCGCCTTGCCGCTGCCCGCCATCTGATAGGCGATCTTGTCAGGCTGGGTCCGCGCGTAAACCGACGGATGGGTCATGGGGGTCCTTGGGAATTTTTATTACTTTCGTCGTCCCGGCGAACGCCGGGACGACGATAATTGTTATCGCGCTTCTTACAGCCGCTCGACAATCGTCACATTGGCCATGCCGCCGCCCTCGCACATGGTTTGCAGGCCATAGCGTTTGTTGCGCTGCATGAGCGCGTTGATCAGCGTGGTCATCAGCTTGGTGCCGGAGCCGCCCAGGGGATGGCCGAGCGCGATGGCGCCGCCATTGACGTTGAGCCGGGCAGGGTCGGCGCCTGATGTCTTCAGCCACGCCGTCGGCACCGAGGCGAAAGCTTCGTTGACCTCGAACAGGTCGATGTCGTTGATCGACATGCCGGCCTTCTTCAGCGCGCGTTCGGTGGCGTGCAAGGGTGCATCCAGCATGATCACGGGATCGCCGCCCATCATGGTCATGTGATGGACCCGCGCCATCGGCTTGACGCCGAGCGCTTTCAAGCCCTTTTCGTTGACGACCATCACACCCGAGGCGCCGTCGCAGATCTGGCTGGAACTGGCGGCAGTGAGCTTGCCGTTCTCGGCGATCAGCTTGACGCCCTTGATACCGTCGAGGCTGACATCGAAGCGGATGCCTTCGTCGATGGTGTGGGTGTCGGTCGATCCATCGGCGCGGGTGATCTGCAGCGGGATGATCTCGTCCTTGAACTTGCCGGCCTGGGTCGCGGCGATGGCGCGCTGGTGGCTCTCATAGGCGTAGCTGTCGAGATCGTCTTTGGAGAGGCCGTATTTCTCCGCCATCATTTCCGCGCCGGTGAACTGGCTGAACACGATGTTCGGATAATGTTTCTCGATGTTCGGGCTCTTGTAGGTGCCGAAGCCGTTCTTGGCCGGCAATTGCGACGCAAGGCCCATCGGCACCCGCGTCATCGACTCGACGCCGGCAGCGATCACGATATCCATGGTGCCGGACATCACCGCCTGCGCCGCGAAATGCAGCGCCTGCTGCGACGAGCCACATTGGCGGTCGATCGAGGTGCCGGGAACGCTTTCCGGCAGCTTGGATGCCATGATGGCGTTGCGCGCGACGTTGTTGGACTGTTCGCCGGTCTGCATCACGCAGCCCATGATCACATCTTCGATCTGGTCGGGCGCAGCACCCGAGCGCTCGACCAGCGCATCCAGCACGGAAGCGGCGAGATCGGCCGGGTGCCAGCCCGCGAGGCGTCCTCCCTTGCGGCCGCCCGCAGTGCGTGCGGCGGCGACGATATAGGCCTCGGCCATGTTTGTTCTCCCTGATTGTTATGGGTGGTGTTTTGAATGATGGGCCGGATTTAAGTGGCGCTGGCGGATTTAGTCAATCAATCAATTAACTCTTGAGTGCGGCTTCCGCATCGGGTTATCTGCGCACCTATTCCGACAGGCGGGCCATGGGATCACAGTTGAATACCAGCGTACCGAACCGGCTTCCGGGCGGAAAAAACACCACGGCAGAGAAGCTCCTCGTCGCGGCGAGCGAGTTGATGATCGAGCGCTCCTCGATCGAGGTGTCCTTGAGCGATATCGCCCAGAAATCCGGCGTCAACGCCGCGCTGGTGAAATATCATTTCGGCAACAAGGACGGCCTGTTGCTGGCTTTGCTGGCGCGGGATGCCGCGACCGAGGTAGCCAACCTCGAATACCTGCTGGCGCAGCCGATCGCGCCGACCGCGAAGCTCAGGCTGCATATCGCCGGCATCATCAGGGCCTATCACCAGTTCCCCTATATGAACCGGCTGATCCATTATCTGCTGCATGAAAGCAGCGCCGAGGCCGCCGATGAAGTCTCAAAATTCTTTGTCGCCCCGCTGCTCGATTTTCATCGCCGGCTGCTCGCGGAAGGCGTCAAGGCCGGCGAGTTCCGGGTCATCGATCCGGTGCTGTTCTATACCAGCCTGATCGGCGCCTGCGACCATCTGTTTTTCGGACGGCATGCGATGTCGCGCGCGACCGGCGTCGGGCCGGTCACCGACGAAGTCTGCCGCCAATACATCAGGCACATGGAAGCGCTGATTTGCGGCGGCATGCTGATGACCAACACGGAGAAGGTGGTCGGCATCGCCGGATGACGATCCCCTGTCGTACGACTTACGAGCCTACAAGACTTACAAGCCTGCAAGACTTGCAAACCTAGAAGAAACGCCCAAGGAAAGGTCTCCATCATGCAGTTGAAAGACGTTGCCGTTCTCATTACCGGCGGTGGCTCCGGTCTCGGTGCCGCCACCGCGCGCGCCATGGCCGCCAAGGGCGCGAAGATCGCCGTGCTCGATCAGAGCAAGGAGAATGCCGAAAAGGTCGCGGCCGAAGTCAAAGGCGTCGCCGTGGTTGCCGACGTCACCGACGAGGAGCAGGTCAAGGCCGCCATCGCGAAAGCCGAGTCCGCCCATGGCATCGCGCGCGTGCTGATGAACTGCGCCGGGATCGGCGGATCGCAGCGCATCGTCGGCAAGGACGGCGTCTACCCGCTGGCCAAGTTCGCGCGCATCATCAACGTCAATCTGATCGGCACCTTCAACGTGCTGCGGCTGTTCGCCGAACGCCTTGTAACCGCGGAGCCGATCGGAGAAGAGCGCGGCGTCATCATCAATACCGCCAGTGTCGCGGCCTATGAAGGCCAGATCGGCCAGATCGCCTATTCGGCCTCCA
The DNA here is from genome assembly GCA_035490095.1 of Bradyrhizobium sp. Classification (GTDB taxonomy): domain Bacteria; phylum Pseudomonadota; class Alphaproteobacteria; order Rhizobiales; family Xanthobacteraceae; genus Bradyrhizobium. The sequence goes on from DATHHQ010000371.1 coordinate 2,988, forward strand.
AGGGCGGTGTGGTCGGCCTCACATTGCCGGCGGCGCGCGATCTCGCCAGTCAGAAGATCCGCGTCAACACCATCGCGCCGGGCCTGTTCCTGACGCCGCTGTTGATGGGATTGAACGAAGAGGCGCGCAAGAGCCTGGGCGCGCAGGTGCCGCATCCGGCGCGGCTCGGCGATGCCTCCGAATACGGCAACCTCGCGGTGCACATCGTGGAGAACGCGATGCTGAACGGCGAGACCATCCGGCTCGACGGCGCGATCCGTATGGCGCCGCGGTAGTTGTTCGCGGGTAAACGCCCGCGAGTCGTCCCGGCGAAAGCCGGGACCCATACTCCGTGGCGGTTCTTTGAGGCAACGTGGCCACGCCTTTCGTAATAACGAAGGCCGGTGGTTATGGGTCCCGGCCTTCGCCGGGACGACGATGAGCTAGGAGCGCTTCGTGACTCAACCGCTGCTGATCGAACACGATGACGGGGTCGACCGGGTGACGCTCAATCGCCCGGACAACCTCAACGCGCTCGATCCGGCGCTGATCGATGCGCTCAACGCCTATTCCGAAAGCCTGCAGCGCAACCGCTCGACCGATGCGGGCTCGATCGAGGCTGTGATTGCGATGGAAGATCGCAATCAGGTGTTGTGCAGCCGCTCGGAAGAGTTCAGCGAAGGCATCCAGGCCTTTCCGGAAAAACGAAAGCCTGTGTATATCAGGCAATAACGACAAGGATCCGCAAAGGACCAGAATACGAGACCAAAAGGGTTTGGAGACGCAATATGAGTGGGAATGCAGCCGAGGTGCTGACCAAACCGGCCTTTCGCAAGATCGAATGGCTGGAGCGCGATATCGCGGTCGAGCGGCGGCCCGACGGCGTCATCATTTTGAAGTCGCGGATTCCGCTGAAACCCTATGAGAAGCATATCCCGGCCTCATTGGCGAAATGGGCCAGGGAGCAACCCAGCCGCATCTGGCTGGCGCAGCGCGGCGGCACCGACCGGCAATGGCGCAAGCTGTCCTATGGCGAGGCCAAGCGCACCGTGGACGCGCTGACGCAAGGCATTCTCAATCTCAAGCTCGAGCCCGGCCGTCCGGTCGCGATCCTCAGCGGCAATTCGGTCGAGCACGCGCTGACGACGATGGCGGCGATGCAGGCGCGGTTTCCGGCCGCCCCGGTGTCGCCGGCCTATTCGCTGATGAGCCACGATCACGTCAAACTGAAATATCTGTTCGACCTGATCAAGCCTGCGGTGGTGATGGTGCAGGACGGCCCGGCCTTCGAGAAGGCGTTGAAGGCGCTCAATCTCGACGGCGTCACCGTCGTTCATGTTGCGCGTCCGTGTGAAGGCATCAGGAGCATCGCGTTCGCTGAGCTTGCGGCAACGCCGGTCACCGAGGGCGTCGAGGAGTCGATCGCCAACATCACGCCGGATACGATTGGAAAACTGCTGTTCACCTCGGGCTCAACCGGAATGCCCAAGGCCGTCATCAACACGCAGGAGATGATGTGCGCCAATGCCGCGATGATGATGCAGTGCCGGCCGCGCGATCCGGATGCGCCGCAGTCGACTTATCTGGACTGGATGCCGTGGAACCACACCATGGGCGGCAATGCGCTGTTCAATCCGGTGCTGACCGAAGGCGGCACGCTCTACATCGACGATGGTCGTCCGGTGCCCGGTATGATCGACGAGACGCTGCGCAATTTGCACGAGATATCGCCGACCTATTACGCCAACGTGCCCGCGGGCTATGCCGCGCTCGCCGCCGCGATGGAGAAGGACGACGCGCTGTGCCGCAGCTTCTTCAAGAATTTGGGGCTGATGGCCTATGGCGGCGCGCGGCTGCCGGACGACCTCTATGACCGGATGCAGGCATTGGCGGTGCGCGCCACCGGCGGGCGCATCGTGTTCTATACCGGCTGGGGTTCGACCGAGACCGCGCCGACCTCGACCGGGACCTATTGGAACACCGAGCGTGTCGGGCTGATCGGGCTGCCGTTTCCCGGCGTCGAATTGAAGATGGTGCCGGTCGGTTCGAAATATGAATTGCGCCTGCGCGGCGTCAACGTCACGCCCGGCTATTTCGGCCGGCCCGATCTCACCAAGGCTGCGTTCGACGAGGAAGGCTTTTATTGCATCGGCGACGCCGGCGTGTTCGTCGATCCCGAAGACCCAGTGCAGGGCATCATCTTCGCAGGTCGCGTGGTGGAGAATTTCAAGCTCACCACCGGCACCTTCGTTCATGTCGGCTCATTGCGCACCGATGCCATCGCGGCGGCGACGCCGGTGGTGCAGGACGCGCTGGTGGCCGGACAGGACCGCCCGTTTGTCGGACTGTTGGCCTGGCCCAATCTCCACGCCTGCCGGCAGATGACAGGCGATCCCGACGCCAGCTATGAGGATGTCGTCAGGCATCCCGATGTGCTGGCATGCCTGAAGCGGGGCTTGCAGGCGCACAACAAGTCGACCGAAGGCGCCAGCAGCATGCGGATTGCACGCGCGATGCTGATGACCGAGCCGGCCTCGATCGACGGCAATGAACTCACCGACAAGGGCTATATCAACCAGCGCGCCGGGCTCGACCGCCGCGCCGTGCTGGTGGAACGGCTCTATGCCGATCGCCCCGGCGAAGACGTCATCGTGCTGCAATGAAGTTCAACAATCTGCCACCGTCGTCCCGGCGAAGGCCGGGACCCATACGCCGAGGACTATCGATGTCAGGTTGGAGCCAAATCCGAGTTAAGACATAAACGCCGGTGGTTATGGGTCCCGGCCTTCGCCGGGACGACGACCTATTAATAAAAATACACCTCACACAACCCGAGTAACACGCCATGAACTTCGATTTCTCCGACGAACAAAAACAAATGCGCGACGCAGCGCGAAAATTTCTCGCCGAAAAATGTTCGCCTAAGGCCGTGCGGGTCGTGCTTGACGGCAAGGAACCCTATGATCGCGAATTGTGGAAGGGCCTTGCCGAAATGGGCTTTCTCGGTGTCGCGATCCCGGAAGAATTTGGTGGCGCGGGCGCCGGGCATCTCGAGCTCTGCGTGATCGCGGAAGAAATGGGCCGTGCGCTGGCGCCGGTGCCATTTTCATCCACCGTCTATCTTGCCGCGGAAGCCATCCTGCTGGCGGGAAGCGATGCGCAAAAACAGAAGTGGCTTCCCTTGATTGCATCGGGTGCGGCGATCGGCACGCTGGCGTTGTTCGAAGGCAAGGGCAATCCGTCGCCGCAGGCGATCAAGCTCTCGGCGGCCGGCGGCAGCCTCAACGGCGTCAAGAAGCCGGTGCCCGACGGCGCCATTGCTGACTTCGCCATCGTCGCCGCGCGCACGGGATCGAGTGGCCGCGATTCCGATATCTCGCTGTTCCTCGTCGACGTGAAGGCCGGAGGTGTCGAAGCCAAGGCCCTGACCAACGTCGATCCGTCGCGCGGCCAGGCCGAGCTGACCTTCAAGAATTGCAAGGCCGAGCCGCTCGGCGCTGCTGGCGAAGGCTGGAGCATTCTTGCCCAGGTGCTCGACCGTGCCGCGGTTCTGATGGCGTTCGAACAGGTCGGCGGCGCCGACCGCGCGCTGGAAATGGGCCGCGACTACGCGCTCGACCGCATAGCCTTCGGCCGGCCGATCGGCTCGTTCCAGGCGGTGAAACATATGCTCGCCGACATGTATGTCGCGGCGACGCTGGCGCGGTCAAATTGCTACTACGGCGCCTGGGCGCTCTCGACCAACGCATCGGAGCTGCCGGAAGCCGCCGCTGCCGCACGGATCAGCGCAACGCAGGCGTTCCAGCATTGCTCCAAGAACAACATCCAGGTCCATGGCGGCATGGGTTTCACCTGGGAGTTCGACTGCCACATGTACTACCGGCGCGCCAATGCGACCGCGCTGTCGCTTGGCAGCCTGTCGTATTGGGAAGACGCGCTGATCGACCGCATGCGCAAGCGCAATGCGGCGTGAAGGTCATTCCGGGGCGCAGCGAAGCTGCGAACCCGGAATCTCGAGATAAGGAACTTCTGGATTCCGGATCAATCCGCCAAGGCGGATCGTCCGGAATGACGAGCAAGGACAACGCCTATGAACTTCGATGACACCCCGCAGGAGGCCGCGTTCCGCGCCGAGGCCAAGGCCTGGATCGCGGCCAATGCTCCGAAGCAGTATGAGGACGAACTGAAAAAATCCTCGCTCGGCCGCACCCAGCTCAAGGGCGCCAACATCCTTGAGGTCGCAAAGGCCTGGCAGAAGAAGAAAGCGGATGCCGGCTGGGCCTGCCTGCACTGGCCGAGGGAATATGGCGGACGCGGTGCGACGCCGATCGAGCGCGTGATCTGGCAGCAGGAGGAGGGCGCGTTCGGCAAGCTCAGCGGAATGTTCATCATCGGCCACGGCATGTGCGGGCCGACCATGATGGCCTTTGCCGCTGAAGATCAAAAACGAAAATATCTGCCGCCGCTCGCGTCAGGCGAAAAGGTCTGGTGCCAGTTGTTCTCCGAGCCCGCCGGCGGATCCGACGTCGCCGGCCTGCGCACGCGCGCGGAAAAGAACGGCGACGACTGGATCATCAACGGCCAGAAGATCTGGACTTCGGGTGCGCACTATTCCGACTACGGTATCTTGCTGACGCGCACCGATCCCAACGTCGCCAAACACAAGGGGCTCACCATGTTCTTCCTGGACATGAAGAGCCCCGGCGTCGAGATCAAGCCGATCAAGCAGGCCAACGGCCAGTCCGACTTCAATGAGGTGTACTTCACCGACGTCAAGATTCCCGACGTGCAGCGGCTCGGCGCCGTCAATGACGGCTGGAACGTGTCGCTGACCACGCTGATGAATGAGCGGATGTCGATCGGCGCAGGTGTTTCGACCGGGTTCCCGGAATTGTTCGAGTTCTGCAACAGTCTGATGCTGGAGGATGGCCTTGCGATCGACGATCGCAATGTTCGCTCGAAGCTGGCCAATTGGGCGGTGAAGGCGAGCGGGTTGAAATACACCAGCATGCGCGCGATCTCGGCGCTGTCGAAAGGCGAACGTCCGGGGCCAGAGAATTCGATCGGCAAGCTGGTGGCGGGGTCGATGATCCAGGATGTCGCGGCTTACGCGCTCGATCTGCAAGGGGCGGCCGGGGTGCTGAGCGGAGCCGAGGATGCGGAAGCCACCGGAAAATTCCAGGCGATGCTGCTGCGCGCGCCCGGGACTCGCGTCGAAGGCGGTACCGACGAGATCATGCGCAACATCATCGCCGAGCGCGTGCTCGGTCTGCCCGGCGATATCCGGGTCGACAAGGACGTGCCGTTCAACAAGATACCGACCAAGGGGCGGGGATAAAAAATGACCTCATCCTGAGGAGCGGCGTCTTCGCCGCGTCTCGAAGGATGGACAACCTCATGGTTCGAGACGGCGCAAGAGCGCCTCCTCACCATGAGGATCAGACGCTGGTACGAGATTTGAGAGGTCCGCCATGAATTTCGATGATACCCCGCAGGAAGCCGCGTTCCGCGCCGAGGCCCGCCAATGGATCGGCGCCAACGCACCGAAGGAATTCGAGGCGGAGCTTTCCAAGTCCTCGCTCGGTCGGATCAGGCTGCAGAAGGCCGAAATCGTGGACGTCGGCAAGGCCTGGCAGAAGAAGAAAGCCGAAGCCGGCTGGGCCTGCCTGCACTGGCCGAAGGAATATGGCGGACGTGGCGCGACGCCAATCGAGAAGGTGATCTGGCAACAGGAAGAAGGCGTCTACGGCAAGCTGACGCAGCCGTTCCAGATCGGCGAAGGCATGTGCGGTCCGACCGTGATGGCCTTTGGCAGTGAAGAACACAAACGTCAGTATCTGCCGAAGCTCGCCTCCGGCGAACAGATCTGGTGCCAATTGTTTTCGGAGCCCGCTGGCGGCTCCGACGTCGCCGGCCTGCGCACGCGCGCCGAGAAGAAGGGCGACAACTGGATCGTCAACGGCCAGAAGATCTGGACCTCGGGCGCGCATTATTCGGACTACGGCCTTCTGATCACGCGGACCGACCCCAATGTGCCCAAGCACAAGGGTCTGACGATGTTCTTTCTCGACATGAAGAGCCCGGGCGTCGAAGTGCGGCCGATCAAGCAGGCCAACGGCATGCAGGAATTCAACGAGGTCTATTTCACCGACGTCGTCATTCCCGATCATCAGCGTCTTGGCGCGGTCGGCGACGGCTGGAACGTGTCGCTGACCACGCTGATGAACGAGCGGATGTCGATCGGCGCGCGGCTTGCGACCGGTTTTCCCGAGATATTCGAGTTCTGCTCCAATCTGATGACGGACGACGGGCTCGCCATTGACGATCGCGCCACGCGATCGAAAATCGCCAACTGGGCGGTGAAGGCAAGCGGACTGAAATATACCAGTTACCGCGCGGTCTCGGCGCTGTCCAAGGGCGAGCGTCCCGGTCCGGAAAACTCGATCGGCAAGCTGGTGGCGGGCTCAATGCTGCAGGACATCGCGATGTATGCGATGGACCTTGAAGGCGCGGCCGGCGTCTTCACCGGCGATGCGGAAGAAGAGGCGCGCGGCCAGTTCCAGCAGATGCTGCTGGGTTCGCCATCGATGCGGATCGCGGGCGGCACCGATGAAATCCTCCGCAACATCATCGCCGAGCGTGTGCTGGGGCTACCCGGTGACATCCGGGTCGACAAGGATGTGCCGTTCAACAAGATTCCGACCAGGGGGCGATGAACATGGATGCTCCCGTAAAGGCACCAAAGGCGCATTACGCGACCGAGGATCGCATCGGCGTGCTCGAAGAGCTGTTGAACGAACGCTATTCCGTTCGCGCCTTCCTGCCGCAGGAGGTCGCCCGCGAGACCATCGAGCACGTTCTCATCGTGGCGCAGCGCACGGCCTCCTGGTGCAACAGCCAGCCGTGGCAGGTGCTGATCGCAAGCGGCGAAGCCAAGGAACGCTTCCGAAAATTGATCTATGCCGAGGCGGCCTCCGGCGCCGGCGACGATCATGATTTTACGCCGCCGCGCGAATATCTCGGGGTCTATCTCGAACGACGCCGCGAGAGCGGCTTCCAGCTCTACAACACGCTTGGCATCGCGCGTGGCGACAAGGCCGCCTATGGCAAGCAGGCGCTGGAGAACTACAACTTCTTCGGCGCCCCGCACGTCGCCATCATCCACACGGACGAACCGCTCGGGATCTATGGCGCAATCGATTGCGGCGCCTATGTCAGCAATTTTATGCTGGCCGCGCAGGCGCTCGGTCTCGGCACCATTCCGCAAGCCGCCCTTGCGCGTCATTCCGGGCTGATCCGACGCCACTTCAACCTCGGCGACGACCGCCGCGTGGTCTGCGGCATCTCATTCGGGTTCGCGGATCACGCCCACAGGGTCAACACCTATCGCACCTCGCGTGCCAGCGTTGCGGATACCGTCACGTTTGTTGACGAGTAGATCGAGCCGTCGCGGGTTCAATTCCGTCCTCATCCTGAGGAGCGCGAAGCGCGTCTCGAAGGATGGCAACATCCCGTGGCCATCCTTCGAGACGCGGCGAAGACGCCGCTCCTCAGGATGAGGCCGTGAGGGATTCTACGAATCTTCTCAAAACGTCGGCGGGCGCTTTTCGGCGAACGCCTTGATGCCTTCCTTGATCTCGGCACTGCGCATGCTGTCGCGATGGCGGCGATCGGCGGCTTCTTCGTCGAGCTTGCCGCGGGCGAATTCGTTGATGGCGCGCTTCATGCCGCGCATCGCAATCGGCGCATTGCCGGCGAGAATGGCAGCTAACCGATCGACCTCCTCGTCGAACGCCTCGGCGGGCACCATCTCGGTGAGGTAACCGATCCGCAACATCTCCGCGGCGCCGATCTTCTGCGCCGTGAGGAACAGCTTCTTGGCGTTGTCAACGCCGAGCCGTGACACATAACGCGCGATGCCGCTCTTGTAGTAATGCAGTCCGAGCCGCGCCGCCGGCATGAACATTTCGCAGGTGTCGACGCCGATGCGGAAATCGCAGGCCAGCGCCAGATCGGTGGAGCCGCCATACACACCGCCGTTAATCCGGCAGATCGTCGGTATCGCCAGGTCTTCAAGCCGGTTGACGACGACCTCGAACGCCGATCCGGCGGTCTGCTCCTGCGCGTTGGCCGCGCGTTCGGCGATCGAGCCGAGATCGTAGCCGGCGCTGAAGGCGCGGCCGGTGCCGGTGAGCACCAGCACCCTGAGCGCGGGATCGGCTTCGATCCGATCGAACAATCTGAGCAGCTCATCGAGATCATCGGGCTGCAGCCGGTTCAAATGCTTCGGCCGGTTGAGCCGGATGGTGGCGCGCGCGCCATTGATATCGAGCAGCGGCGCGCTCGCCGTCCCGGCGGCTTCGGACATGTCTGTCTCCATTACTTGTTTTCCAGCGCGCGCCGCCTGGCTTCGGCGTCGATGGTTTCGGCCAAATCGGGATGCCGCGCCATCAGCAGGCGGAAGTCCACGAGATCGAGCACCAGCAGCTTCGATACCCGCGTGGTGGTGATATTGGCGGAGCGTAAATTGTTGCCGAGCAGCGCCATCTCGCCGAAGAACGCGCCGTCACCGAGCGCAACCTTCTTGCCCGGCAAATCGACCTCGACCTCGCCGGCCGCGATGAAATACATGCAGTCGCCGGTCTGCCCTTTGCGGATAATCATGGTTCGTGCCGGCAGATCCATGGTGCGCAGCATGTGCGTGACGTCGGCGATCGCCGCCGGACCGAGTGCTGCAAAGAACGGCACTTTGCTCACCGACTCCCAGGTCTTGAGAAAATTGTCACGGCGGGTCTCCGCGGCAAAGCCGGTGGCGAGGATACCGGTCCAGAGCCCGAATACGCCAAGGCCACAGATCATCACCACCGCCGCGACCACCCGGCCCAG
>DATHHQ010000372.1:0-5655 GCA_035490095.1 Bradyrhizobium sp.
CCCACCTCAAAACGAGAATTCCCTTGAGAACCGTGGTAGACCACCACGTTGATAGGCCGGGTGTGTAAGTGCGGCAACGCATGTAGCTTACCGGTACTAATCGTTCGATTGGCTTGATTGCTCTCATTTTCAGTGTCCATAACTGGACCGCTTGCTTCGTTTCTTTGTCCTTCGCCGGCCTGGTGGTTCTAGCGAGGAGCTTGAACCCGATCCCATCCCGAACTCGGCCGTTAAACTCCTCAGCGCCAATGGTACTATGGCTTAAGCCCTGGGAGAGTAGGTCGCTGCCAGGCCTGCCGAGGACAAAGACTTCCTCTTCAACGATTTCATGATCAAAAAAACGCCGCTTCCTTTCGGGGACGCGGCGTTTTTTTGTTTGGGCGCCTTTCTGGCCCCGGCAACGGAGTTAGGTCGATTTTTTTCGGCCATGATTTGCCGCCAGATTCGCAAGCCTTGTTGGTGATCCCGTTGAACCATCCCGATCGCTCCTGACTTATTCAAAGCCCGCCCTAACCTGAGGAGACTCCCATGCGTGAGTTCGTTCGTCCCGTCGTCGCCGCGTTGAGCATTGCCTGCCTCTCCGGCTCGTTGGCCGTTCTGTCGAGCAGCGATGCGTTGGCGCAAGCCAAGCAGACGGCACCCGCTCAGGCAGCACCGGCGCCGGCGCCCGAAGCCGCCGTGAAGCAAATGGCGCTGAGCGAAAAGCAGATCGAGGGCGTGCTCACGGCAGCCAAGGACATGGATGCGATCACCGCCAAGCTGCCGGAGGACGCCAAGCCGGATCCCAAGATCACCGCGCAGCTCGACGATGTCGCCAAGAAGAACGGCTTTGCCAACTACAACGAATACAACGACGTGGTCGACAACATCAGCATGGTGCTCGCCGGCTTCGATCCGACCACCAAGAAATATGTCGGCACCGAAGCCGTCATCAAGGCGCAGATTGCCCAGGTTCAAGCCGACAAGAAGATCAACGCCAAGGACAAGAAGGAAGCGCTCGCCGACCTCAACGAGGCGATGAAAACCCCGGTTCCGCCGATCGAGAACAAGGGTAACATCGATCTCGTGACCAAATATTACGACAAGCTCGCCGACGCGCTGGGTGACGAGGAATAGAGCATGATCCGGAAAAAGTCTGCCCCGCACTTGATGCGGGGTGGGTACCGGTTTTCCCTCGCGACAAACGCGAAGCGTTTGCGCGGAGATCATGCTCAAACAAAAAGATGGAGCGGGATGACGACTCGAAGAAAAGTCATCCCGCTCTAGGCGCAGCGTTTTCGAGCGAAGCATGTCCTCGGACTTGATCCGGGGGTGGACGCCGGTTCGCGCAAAGAAAACGCGTCAAAACAAAGGATGGGAGGAGTCCCGGTTCTATCAGAACCGAGGCTCTGATCGAAAAAAAGCCCCGGAGAATTCTCCGGGGCTTTTTCTGTTTCATGCTGGCGCAGGCATCAGGTTCGCGTGCGCATGCGCATCATGAAGCTGTCGAAGCTCAATTCGGCCACCTGCATCCATGCCAGCGATTCGCTGCGGTAGGCTGACAGGCTGGAGTACATCTTGCCGAAATGCGCATTGCTCTTCGACAGGTCCGCATAGATCTCGCCAGCGGCATTGTAGCAGGTTTCCAACACTTCTTGCGGGAACGGCTTGAGGATCGCGCCGGCGACCAGCAACCGCTTCAGCGCCGGCGGGTTGACGTAGTCATACTTCCCGGTCACCCAGGTAAACGTATCATGCGAAGCCGTGGTGATCGCCGCCTGATAGTGCTTCGGCAACGCATTCCACCTCTCGAGGTTGACGATGTTGTGTCCCTGGCCGGTGCCCTCCCACCAGCCCGGATAGTAGTAATACTTGGCCACCTTCACGAAACCGAGCTTCTCGTCGTCATAAGGTCCAACCCATTCGGCGGCATCGATGGTGCCTTTCTCCAGCGCCGGGTAGATATCACCCGCTGCGATTTGCTGCGGCACGCCGCCGACCTTCGCAATGATGGTACCGGCGAAACCGCCGACCCGGAATTTAAGTCCCTTCAGATCCTCGCTCGATTTGATTTCCTTGCGGAACCAGCCGCCCATTTGCGCGCCGGTGCTGCCGGTCGGAATTCCGTGGCAATTGTATTCGCGCAGCAGATCGTTGAGCATGTCCTGGCCGCCGCCGAACAACAGCCACGAGATATGCTGCCGCGTGTTGAGTCCGAACGGCAGTGCCGTGCCGAATGTGAATGCGGCGTTCTTGCTCCAATAGTAATAAAGCGCCGTGTTTCCCATCTCGACTGTACCGTTCGACACGGCGTCGAGCACCTGCAAGCCGGGAACAAGTTCGCCACCGGCAAACGGTTGAATCTGGAAGCGATTATCGGTGACTTCAGCCACACGCTTGCTGAAAAATTCGCATCCACCGTAGAGCGTATCGAGTGATTTCGGCCAACTGGTCGCGTATCGCCACTTCACTTCGGGCATCGATTGCGCGATTGCGGGCGCAGCAACCGCGGTCGCAGCGAGACCAACGCCCCCTGCTTTCAGAAATTCACGACGCTTCATGCGCTTCCTCCTCTGTTTTTATGTCGATGCCTCGACGAGGGGTAACGATCTTGATTGTCGCTTTGTATCGCCGGCGTTCGACGTTTAAGATGGGTATCCGATACTCAGACCTTGGAAACAAACCCCGGTCCAGACCGCGTGCAGGATGACCAATCGATGCCCGGGAATCAAGGGCGTTGCGGCACTGCGTCAGAACGCAGTTGCGAAAGTTGACGCAACAAGCTGACGCGACCGGTCACTATTTGCTAGCTAGAATCGGGCAATCGCACCGGGAGTTTTGTAGATGGCGGACAAGAAGGTGGTGGTCGCGGGCGCGACGGGGCTGGTGGGAAATGCGGCCTTGCGGCACTTCAGCGCAGCTGAAGGATGCGAAGTTGTCGCGCTGTCGCGACGGCAGCCGCGCGAACTGCACGGGGCCCGCTACGTTCATGTCGATCTGACGGACCCTGCGCAATGCACGGGCGTCTCGTCGGAATTGATGGGAGCAACCCACCTCGTCTATGCCGCGCTCTATGAGGCGCCGAACCTGATCGACGGCTGGCGCGACCCGAGCCAGATTCGAACCAACGATCTGATGCTGCGTAATCTGATGGCGGTTCTCGAGCCGGCAGCGCCGTCGCTCAAGCACGTCGCGCTGCTGCAGGGCACCAAGGCCTACGGCGTGCACGTCCGTCCGCTCACCGTGCCGGCGCGGGAAGGCCGCTCCGAAATGTACGAGCAGCCGAATTTTTATTGGGCGCAGGAGAATTTTGTTCGCGAGCTGCAGCAGGGCAAGGCCTGGCACTGGAGCATCATGCGGCCGGTCCTAATCGTCGGCGAGGCGATGGGCGGCGCGATGGATCTGATCCCGCCGCTCGGCGTCTATGCTGCTATCCTTCGCGAACAGGGCAGGGCGCTCGATTATCCCGGAGGCGCTGCGCGGGTGTCGCAGGCCGTCGACGTCGATCTCCTGGCACGCGCGATTGGCTGGGCCGGAGAGGCGGAAGCGGCGCGCAATGAAGCGTTCAACGTCACCAACGGCGATGTCTTCACCTGGGAGAATGTCTGGCCGGCGATCGCCGAAGCGCTGGATATGAAACCGGGCGTCGCCGTGCCGTTGTCGCTGGCGGAGACGTGTCCACAGTGGCTCGCTCCCTGGGACGCACTCCGGCGTAAATATGATCTGATATCGCCCGGCCTCGAACAATTCGTCGGCCTGTCGTTCCAGTATGCCGACTACAGCATGCGCTATGGCCAGACCCAGCCGGGGCCGCCCTCGATCGTCTCGACCGTAAAGATCAACAAGGCCGGCTTCACCGAGATGATGGATACCGAAGACATGTTCCGCAAATGGTTCAGACGGGCGCGATCGAGCCGCCTGCTGCCGTAGAGCAGGGAGACGCTGGACTGATCCACGCAAGATGCCATCATGATTTATCGAGATGAAATCCGGAGTCAGCGATGCTGGATCATGTGACGATAGGTGTCAGCGATATTGAGCGGTCAAAGGCGTTTTACGATTCTGCACTTCGTCCTCTTGGTATCGAACGCTTGTATGCTGACGGTCAAACCTTCGCGGGCTATGGCGCCGGCCGGAAAGCGTTCTTCTGGATCGGCCTCCGAGACGCGTCGCAAACCAGCACCCACGTCGCCTTCGCGGCCGAGGACAGGGAAACCGTGCAGCAATTTCACCGGGCGGCGCTCGCGGCCGGGGGACAAGACAACGGACCTCCAGGCCTGCGCCCGCATTATCACGAAAACTACTATGGGGCGTTCATCCTTGATCCCGACGGCCACAACATCGAGGCGGTCTGCCACAGCAAGCAAACGTAGTCCGGCTCGCGCGTCAGCGTGACGCCGCACCGAAGCGCGCTTCCATCGACCGCCGCGTCTTGATCGCTTCGTTATCCGTATCGATCTCGACATCCCTCCAGCGCACCACCGCGCCGTGGGCGATGTCGTTCTTCAGCTTCACCCGGTGCGCCAGGCCAATCGGCAGCGCGCCTGCGCTGAGGCTCGCCGCCGCCGGCATCAGTTTGCCCCACACCGTATAGCCGCCTTCGCCGTCGAGCATTTCGCCCGCGCGCAGATCGCGTTTTGCCACGGACGCGACGTCGCCGCGGAAACCATGCGGCTGTCCGGTCGGCTCGCCGCGCAGCGCCGCCGACAGAACCGAGATATTCAGCTCAAGCCCGATCAGGTGATACGGCTTGTACATCGCCGCATAGCGCCCCGAAGCGTCGGTTTTCAATCCATACTGTTTGAAGCAATCCGCGGCGTAATCGTTCGGGGCTTCCAGCACGACATAAACGCCCCAGCGCAGATCCCGGAACACCGGCCGGCCGTCGCGCTCCAGCGACGACACCACTTCCACCACGCCTGATTTCTCCAGCACGCCGCCCTTGTCGCGCGGCCGCATCACATGCGGCAGATCGTCGACGCCGCAGGGCGGAAACAACAGTCCGTCGGTGGGCACTTCCAGTCCGGTGGCATTGGCGATCGCCGCCATTTCGATCGCTGATTTGGTGCCGTCCAGGAACGAGTTGAACATCTGCGGGTTCATGCCGGCCGACTGCGCTTCATCGGCCGTCAGCCCGTAATGGCTCCAGACGCCGGCCGGCGTCACGTCATGATAGGCCGGCAGATATTTTGTGCCTTTGCCCGCGGCGACCACACGGAATCCGATCGCGCGCGCCCAGTGCACCATTTCGGCTGTTAATGCCGGTTGATCCCCGTATGCAAGGGAATAGACCACGCCGGCCTTGCGCGCCTCCTCGGCGAGCAGCGGGCCCGCCAGCACGTCGGCCTCGACATTGACCATGACGATATGCTTGCCGGCCGCAATCGCGGCGCGGGCTTGCTTGATGCCGACGGCGGGGTTGCCGGTTGCTTCCACGATCACTTCGATATGGCCTGAACTCGCTTTCGTTGCGTCGGCGGTGAATGTGGTCGCTGCTATCAGCTCATCGTCCCAGCCGACGGTACGGCAGGCTTTGCGGGCGCGCTGCGGATCGAGATCGACGATCACGGGCACCTCGAGCCCCGGCGTATGCGGCACCTGCGACAGGAACATCGAGCCGAACTTGCCGGCGCCGATCAGCGCGACGCGGACAGGTTTTCCGGCGGCGCGGCGAGC
>DATHHQ010000373.1:0-2914 GCA_035490095.1 Bradyrhizobium sp.
CTGACGCCGCGATCGTGCGAACGACCGCCGTTACCGCCCTGCTTGTGGTCAGACCCAACGATCATGAAGGCCTGACCCGTTTGCGCCAGGCCGGCGCGTGGCTGACCATCAATCCGCAAGCCGTCGCCGGCTGCTTCAACATTGACAAGGAAATCTGAGCATGAATAGCGGTAGCAAGGACCTGGACGCTTTGCGCGAAACCGCCAGCAAGGCGTTGATCTCGTTGCTGTGGTTGCATGTTCCGATCGCAGCAGTCATTGGCATGGCGCGCGGCACCGATTGGCTGATGCCGACCATTCTAATGATCGCATTTGCCGCGGCGGCCACCTTGTCCTGGCGCAGCGTGGGCAACGGGCTTTCGACCCATCTCGTGATCGCGGTCGCGCTAATGGGCGGAGTTTCGGTGTTTACGTTCCAGTTGTCGGGACATGCCTGGCAGGTCGACTCGCACATGTACTTCTTCGCGGCCCTGGCGTCCCTGGCCGCCTATTGCGATTATCGGCCGATCATCGCCGGAACAATCGCGGTCGCGCTGCATCATCTGGCGCTCAATTTCATCCTGCCGGCGGCAGTTTATCCCGGCGGCGCCGATTTCGGGCGCGTCGTGCTTCACGCCGTCATTCTCGTCATCGAGGCGGCGGTATTGATCTGGCTTGCCCACAAACTCGCGCAGTTGTTCGAGACGACGGCGCAGAAAACCGCTGAGGCCGAGGCTGCCGGCGCCGCCGAAGCACGCGCCATTATGGAGCATGCCGAAGCCGAAGCGCGGACCAAGCAGGAACGGGACGCGGCGATGCGCGAACTCGCCGCCGGCTTCGAGCGCAAGATCGGACATATCGTCAAGGCGGTCGCGGTGGCCGCCAGCGAAATGCAGGTCATGTCCTCGTCGATGGGCAGCAGCAGCGAGGAAACCGCGCGGCAGACCGCGGCGGCCGCCGCCGCGTCGACCCGGGCCTCGACCAACGTCGGAACGGTTGCCTCCGCGACCGAACAGCTCACCGCCTCGATCAGCAAGATCGCCCAGCAGGTGACGCGCTCCGCCGAAATCGCGGGCAAGGCTGCCGAAGAGGCGCGCCGCACCAACACCGTGGTCGAGGGACTTGCAACCGGTACGCACAAGATCGGTGAGGTCGTGACGCTGATCCAGAACATCGCCAGCCAGACCAACCTGCTGGCCCTGAATGCGACCATCGAGGCGGCGCGCGCGGGCGAGCACGGCAGGGGATTCGCCGTGGTGGCGAGCGAAGTCAAGGCGCTGGCCAACCAGACCGCGAAGGCGACCGAGGAAATTTCGGCGCAGGTCCAGGATATCCAGACCGCGACCGGCGAGGCCGTGAATGCCATTCAGGCGATCGGCGGGACCATCGCCGAGATCGACCAGATCTCCAACGAAATCGCCGCCGCGGTCGATCAGCAGGGTGCTGCGACGCGCGAAATCGCCGGCAACGTGCAAGAAGCCGCCGACGGCACCCGGGAAGTCAACGACAACATTCTCAGCGTCACCCAGGCGTCCGACGAAGCGGGCATGGCGGCCTCCAGCCTGCTCGATGCGGCGAATGGATTGTCGTTGCAGTCCGAGCAGCTGAAATCCGAAGTCGAAAGCTTCCTGGGTTCGCTGCGCGCGGCATAGGAGCCAACTGTCATCACACGCTGAGCCGGAGTCCCCCTAGGCTCCCTCGCCCCGCTCTTGCGGGGAGAGGGTTGGGGTGAGGGGCTCTCTCACCCCAATCGCTGCGAACGACGCAAGACCTGTACCCCCTTGTATCTGTCCATTGAGCAAAATGTGCGATGGAAGCGACTTGCGCTTTGGCCGGTGGCCACCGGCCAAAGCGCGCGGCGATGTCGCCCGATACCCCCTTGGTCAGCAACCGTGGGTGAGCCAGGGATCTTCGCCGTTGTCACGTACGACCGAACAGTCGGTTGATCACAATCGCACGCACAAGGCAGGTTACCGTGATGAGGATCATTTGTGGAGTGGATGTTTCGAAGGCCCGGCTTGATGTCTGCATTGAACCTGGGGCCATCTTCGGAAGTTTTAACAATGATGCGGCCGGGATCGCCGAACTGACGGGGTTCTGCCGTCGGCATCAGGCGGAAATGGTCGTAATGGAGGCGACCGGAGGCTACGAACGCCGGGCGTTTTTGTTGTTGTGGGAGGCAGGCCTTCCCTGCGCCATGACCAATCCGCGCAGCGTCCGCCATTACGCCGAGGCAATGGGCGTTCTGGAGAAGACCGACAGGCTCGATGCCCGCGTCATTGCCCGCTTCGCCCAAGCCAAGAATCTGCAGCCGACGCCGGCGCCAACTCCGGCCCAGCAGCGGCTCAAAGCCCTTGTTGCAAGGCTTAGACAGGTTACCGACGATCTCACCGTGCAGAAGCAGCGCCGCGCCGGCCTCGCCGATGCCGAGATGCTGGCCAGCATCGGAGAGGTGATCGCGCTGCTCAAGCGGCAATCCCGCACCCTCGAGGGCGAGATCGCCTCGATGATCGACGACGACCCCTTGTGGGCGCAACTCGCGCAAGCCTGGGGCTCGGTCAAGGGCGTTGCCGGCCGTACCGTTGCTCGCCTCATGGCGGACCTGCCAGAGATCGGCACCTACTCCAACAAAGCCATTGCCAAGCTTGCCGGCCTCGCCCCGCTCGCCGATGACAGTGGTAAGCGAAAGGGCAAGCGGTCTATCCGCGGCGGCCGCGCCGCTGTCCGTTCGATCCTCTTCCTGGTCGCCGCCATCGCTGCTAAATACGACAACACCCTTGCCGCCTTCCGCGACAGACTGCGCGCCGCAGGAAAACCTAAAATGGTCGTCCGGATCGCCCTGGCACACAAACTGCTCGTACGCCTCAACGCAAAAGCACGCGATGCGCGTGTTCAATATGCCAATGCAACTTGACTCTTCAGATAGTCGCTCACCC
>DATHHQ010000374.1:0-5148 GCA_035490095.1 Bradyrhizobium sp.
GATATCGGTGGCAAGCCAAAATCGATAAAAGCCGACGGTAATGAGTTCGAGCCCGGCACCGCGCGTCGCCAGCCGAAAAAACTCACCGCGGTTGCCTGAAAACAACACCGGCGCCGGCATCGGCGGCAGATGCGGCGGCACAAGATTCATCTGATTCACGGATCGACTCCCCCCAGGATAAGCAAATCGGCAAGCAAATCGGAATGAGCCCATAGATCAGAGATGTGTCGGCTAAAAGGCGATGCGGGTTCGACCGACTTTTATGAAGATTTTTCGAACAGCTCCCGTCCGATCAGCATGCGCCGGATTTCGCTGGTGCCGGCGCCGATCTCATAGAGCTTGGCGTCGCGCAATAGCCGCCCCGTGGGATAGTCGTTGATATAGCCGTTGCCGCCGAGCAGCTGGATCGCGTCGAGCGCGCATTGCGTCGCCTTTTCCGATGCATAGAGGATGGCGCCGGCGGCGTCCTCGCGGGTGGTCTCGCCGCGGTCACAGGCCTTGGCCACAGCGTAGACGTAAGCGCGGGACGCATTCATCGTGGTGTACATGTCGGCGATCTTGCCTTGCACCAGTTGAAAGGTGCCGATCGGCTGGCCGAACTGCTTGCGCTCGTGCACATAGGGCATCACCACATCCATGCACGCCTGCATGATGCCGAGCGGGCCCGCGGCCAGCACCGCGCGCTCGTAATCGAGGCCGGACATCAGCACGTTGACGCCGCCGCCGATCTCGCTGAGCACGTTCTCTTCCGGCACTTCGCAATTATCGAACATCAGTTCGCAGGTGTCGGAACCGCGCATGCCCAGCTTGTCGAGCTTTTGCGCGGTGGAAAATCCCTTCATGCCCTTTTCGATAATAAAAGCGGTGATGCCACGCGAGCCTGCGGTGGCATCAGTCTTGGCATACACCACCAGCGTATCGGCGACGGTGCCGTTGGTGATCCACATCTTGCTGCCATTGATGACGAAGCGATCGCCCTTCTTCTCGGCGCGGGTCGCCATCGACACCACGTCGGAGCCGGCGTTGGGTTCCGACATCGCCAGCGAGCCGACATGTTCGCCCGAAATCAGCTTCGGCAGATATTTCCGCTTCTGCGCTGCATTGCCGTTGCGGCGGATCTGATTGACGCAAAGGTTCGAATGCGCGCCGTAGGACAGGCCAACCGACGCCGACGCGCGCGAAATCTCCTCGAGCGCGATGCAGTGATCGAGATAGCCGAGCCCCGAACCGCCATACTCCTCCTCGACGGTTATTCCGTGCAGGCCGAGCGCGCCGATCTTCGGCCATAGGTCGCGGGGAAATTGATTGCTCTTGTCGATCTCGGCGGCGCGCGGCGCGATCTCGTTATTTGAGAAATCGTGAACGGTCTCGCGAATCGCGTCCGCGGTTTCGCCAAGATCGAAATTGAACATCCGATGCGCGTTGGAATTCATGGGCGGGCTGCCTCCGGGCAAATGGCACTGGTCCTGCGCAGAGCCTTATGCTTTGGAAATAAGCTTGTCACGGGCCAAAGGTGCTGGAAAGGGAGCATTCGCCGGATTGGCGTTGCGGTGCGACAGAATGCAACAAACTGTCCCTTGCCCCGGCGCAGACAACGGGATGTAATTCGGTCAATAATCGCCCGCCGGAGCCAATCGCGGACGGGACAAGCAGGAGACGTCCGATGCACGGAACAATCGACCTCGCCGGGGATGCCCATCAGAGCGCCGCCCGGGACAAGGCCCGCTCCATTCCGCTGGCGGATATCGACGTCAGCCACCCCGAGCTGTTCAGGACCGATTCATTCTGGCCGTATTTCGACCGGCTGCGCCAGGAAGACCCGGTGCATTACTGCAAGGACAGCATGTTCGGGCCGTACTGGTCGGTGACGAAGTACAACGACATCATGGATATCGAGACCAATCATTCGGTGTTCTCGTCGGCGGCATCGCTCGGCGGCATCACCATCCGCGACATCGCTCCCGACCTGCGTCGCGAAAGCTTCATCGCCATGGATCAGCCGCGCCACAGCGCACAGCGCAAGACCGTCGCGCCGATGTTCACGCCGACCCATCTCGACGAGCTCGCGATCAACATCCGCAAGCGGTCGGCTGAATGTCTCGACAATTTGCCGAAGAACGATGTATTCGACTGGGTCGATCAGGTCTCGATCGAACTGACCACGCAGATGCTCGCGGTGCTGTTCGACTTTCCCTGGGAGGATCGCCGCAAACTGACGCGCTGGTCCGACGTCGCAACAACGCTTCCCGGCCCAGACGGCGTGGTCGCGACCGAAGACGAGCGGCAGGTCGAACTGCTGGAATGCGCGACCTATTTCGGAAAGCTCTGGAACGAGCGCATCAATCAGCCGCCGAAGAGCGATCTGTTGTCGATGATGGCGCACAGCGAAGCCACGCGCGACATGGATCCGAAGAATTTCCTCGGCAACCTGATCCTGCTGATCGTCGGCGGCAACGACACCACCCGCAACACCCTGTCGGGCAGCATCTATGCGCTAAGCAAGAATCCGGATCAGTACAGGAAGCTGCGTGAAAATCCTGATCTGATCGACAGTTTCGTGCCGGAGGTGATCCGCTGGCAGACCCCATTGGCGCATATGCGCCGCACCGCGCTCGAGGACATCGAGTTCCGCGGCAAGCGGTTCAAGAAAGGTGACAAGGTCGTGATGTGGTACGTCTCGGGTAACCGCGACGAAGATGTTATCGATCGTCCCTACGAGTTCATCATTGACCGGGCCCGGCCGCGCACCCACATCTCGTTCGGCTTCGGCATTCATCGTTGCGTCGGGATCCGGCTTGCCGAGCTGCAGCTGAAGATTATCTGGGAAGAAATCATGAAGCGGTTCGATGATATTGAGGTAGTCGGCGAGCCCAAGCGGGTGTATTCGAGCTTCGTCAAAGGCTACGAAACCCTGCCGGTGCGTATCGCCGGCTGACCGCCGCCCCGCCTATTTTGGGATCGATCGACGATGAACGTGCAGACAACAGTCAAAGCCGACAAGGCTGAGCTTCAGCGCCTGGCCCGCGAAGAGGCCTATTCCACGCCGCTGAAGGATTTTCATCCCGGCGCGCCGCGGCTGTTCCAGGACGATACGCTGTGGCCGTGGTTCGAGCGGTTGCGCAAGGAAGAGCCGGTGCATTATTGCACCAACTCGCCGATCGAGCCCTATTGGTCGGTTACCAAATACAAAGACATCATGCATGTCGACACCAACCACGGCATCTTCTCCTCGGACGTCGGTCTCGGCGGCATCTCGATCCGCGACGTGCCTCCGGGCTATGACCAGCCGAGCTTCATCGCGATGGATCAGCCGCGGCACTCGGCGCAGCGCAAGACCGTGTCGCCGATGTTCACACCGACGCATCTGGACGAGCTTGCCGTTCTGATCCGCGAGCGCGCCGGCAAGGTGCTCGACGCACTGCCGCGTAACGAAACCTTCAATTTCGTCGATCGGGTGTCGATCGAACTGACCACCCAGATGCTGGCGACGTTGTTTGACTTTCCCTGGGAAGAGCGCCGCAAGCTGACACGCTGGTCCGACGTCTCGACCGCACTGCCCAAAAGCATGGTCGTGGAATCGGCGGAACAGCGCCGGGCCGAAATGGACGAGTGCGCGGCCTATTTCACCAAACTGTGGAATGAGCGCGTCAATGCCGC
Organism: Bradyrhizobium sp.; assembly: GCA_035490095.1. Lineage (GTDB taxonomy): Bacteria > Pseudomonadota > Alphaproteobacteria > Rhizobiales > Xanthobacteraceae > Bradyrhizobium. The sequence goes on from DATHHQ010000374.1 coordinate 3,658, forward strand.
GCCGAAAAACGATCTGATCTCGATGATGGCGCACAGCGATGCCACTCGGCACATGGACGCCGACAATCTGATGGGCAATATCATCCTGCTGATCGTCGGCGGCAACGACACCACCCGCAACACCATGAGCGGATCGGTGCTGGCATTGAACGAACACCCCGACCAGTATCAGAAACTGCGCGACAATCCGGCGCTGATCGACAGCCTGGTGCCGGAGGTCATTCGCTGGCAAACGCCGCTCGCGCATATGCGGCGCACCGCGCTGGTCGATACCGAAATCGGGGACAAGAAAATCCGCAAGGGCGACCGGGTGGTGATGTGGTACGTCTCGGGCAATCGCGACGAAGAGGGCATCGAGAACCCCAACGACTTCATCATTGACCGCGCCCGGCCCCGCACGCATCTGTCGTTCGGCTTCGGCATTCATCGCTGCGTCGGCATGCGGCTCGCCGAACTGCAACTGAAGATCGTATGGCAGGAGATGCTGAAGCGTTTCGACAAGATCGAGGTGGTGGGCGAGCCGAAGCGGGTATATTCCAGTTTCGTGCGGGGCATCGAATCCCTGCCGGTGCGCATTCCAGCGTGATGGCGAGCACGCTTGTGCTTTGCCCACCCTGCGTGCTGAGATCGCAGGGCGGACAATGGCGCTGTTCGCGCCGTGCCCACCGGATCATACCGATATGAACAGACCAGCATCTTGAGTGCCACCCTGAACCCGCCGAGCCTCGCCGAGACCATCAACGCGAGGGGTTTTAGCCACGCCGCTGGTTTCGGCATCGTCGCCGTTGAGCCGGGCCGTGCCGAAGTCGCCCTGGCGCGCCGGGACGATCTGCTGCAGTTCTTCGGTCATTTTCATGGCGGAGTCATTGCCGCGCTGGCCGACCAGGCGGCCGGGATCGCCGTCACCTCAGGCTTGCCCTCGGGGCGGATCGGAGTCACCGTCGAGATCAAGGTCAATTTCCTCTCGCCAGCCGACGGCAGCGAACTCATCGCCCGTGCCAAAACGCTGAAAATGTCGGGGTCGATCGGGGTTGCCTCCGTCGAAGTCTTCAGCAAAGACGGTGCTTTCGAAACCCTCTGCGCATTCTGCACCGCCACCATGCGTGCCCTCGATCTACCAGCCGAGTTCCGATGACCACAACAGAGCCTGATGAGTTTACCGATATCCGCGACGCCGTCGCCAAACTCTGCGCCCAATTCCCCGGCGAATACTGGCGCAAGCTCGATCGCGAGATGGCCTATCCCAGCGCGTTCGTCGATGCACTGACGCAGGCCGGATATCTCTCGGTGTTGATCCCCGAAGAATATGGCGGCGCCGGGCTGAAACTGTCCGCCGCGGCGGCGATCCTCGAGGAGATCCAGCGCGCCGGCTGCAATGGCGGCGGCTGTCATGCGCAGATGTATACGATGGGCACGCTGCTTCGCCACGGCAGCGACGCGCAAAAGGCAAAATGGCTGCCGAAGATCGCCAGCGGCGAATTGCGGCTGCAG
>DATHHQ010000375.1:0-11196 GCA_035490095.1 Bradyrhizobium sp.
GCACCGGAAGGTCGGTGGGCTTGTGCCCTTTGGAATACGATCGATGAACGATGCCGACCGCCAAAAAAAAGATCGAGCGTATCGACGCCGTACGAAAGCAGGCCGCCGTGCACGACGAAAAACCGGAAGGGATCGATCGCCGGCAAACGGTGCCGCGCTGCCGGGGCTACGATCAGTTCGCGATGGCCCGACGTAAAAGGTCAGGCACAATGATCAGGCCGCTGTTCGATTGGCCTGCACTGTTTCCAGGCCGCGTCGATTTCCGAATCGTTCCGAACGGGCACCAAGGTCGCTTCTGCACCGAGCGCAACGATTGCAGGAAATGCCGAGCGTAGGAGCCGTATCCGGATTTCGCTTGATTGTTTTTTTGTTGCGATTTGTAAAGAAGCCACAACATGGCAAGAATGGCGCACGTAAGTATGATGTGAAAATCGACTCTTCCCTTTTGTATCCACGCGCCGGCCTTACTCGTAAGATGAAGGCCGAAATATTCGGCGCTCCGCATGTAAGAGGCGAGCGGTGCGGCAATAATGCCCGGAGCGGGAGAGGAGAGCTGCGGTCGAAGGGAGGCCGGTTGACCGATCAGCGCGGCTTGGGAGGCCACCATGACTCAGGACTCGTCGGTTCGTTTGGGAGACGGATACTTGGTCCCTTACCCCGCCGAAATGACAGGTAAGTGTGGCATCACTCCACGTTTCGTCAATCGATGCCTTGGCCAGCGGCGCGGCGGACGGTGAAGAGGCCTAGATCGAGGGGGGTAATCGGATGAATCGCTCTCCCGCTACCACGTATCCCCCACTACGGATTGCTTCGGGAAACACTCCCCCTCCGATAAGGGCGGCAAGTTTACCTTTTACCTCAACCTCGAAGCCTTCCCGAGGACCGTTGGGATGAATGGTGACGCCGTGGACCAAGGCGCGGAAACTGCCGACTAGTGATCCGCGGTCGTCTTCGGCACCCGCATGATCCGCCAACACCGCTGCCAATGCGTCTACTGTCCGGATTTACTGGTCCAGTGTGGCAGGGTGCAGCGTGACGATGGACGGAGCTTCCTCCACTGCTGCAAGTTCGACCTCAACTTGTAACCGTTGGGCCTTGAGTTCCGCGATGCGCCCGCGAGCATCATCCTCTCCAATGACCCGCTTGACGACTAGGTCGATATTGCGCTGGCGTTCGCTCTCGATCCCGTCTTGTCACGATCGTGCACCGACATGCCAGAGCCGCAACAACCGCACCGAAGGAGTCCAGACAAGGGATGCGGAGGCCGCCGCTTCATGTGGGCTTTCAGGTTGGCCCTTTCCGCCTTTAGACGCCGCACTTGCTCCCACGTTTGATCATCGACAATGCGAAGATGCGGAGTTTCAATGGTCTGCCATTGGTCACGAGCATTTGGCCGGGAGATCCGTTTCCCGGTGTCTGGATTTTTGACCATTCGGAACTTATTCCAGACGATACGACCGACATAGAGATCGTCGAAAACCCCCGGAGTGGGGCGTTATAGTTGTTGTCTTCGTTCTACGCTGCAGCGAGCGCGACCGGTGCCGATAGTACTGGACCCTGAAGGCCGCCAGCACTCCGGACACAGGCGAGACTATCAGGCGAAACCTCGAGATAGCCCGCAAGCGTCACGGCATTGCCGAGCGCGCAAGGCGTGGTGACAATGACACGTCGTCGATCGTCCGTTCCAAAGAAGGTTTGCGCCGTGCATGTGCGTGGAAGTACATCGCCATGAACTGCAACACCCGCGCATGTTCCTTAATAAAGTGCTCGAATTGCGGTTGCCGTTCGTCGATAGCGAAGGTCACTGCTCGCGACCGAGCCACGATCGTCGTGAATTGGCACTGTAAAGCCGTAACGAATGCCAAACCTAGCTGCCTCCTCAAAGAGCTCTCGTTGCGGGTTTGACGGTATCGATGATCCGACCCCAAGGCCCCACTCAAAGGGCTCAGGGTGACCGAATGCTCGAATAATTACGGGATCGCAACGCTCGTAGTGGCTTTGCAGGTAACGTTTTGTCCAGGCAGACGGATAGTTTGAAATTAGTCGCGCGTCAGCGCCTGGCCGTGGCACCCGGAAGGTGCCGTCTTGCGAGGCCATTTGGATCCGAGATCATGAAGAACATCGCAACGTCCAATTTCAATCCAGCTCCGCGATCGGAGACTGCGGAGAAAATACTCGATCTCGCAGAGGCACTGATACAGACGCGCGGATACAGTGCGTTTAGCTATAAGGATATCGCGGACGTACTTGGAATCAGAAAAGCGAGCATCCATTATCATTTCGAGTTCAAGGCCGATCTTGGAGTTGCAGTTGTCGACCGCTACACTGAGCGCTTTGGAAAGGCGCTTGCAAATATCGCGGGTAACAGGTCGTCCTCTTCAATGGTCATGCTGAACCACTATTTTGCGCCATATGCAGAGTTCGCCGATACGCCCGACAGGGTGTGTCTGTGTGGTGCGCTAGCTGGCGAAATTCTTGCACTACCGGTGGAAATGCGTGATCGCGTCCAGCGTTTCTTCACGACCCATCAATTGTGGTTGGAAGGAATTCTGAAACGAGGTGTCGCTCGCGGCGAACTTAAACTGCCGGGGCCAGCCGGCAAAACAGCCCGGCTCGTCTTTGGGGCGTTACAGGGCGCGCTTCTCGTCAAGCGCACGACGGGGGATGCTTCGCATTTGAAAGATGTCATTTCGGTCCTGAAATCCCAGCTCACATCCACATGAGGCGATCGACCGTCGAATACCTCGGCGGTCGCAACGCAAGCGGCATCATCGGCGTGCGGTACACCGGTCCGGCGATGCGTTTGACGCATTCGGCTCTTACACCATACCCATCGTGATCAGCGCGGCCCGTGCCTGTCTTGCCGCGATTTTCGCCATGGCGGCGTGCGAACCCCGTTGAGCTGAGAGTTTGAGGCGCGTCTCACCTGAGCGGTTGGTGCTAAATCCCTTGATCATTGCCGGGCATTCGGGCCTCTATACTGTAATATTGTGGAATGAGCCCCGCGCTACCTCTTCGTAACCCGCTTCATCCCAAGCAATCGCTGGTCTCGCATTCTGAAAGGATTCGTGAAGGATTCGTGCCGAAATAGCGAAAGCGCTGATCGGTCAGCAGCTTTGCGCGACATTGTTGCCGGTTAGCACGCGCTTGGCGCGCCAAGCCGCCGCTATCTGCATCCAATGCTCGACCCGCATAGTCGACCAGAGAAGCCACGTGCGCGGCACCGAACTCATCCTCCGCGTCCTCGCTGCGCTTAAAGTTTGCGACGAAGCTTGTCGCTGCCCGCGCGCCGCCGTCTCCTGCGTTCGGGGGATACGGGTTGACGCTTGCGGCGACTCGGCCGCGCCGGTGCATCCCTGCAATGATAACGATTGAGTCAATCCGGGCCAAACGGCGCTGGTCGATGTCGCAAAATGCACCAGCCGCGACAATAGGTCGCCGATTCGCTTTGGTCCTAGTCTCCGTCACCTCCGTCCAAGCCGCACATTGCCGTCGCAGCTAGGGTTTGCGCGTGTCGATTCAGCGTGTGCTGCGGCTGCTCGGACGGAGGTTTGGCTTGAGAGTATTGGCTCTCACCAGCGTCGGCGAAAAAAAATCCGGCGCGCGGGCAAAAACATACGTGGCCGGCCCGAAGCTGATTCTGCGACGACACGCGCTGATGCAGGCGCTGCTGATTGCTTCCTTCGCGATGAGCGGGCGCGTCGAGGCGGTCTGCACGCCGGCCTCGCCAGTCAACAACACGATCGTCACCTGCACCGGGAAGACCACCAACCAGAACGGCACCAACGGCTACGGCACGGTTAACGACAACAACAATACCTACAACATCCAGGTCGGCGCGACGGTGACGGGAGGCGGTTTCGGCGTGGTGTTCGGTACGGGGGCAACGATCAACAATGATGGCACCATCACAGGTGGTATTGGTATCAGCGGTGGCGATGCGACCATCAACAATACGAGCACCGGCGTCATCACAGGTGACACAAACGGCATCCAGGCCACGACTACAACCGTCAGGAATGCGGGCCTCATCTCTGCGATGGGCGTCTCCGCGACCGGCGGGAATGGCTTTGGCATCTCTGCCGACACCGCCGATGTGAACAACACGAGCACCGGCCATATCACGGGAACATTCAGCGGAATCGGCACCTCGACCCTCGCTACCGTCAACAATGCCGGCGCTATCTCAGGTGGGAGACTCGGCATTACCGGCGCCGCCGCCCGCGTGATCAACGCTGGCGCCATTGCCGCGGGCGTCGCAGCCATTTTTGCCAGTACCGCCAACGTGACCAGCTCCGGCGCCGGCACCATATCGGGTGGGACGTTCGGCATTGTTGCAAACACCGTCACCTCCATCGCCAACGCCGGCATCATCTCGGGCAAGACAGGCATTCAAGCCGGCGGCGCCACCACCATCACCAACTCGAGCGCCATCATCTCTACCGCCGGCGCAAGCGGCACGGCGATCAAGCTGTCGAACGCCGCCGATACGCTGACGCTGCTGACCGGATCGCGCATCGTAGGCGCGGTCGATATGGGTTTTGGCAATGACACCGTGAATACCGCGACCGCCGCGCCGGGCAGCAAGGTGTCGTCGCCCGCGACCGCTGCTGCGCTGCCGGCCTTCATCAATTTCAGCGGCGTCATCAACACCAGCTTCATCGGTAGCCGCTTCGCTGACCCGGCGGTGCAGGCCGGCAATCAGCTCGCGACGCTCGATCCCACCGCGCTGGCGGCAGACCGGCCGCGGCTTGATGGATTTCATCGGCGGCCGTGTCGCCGCGGGTGCAGGCCCGCCTCAACGGCGTGGCGCCATCCGCGAACGCTCCGAGCGCACCAAGGTTTGAGGCACTCCTCGGCGCTTAAGGGATCGAAAAACGACAGATAACAGTGAGGCTCGTTCCGCTTGCTAGCTCGAGCCCTTGGATGGACGCTCGCCAAATCGTTGAAAAAGCCGTGAGGCGCGAGCGTCTTTAATTTCGCTACTCGTCAATGGCGTGCCGGGAGCCGACAGGCCACGGTTCATCAAATCCCGTATGTCACCCTGGTGCTCGAGCCCGAGCAGGTGCCCGAATTCATGGGCAAGTGCTGTGTCGGGAGAGCTGTCTCCGACCGCGCAGACGCCAAGTTTCTCCTTGGAGGCGCGCCCCTCCGAGCCTGCAAACCTGCGAACCAGCAGCAGACTGACGGCATTGTTCATTGGAAAGCCGGCGGCCAGCATTAAGAAACCCTCGTCGTCAAGCGCTTCGGATCCCTTCGGCGCCTCGACGGATTCGGATGTGGTATTCCGCAGTCACTTCCATGAACGACAATGTCAGGGAGGCCGCGCTGCGTTGTGTTTGGATCTCACGCGTACGTTGGATGCGTTCGCGCTGCATGCGGGTCTCGCGGCCCACACGCACCGGTCGCTCCACAATCTGCGGCGTCGAAATCGTTAGGGTAAGCAGATGAGCGTCCACCGGTATAACGACCACATCAGTCTCCATACATTAGAGTTTGCTCAACCGATCCAAAAAACCGTCCCGTGCGATTATGTAGTGAATTCCCTCCGGGAAGGGAATCGCGTTGCGAACGTTCGTGATCGCCTGCTGGAGAAATTCCCCGCGCGGCTTGTGCTTGAACGGAGTCCTGTCGACCGTTGGCGGAATCATGAGACTGTCGACGAAGGAGGGGGCGAGGTCGTTGACCTTGACCATCTGTCCGAATGCCGGAAATGCGCCGTAGTGGCCGATGCTCACATTGAGAGTCTTGAGCGCGGGACGACGCGGCTCAGCTTTGTTGCCTTCCGGCGTCGCCAGCCCACGCCCCATCAGGTCCAGCTTTACGGATTGCGCAAGGGTATCTGGACCATAGATGATATACAGTGGCCTGGCGTTGGGTCCCGACAACCATCGATACCAGAATGTGGCGTGGTCGGGCGGTCCGCTCCCGTCGTAGAGACAGTCAAACCCCCAACATGCCTTGAGGTTCGACTGATATTTTCCCAGGCTCCCGACAAGATTGCGCATACCGTTGCCGCCTCCTGAATGGCATGCAATGACGAGCTGGTCGATTTGAAGTTGAGGCGGAGACTTCAAATCGGGAACCTGGAAGTGCGAAATAGCCGCAAGTGCTTCGTTCAGGTAGCGTTCGCCCCAGTTCGGTGTCGCCAGGTCCTTAACGCTGTAGTTTCCAGCAAACTTATCTTTGACGGAATATTCGAAACCGAGGAACGGTGCGATAAGCACCACATTCTTGTTGGAACCGCGAACCTGTTCGCGTAACCGCGCAGGATCGTTGCGGAACAGAAATTTATGATCTCTGACAAAGAATCCATGTAGCCAGATCACGACGTCGAGCATGTTACCCGACGCCGCGGGTTTCGGCGGAAGATAGACGGCCGTCGGCTTGAGGCAGTGCGCGGTCCTTTTCGTGAACAGTGTCACGCCCGGAAAGGTGCCGATATCGTCCTGTTCCAGTTCACAACGCACGCAGGTTGCTCCGCTTCGCTATGTCACGCGCGCGGCTCGCCAGCCGCCACAGATTGATTCTGAGTTTGACCGTAAGTTTCAGCTGCTGGGCGCCGCCGATCGCCCGGTAGAGAATGGCGTCAAAGACCGCCGGAACACTGCCACCGGTATAGGAATTCGAGCTGAACGCTACGCCAGCGAGCGGGAAGGGTCCGTATGTTATTGGCATGGGATGTTCAAAGCAATTCAGTGAACTGTTGCCACACGATTCGACCAGGCGGATGCTGTGCCACGGCCGCCCGGCAATCCCGTGACGTCGAATCGCTCAAGTCCAGGCATAAGCGAAATCGTTATCTTCGATGGTAACCCGTGCTTGCGTGATTTCTTCCTTGGCCAGAGATTTCTTCAGGAATTCCCGGGATAGCGCCGGCAGCAGCGTGTTGGTGATGATGTTGTCGATCATGCGACCGCCGGAATCCGGATCGTTACATTTTGAAACGATATGATCGATCACCGCGTCAGCGTAGACGAATGAGGCGCCATGGTTGTCGCGAATGCGTTGATCGATACGACCAAGCTGTAGCCGGACGATGCCATCGAGCATGGCATTCGTCAGCGGGAAATAAGGAATGGTCACAATGCGCCCGAGCAGCGCCGCCGGAAATACCTCGAGCAGTGCCGGCCGCAGCCTCAACGCAAGTTCTTCCGGATCGTCACGATATTTCGGTTCACCCGACAGCCCCATGATCAAGTCGGTACCGACGTTGGTGGTCAGGATGATCAGGGTGTTCTTGAAATCGATCTTTCGACCGTTGCCATCTTCCATGATGCCCTTGTCGAACACCTGGAAGAAAATCTCATGCACGTCGGGATGGGCCTTCTCGACTTCGTCGAGCAGAATCACGCTATACGGCTTTCGCCGTACCGCTTCGGTGAGCCGGCCACCTTCGCCGTAGCCCACATAGCCTGGAGGTGCGCCTTTCAGCGAAGAGACGGTATGCGCCTCCTGAAACTCCGACATGTTGATGGTGATCATGTTCTGCTCGCCGCCATAGAGCGCCTCGGCCAGCGCCAGCGCGGTCTCGGTCTTGCCGACGCCGGAGGGGCCGGCGAGCATGAATACGCCGATCGGCTTTGATGGGTTGTCGAGCTTGGCTCGGCTGGTCTCGATCCTCTTGGCAATCATCGCCAACCCGTGCGACTGGCCAACGACGCGGCGATTGAGGATTTCCGGAAGCTTCAGAACGGTTTCAATTTCGTCGCGCACCATGCGGCCAACGGGGATGCCGGTCCAGTCCGACACCACCGAAGCAACGGATTGCTCGTCGACATGGGCATAGATCATGCGCCTTTCGGGTGTGATGCCCTCCAGCGCGTCGAACTTGCCGCGCAATTCAGCGCGTTTCGCGGCCGTCTCGTCGCCTTGTTTCGGCTCTGCCAATATCTTTCTGATGCCTCGGATATCGTTGACGAGGGCCTGCTCCATGGCCCACTCGGATTCGAGGCCAGTGAGCTTCTCCTTTAGCGCCGCGATATCCGCATCGAGGCTTGTCATGCGATCTGCGTCGTCGACTCCTAAATCGCTGTCGCTGACGAGCGCGGCTCTCTCTGCCTCGCGTGCGACGATGGCAACACGTGCATCCTCGATCAGGGCCGGCGTCGCGCTCTGGCTGATCGCCACCCGGGCAGCGGCAGTATCCAGGAGGCTGACAGCCTTGTCCGGCAATTGCCGCGCCGGGATGTAGCGGTGTGACAGATTCACGGCGGCCATGATCGCGGCGTCGGAAATCCGCACGCCGTGATGCTTTTCCATCGGCCCGAGGAGCCCGCGCAACATGATGCAACAGGTCTCGACGTCGGGCTCGTCGACATGGATAGGTTGGAAGCGCCGGGTCAGCGCCGGATCCTTCTCGATATACTGGCGGTACTCGGCCCAGGTGGTCGCGGCGATGGTGCGTAACGTGCCACGGGCGAGGGGAGGCTTGAGGAGATTGGCGGCATCGCCGGTGCCGGCCGAGCCGCCGGCACCGATCAGGGTATGGGCTTCGTCGATGAACAGGATGATCGGCGTCGGCGAGCTTTGCACCTCATCGATCACCGAGCGCAGCCGCTGCTCGAATTCGCCCTTCATCGACGCGCCCGCCTGCATCAGGCCGATGTCGAGCGCACAGAGCCGGACATCCTTCAGCGGCGGCGGAACCTCGCCTGATGCAATACGCTGGGCAAAGCCTTCGACGATCGCAGTCTTGCCGACGCCCGCCTCGCCGGTGAGGATCGGGTTATTCTGCCGCCGGCGCATCAGGACATCGATCAATTGGCGGATCTCGTCATCGCGGCCGAGAATCGGATCCATCTCGCCGGATCTCGCCTTTGCGGTAAGATCCTGCGAAAACCGATCGAGCGGTGTGGTGCCTTTCGCGGCACCGGTCTGTTGTGCAGCACTCGCTGCAGGCCCCAACCCCGAACCATCCATCGGACGCAGGGTTTCCTCCTCAGAGCCCGCCCAGATCCTGCGGTACTCGCTGGTCAGGACATCGACCGACATCTTGTTGAATTCGGATGAGATGTTCTTGAGTGCGCGGTCGAGTTCGCGCGATTGCAGCGCGCCGACCAGAACGTGGCCGGTTCGTATCTGTGTTTCCCCGAAAAAGAGCGTGGCGTAATGCCAGCCGCGGTCGAGCATGTCCATCACGGTGTTGGACACCGACGGCATTTCGGTTTCGTTCTTGCGAAATCCGCTGATGGCAGCGTTGATGTCCATCAGGAGCTTGTTGCAATCAAGCCGAAAATTGTCGGCGGTCAGCGCGATGTCGGAACGCTCGTCTTGCAGGACATGGACCAGCCAGTGCGCGAGTTCGACATTGCGATTGCCGGCGCCCTTTGCCTGCCGCAGCCCCTTGAACAAGGCTTCGTAGCCGACGCGGTTGAGCTTGCCTGCTACTGCCTCAAGATTAATGTCGGCCACTCACGCCTCCCTCGCTGCGGGCTTGCCGCATGCGTCTCTTTCTCTCCATGCGCTCCGCCGGGTGGAACCTGGCGTCGCGCCGATATGCTTCTGTCGTGGTCCAGTCTGGCGCCATCCAGGTCGTCCAGCCCAGCTGCCCGAACTGGCCGAGACGGATGGGTTCGACAGCGGCCGAAGGAATCGCCAGTTCGGTATCCCAATCGAGCTGCGCTCCATTGTAAAAATAGACGAGATCCGCCAGCGGCTCGCAAAGGTCGCCGCTGGGCAGAAATCGAATGTATTGAGCAAGGCTCTGGGTGTAGATGCGAATCCGGATCTTGTCCTGAACGCTATAGACACCTCGGCCCAGCATTGTCTCTTCGCCAAGCACGTTATGGCGCTTGCCCAAAATCGTATATTCCTGAGCGTCGAGCATCAGCCGCGTTCCGACGAACTCATCGACCTCCGCCCTAACCTCAAACAGGCCGCAGAGGGCACTGGCGAGACGCGAGGCGGATTTGGCCTGGCTTCCCAACAGCCCCGCAAAGCAGAGTTTGGCGGCGTCCGGGATGCTGTCGAGATTCCGGTAAGGTTCGGAGCCGCTGCCGATTGCGGAACCGATGTAGGCGAAAAAACGGTCTGCCGTCGGACGGTCGTGCTGCGCGATCGGGCGCGAATTCGCCCAGGCACGGAAGAACAATTGAAGAAAGCGGTGATTGAAGATGTCAAGGAAGCGCGGGAAAGCGTCGTCGTTGGCGAGGATGTAATGATAAGCCTCCTCAGTCGTCGCCAGCGGCAGCGCACCCTGAGGTCCGAGCAATCCCATATATCTGACAAAGATTTTAAGCGGCTTGTCTTCGTCGTCGCCTTGTTCGACGCGGGTCAGGTTTGACGCCGGAAACTCCATGAACGGGTCCTGCCCAAGAAGGACTAGTTCGTCGCGTAGCGTCGCGCTTTCGCCGATGCGAGGCTTGGCTTCATGGACGCGTTCGAGATGCCTTAGCACGGTGAAATAGTCGAACCGCCATGGCTCGGCTTCCAGCTCGCGCAACAGGCTGGCGTCTATCTGAGGGGACTGGCTCATAGCGGCCTGCGCATTCCCATGCGGGGAGGCCATCGCATGATTTCGCCCCGATCGACGGAGCGGATCACGGTTTGGGTGAAATGATTGAAGCCCGAATATTCGGCAAAGAAGCGATCGAGCACGGCGCCGAGGAGGAACGCGCCCGTGCCCTCGAACGCCTTCTCGTCGATGGTGACGGTGATCTCGATTCCGCGTGCTACCCCGACGCCGCTGCGCTGGCGGATACGCCGCACGATCGGCCGACTATCGACGTGACGAACGCCACGGATGCGGCGCTCGGTGGCGCTATCGGCCATCTCGGCAAAAATTGACAGCGTCTCCCGAACCGCCTCGGCATTGCTTCCAGCGCCTCGCTCGACCAGCCCGAGATGATTGGTCGAGAGCAGGTTCACGAGCCTCCAGGTGACCGTGCCGGTGTGCGCGGTTTCGCCGCGGCTACGTAGCTGCCTGATCACAGGCTCGCGCGGGGGAGTAGGCCCCGCGACGCAGACGAGATCCAGGTTGACATCGTCAACCAGCCGGAAATCGGCTCCGCCCACCCCGATCGGCAGATGCTCGGTCAAGTGCCGATTTGAGCACAAGGCGCGCAAGCTGAGCTCTGCGATCGCGTTCTGGTCGTCAATGCCGCCAAACTCGCTCAGCGAAATGAACATGTCCGTGCCGGTGTAATCCGACGACACACCGGTGCGCTTCTCTTCCACCGTGCGCCGTCGCGGCAA
>DATHHQ010000376.1:0-5490 GCA_035490095.1 Bradyrhizobium sp.
GATTTCACCAAATCCGCGACGCTTTCGTTCAAGGCCGAGGGCGAGGCGATCCTGCTGATCGGCGAGACCCATGGCTGGCTAGGTCAGTCGGTATATCTTCGCGACATCTGCGGCCGTGAAGAGGGCGCGCCGCCGCCGGTCGATCTCGCCGCTGAAAAGCGCAACGGCGATGTGGTGCGCGGCATGATCCATGCGGGCACGGCGACATCGGCGCACGACCTGTCCGACGGCGGCCTGCTGATTGCGCTGACGGAGATGGCGATGGCGAGCGGGATCGGCGCGGAGCTATTGGTCGCGCCGGGATCGATCGTGCCGCACGCCTGGTGGTTCGGCGAGGACCAGGCGCGTTATGTCGTGACTGTCGCCGCTGAGCAGGCGGGCCTGGTGCTGGCGAAAATGAAGGGCGCCGGCGTGCCCTGCGTGCGGATCGGCACCACCGGCGGCGAAACGATCGCCATTGCGAGTGAGGCGCCGGTTTCGATTGCGTCGCTCAAGGCTGGCTTCGAGGGTTGGTTCCCGGCCTATATGAGCGGCAAGGCGTCGTAAATGTAGCCCGGATGAAGCGAAGCGAAATCCGGGGCCAGCAGCGTCACGTTCGTTCCCGGATTGCGCGGAGCCTGTCATCGGGCGGCGCTTCGCGCCGACCCGTTGGCTTCATCCGGGCTACGCATTCTATCGAACGCAACGGTTCACAGCACCTTTGTCGCGCCCGGAATCTTGCGCAACGCTCGCGTCAGCGCCCAGCTCAACGCGACGGTCAGAACAAATCCGATCGCGACCTTGACGATGGCCGGCAGGTCGTAATCGAACAGCCAGTATTGCAGCCAGAGCGCGATCGGGTAGTGCACCAGGAACATGCCGTAGGCGTCAGGCTGCATCGGATCGAGTACGCTCCAGCCCGAGTGCTTGAATCTCAGGAAATAGGCCAGGATCAGAAACATGATGGCCACGCTGAACATGGTGAAGCAGAGGGCATAGGTCCCTTCATACCAGTCCGGCAACACCACCGGATTCCCCAGTATTTCGCGCTTGATGTAGATCAGGACCCACAGGAGGCAATACGGAACGAGCGCCAGCATCATCCAATCCCAGCTGACCTTCGCCATCCGGCCGTCTGCCGCCAGCAGCCCGCGATCCAAAAGCTGAACGCCGATGCCGGCGCCGAAAAAGAAGTAGGTGGCATAGAGCATCACGCGGCCGTGCTGGACCGAGAACGGCCCGAACTCGAACCAGCTGCCTGCTCCGAAGTGAATCCGCCCGGGAATGTAGAACGCAGCGGTGACAGCAAGCATGACCGCGAAGAACACCGCGGGCCGGCGGCGACCGTGCAGCGAGAGGCGATTAATCGGATCGAGGAGGGTGGGCGACAGCCGGTACAGGAGGCAGGCAACCACGTCGAAGCTGAGCAAGACCCAAAGGAACCAGATCGGTCCGCTCGGCCAGGGCCCGACGGTGACAGTTTTCCACCAGTATGAAGCGAAGCTGACCTCGGGATGCTGCCGCAGGGAAATGGCGTAATAGGCGATCGGAATGACAGTGAGCGCGCAGATCGCGAATGGCAGGGCAAGCCGACGCAGGCGATCGGACAAATAGTTCAGCGGTCCCTTCCGAGCAATGCCCGGCCATACGAACAGGCCTGACAGGAAAAAGAACATCGCCATGAAGAAACTGTCGGTGGCGAGCACGATCATGTCGAAGCCGAAGAAGTACTTCGGATCCGTGTGACCGAAATAGGTATAGGGGATGACGGCATGGTGGGTGAGCACCACCAGCGTCAGAAAGGTGCGGGCGCGATCAAGCGAAAGGTTTCGCGATTTGGCCTTGGGCACTGCGCCCACGTCGGCATGTCCCACGGCGGAAATCGATGTCATACGCGCCTCCCGGCTAGGCTGTTTGTGCCGAATGTTGCAGCCGGGAACCCGATTCAGCAAGTCTTATGACGCAGCGTGCGGCAATGCGGCAAATTCTTTGGATCAGGCTCTCTCAGCCCCCTTCCTCAATCGTGACTTTGTCGGGATAGAACGCGAGATGGCCGGAGATTTCGGTCATCGCCGGGAATGGCGTCTCATAGGTCCAGATCGAATTTTCGAGGGTTTTTCCGTTCGCGTTGATGCTGAAATAACTCGCGTCCCCCTTGTAGGGGCAGTGCGTGGTGCGGTCGGTGCGGGCCAAAAGCGCCATGTTGGCGTCCGCGCGCGGCACATATTGCACCGCCGGATAGCTCGCTTCCTTCAGCGTCAGGGCATGGGTGGTGTCGGCGATCACGACGCCGCCTGCGGAGACGCGGACACGCTTGGGATTGGCGGTGATGGTGATGGGGTGGTCGGGACCGGGGAGTTTCATGGTCAGTCCTTTTTGGTCAGGCCGTTGTGATCGTGGGTTGCGATCCAGCGGCTTTGCAAGGGTCGGATCGGGAATATAGTGCGACAGGACGTGACCTAGAAGGGTGTCCGCGCTAAGTTCTGGCGACCCTGCGGCAACTGCCGGCCGCGACTTCAAAAGCCGGATTGGAGAATACGGGATGCCGATGGACGCCCACGATATCGAATCGATGATCAAGGCAGCTATCCCCGACGCCGAGGTGACGATCCGCGATCTGGCCGGCGACGGCGACCACTACGCCGCCACCGTGATCTCGGAGTCGTTCCGCGGTAAATCCCGCGTCCAGCAGCACCAGATCGTCTATCAATCGCTGAAGGGCCAGATGGGCGGCGTGCTGCACGCGCTGGCGCTGCAGACCGGGGTGCCAGGAGGCACCGGGAGGCCGGAGGCATAAGTCCTAAGTCGGGCGGGAGCGGGGACGCCATGGCTGGGGATGATCAACGCGGCGTACTGTTTCGTCAATTTGTGCCGAACCAGCACAGCCGCGTCACCTATGCCGAGCTGTTCTTCGATCTGGTGTTCGTTTTCGCGGTCACGCAGATATCGCACACCCTGCTTGGCCAGTTCACCCCGCTCGCGGTAGCGCAGACCGTCCTGTTGTTCCTCGCGGTCTGGTGGGTGTGGGTCTACACCGCCTGGGTCACCAACTGGCTCAATCCGGAACTCACCCCGGTCAGGGTGTTGCTGTTCCTGCTGATGCTCGGCGGGCTGGTGCTCTCCACGTCGATACCGAAAGCTTTTGAATCGAGAGGACTTTGGTTCGCGCTGGCCTATGCCGCGATGCAGGTCGGCCGCTCGATCTTTCTTCTGGCGTCGATCCCGCCAACGCAGCCATCGACCCGAATGAACGCGGTCCGCATCCTGGTCTGGCTGTCCGCTTCGGCGGTGTTCTGGATTCTGGGCGGCTTTGCCGAAGGGCTGTGGAGGCTGTCGCTATGGGCCGTAGCGCTGGGAATTGAATATCTGTCGCCTGCGGCGCGGTTCTGGATTCCGAAATACGGCCCGTCCTCGATCGACGACTGGACCGTCGAGGGCGGCCATATGGCCGAGCGTTGTGCGGGATTCATCATCATCGCGCTTGGCGAATCCATTGTCGTCACCGGCGCCACGTTCGCCGATCTCGCCTGGACCAGCGAAACCGTGACGGCGTTCGTGTCGGCCTTTATCGGCGCGCTTGCGATGTGGTGGATCTATTTCCACAAGGGGGCCGAGGCCGGGTCCGAACAGATTTCAAGATCCAGCGAGCCGGGGCGGCTGGCGAGGTTGGCCTACACCTATTTGCATATGCCGATCGTGGCCGGCATCATCGTCTCGGCGGTGGCCGATGAACTCGTGCTGAAGCACCCCGACGGTCATTCCGATCTGAGGACGGTACTCAGCGCAATCGGCGGGCCATTGCTGTTTCTGGTCGGAACGATCCTCTTCAAGCACGTCATTCGGGGCTGGCTTCAGCTGTCCCATATCGCCGGCATTGTCGCGCTTGGTCTGCTCGCGTGGTTCGCGAGCGGTCTATCGCCGTTGATGCTGTCGCTCCTGACCACCGCGATCATGATCATCGTCGCGGCCTGGGAATCGATCTCGCTGAAATCCGGCCCGGGTCGAGTCCCGGCTTGAAGAGTCTCAGTCCGAGGCCACCAGCGCGTGAACCGAAAACATGCCGGCGGCATCGGTCCAGGAGTGGCGCGGCGTCCAGCCCGAGCCGCGCGCCAGCGCGGTGAAGCGCTCGAGGCTGTATTTGTAGCTGTTCTCGGTGTGAATGCTTTCGCCGGCGCGGAATGAAAAACTCCGTCCCAGAATGCGCACGGTCTGGGCCTTCTTGCTGATCAGGTGCATTTCGATCCGGTGGCGGTCGCGATTATAGATCGCGCGGTGCATGAACGCGGCAGTGTCGAAATTGCCGCCCAGTTCGCGGTTGATGCGGACCAGCACATTGAGATTGAAGCGCGCGGTGATACCGGCGGCATCGTTGTAGGCGTTATACAGCACGCGCTCGTCCTTTTCGAGGTCGACGCCGATGATCATCTGCTCGCCCTCACCAAGGATATCGCGAGCACTGCGCATGAACGCGCAGGCTTCATGCGGTTCGAAATTTCCCAGTGTCGATCCCGGGAAAAATCCGACCTTCGGCATCGCCTTGACCGCGTCGGGCAGGCCGAACGGCGCGGTGAAGTCGGCCGTGACCGGATAGACGTCGAGACCGGGGAAATCCTCGCGCAACGCGCCGGCCTGCGCTTTCAGGAAGTCGCCGGAAATATCCACGGGCACGTAGGCGCGAAACGCGCATTCGTCCAGCAGCAGCCGGACCTTGGTGGTCGCGCCCGCGCCGAATTCCACCAGTGCCGCGCCGTCAGGGATGTCAGCCGATATCTCGCCGGCCCGGTCACGCAGGATCGCAAGTTCGGTGCGCGTCGGGTAATATTCCGGCAGCAGCGTGATCTGCTCGAACAGCTCCGAACCCGTGACGTCATAGAAATACTTCGGCGACAGCCGTTTGGGATGCTGCGACAGCCCGTCGATGACGTCGCTGGCAAATGCCGAAGTCGGTTCGTCGAAGCGATGCGCTTTGGCCAAAGCTGCGGCGTGCACATTCATGATACTCTCCTGAACGCGCTTTTCCGGCGCGGCTGAACTTGAAAATCAGGTGGCGTAGTCGGCGAGGCGTAGTCCGGTGAATTGCCAGCGATGATGTGGATAAAAGAAGTTCCGATAGGTAATACGGCTATGTCCGTCCGGAGTTGCAAGCGAGGAGCCGCGCAGCACCATTTGGTTGATCATGAACTTGCCGTTGTACTCGCCGAGCGCGCCTTCGATGGCGCGGTAGCCGGGATAGGGCGCGTAGGCGCTGCGGGTCCATTGCCACACGATCCCGAACGCGTCGTTGAGCTGGCCAGCCCTGGCCGCGACTTCCCATTCCATTTCGGTCGGCAAGTGCTTGCCGCTCCAGCGCGCGAAGGCGTCGGCCTCGTAATAGCTGACATGGCAGACCGGGGCTGAGGGATCGACGGGCTTCAATCCGCCAAGGGTCATCACCTGCCATTGGCCGTCGATCTCGCGCCAGTGGCCGGGCGCCTGCCATTGCTCGTTGCCGACAGCTGCAAAACCGTCCAT
>DATHHQ010000377.1:0-3193 GCA_035490095.1 Bradyrhizobium sp.
CGATAGCGGTGTGGGGAAGCGGGCTCGACTGGGAAGACGGCCTTTGGGCCACGAGCCGGTTTCAAAATTGCTGCCGATCGTCAGGTTGGAACGTCGTCGGATCGCCGACCGGCGGCACTCCAGGTTTGCGTTGTGGGACGAGCCACGCGGGCGAGCGTCGTGGGGCGTCAGGGCTTTGCGCAGGTGGTCTTTGCAATGGACTTGGATGCCAAGACGCTGACTTGGGTCAACATTGTCATAGCGTTCGTCACCTCGGGTGTGACCTACCTGGTCTGGTCTTATCAGCCGCGGATCCACGGATTGCGTGGATGGTCGGTCGGGCTGACCTTGTGTGGGTTCGGCTGGCTGATCGTCCTCATGCACGCCGAGTCACCGGCGCCCGCCGCGCTGACCATCATCGCCAATTCATTGGTCGTTGCCGGCTATTCGACCGTATGGCTGAGCATCCGGCGCTTCAATGACGACAGCTTCAATGCACGGCGTGTGGTGATGTCCGTGCTTTTCTTCACGGCGCTCTTCACCGTGGCATGGCTCGCCGGCGCCGAACTACGAGATCGCGTCATCATGGTCTCGTTGCTCACGGGCTGCCTGGCATTGCTGGCCAGCCTGGAGATCTTCAAGGGCGGTCGCGAGGAGCCCCTGCAGGGTCGCTTCCCGACGGCTCTGGCATTTGCCGTGCTGGGATCGGTGTTGGTCATCCGCGCCGGACTGTCGCTCTACCAGGCGCCACCGGCACAAGGCGCCGAGTACAATGACCCGACGCTGGGCGTCGCCCTGTTCATCACCACCATTTGCCTCATCGGCGTCACGCTTGGTTTGTTGATGATGTCGACCGAGCGCCTGCGAAACCGCTACGCAAAGCTCGCCCTCACCGATGAATTGACGGAATTGCCGAATCGCCGATCCTTCCTGGAACAGGGTGATCGTCTCAGTCGGCGCACGCAAATGGACGATTCACCCGCGTGCGTTCTGATGATGGACCTCGACTTTTTTTCGAGCGTCAATGAACGGTTTGGCCATGCCGGCGGCGATCAGGCCTTGCTGGCTTTTGCCAATCTACTGCGCAATGCGGTGCGGCCGGGGGATCTCGTGGCACGGTATGGTGGGGAGGAGTTCTCCGCCATCCTGGCCGGCGTCGATGTGCGGGAAGGCGGGCGTATCGCCGAACGTGTCCGCTCGGCCGTCGCTGGACTGCCTATCGAGGTTCGTGGCCAGGTGCTCAAGATAACCGTCAGCATCGGGGTTGCTCTTTTACAAGCGGGTGACCTTCGCACCGCGATCCAAAAAGCCGATGAAGCGCTCTACCGAGCCAAAGCCCTCGGCCGGGACCAGGTGGCGGTCGCACCCAACCCAGAGCCTTTTCCGCAGGTCTTTCAGCAAAGCATACTCACCTAGCGACCCTCTTCTTCTCCCCAACGAAGTTGGGGGGTGCCCCGAACGACGCGTCGGCTAAGATTGCGCCCACACCAAAGAAGAAATTGCCTTGGAGCAGCAATAAGCCGCGTCTTGCGCGACCGCCCGCGCGCGGCCTAGGAAGGCGTCGTGAAATCCATCCTTACCCTTGTGGCGCTTATCCTTGCGCTACCGACCGCGACTGACGCTGCGCAAGGCGACGACCAGGCCTACTGCACCCAGCTTTCGGCCATGTACCGCCGCTATGTCCAAAACGGGCCCGGCAAGCGTTTCGACGTCGAGGCCTCGGTCGCGCTTGACGACTGCAGCAAAGGCAAGCCGGCGACGGCCATTCCGGTGCTGGAAAAGAAGCTGCGCGAAAGCGGCTTCTCGCTGCCCGAGGAATTCAAGCCTTAGTGTCGTATTGCTTCAGCTGATAGTTATCCATCACCCACTTCAGGGTGGTGCCGTATTGCGGATCGGTTGCGTAGACGCCAGTAAGCGCGTCGGCAAATTGATCGGGATCTTTTACGAGCTCCATGGCCGGCCGATACGGCGACGCCGTCGATAACAGCTTGCCATGCGATTCGAAGGCTTGGGACAGGCTGTCGAAGCGCCGGAACCGGGCCGTTGTGATGATCACCTTCCCGTCGATCACTTCACGAGTCTCGCTCTCCACAGCCGGCTGTGTCTCCAGCGCTTTTATCCCGAAAGGATTGTTGCTGTCGGGCGGCATTGCCGATCCCCAGGCGCTCTCGACGATCCATTGCGCCAGCGTGACCGAGGCGGGGACGCCCCATTGCCGCTGTGAGGCCTTGGCCGCTTCGATCACCTCCGGCGGAACGATTCCAATATGGCCAAAAGGTGTCGGCGGCGGCGGCGTGCGGTTCACCAAGGGACGAGCGGCCAACGCGTAGTAAGTCGGGCTCCCAGGCGCGACTTGGCCGCTCGGCGGATTCATGTTCATCATCACCGCCTGGAATGCCTTGATCGCCAGAATCGTACCGGGGTCGGCAATGCCCGTGACGGCAACGTCGGTGTGAGGCTGGGGCAACCGCTTGTTCAGCAGCGACTGGATAACGAAAACGTCACCCGGACCGTTTACGGCGTCCTGTCCGACTGAGGTAAAGATGGGCGGCGCGACGCTGCCGACCTCATCCGTGCTCAGGATGGTCGGTGACGGGGCAAGGCACATGGCGACAGATTCTTTCGAACGTCGAGTGACTTTCGGGCAGGATGGCCGGCGTCCTCCGGGGCGTCAACCATGCCGGTCGAGCCCGTGGCCGGCACATCGGAAAATTGTGCCGTGGTTAAAATCTACAACCTTTGGTATGATTGGGAACGACTTCCAGTGGATTGGCAGGAGTATGGCCCAATCGCCAACAAATCCAAATACGATTGCCCTCCCAAGGGTTCCCCGACTAGAATCTTCGACGATCGGGGCCGGCCGGTCGGACGGTGACGTCGGGATGGTCCTCGCTGCCGTTCGCCTCCCCTCACAGGAGTGCGCCCTCACGTGACCCTAAAGCTTGTCATGATCCGCTGTCCCGACAACGTGGCACCCGAGAGACGTGAGGTGCGCGGCGGCGAATTCTCCATCGGCCGGGGCCGGGACAATGAATGGGTCGTCGCCGATCCCGAGCGTCACCTGTCGAAGCGGCACTGCCGACTGGTCTACAGCGTCGGCGATTGGGAACTGCATGATCTCAGTGCCAACGGCACGTTTCTCAATGGCGCCAGCGACCCGGTAGGCCAGGGCTCGGCGGAGAAGCTGCGCAACGGCGATCGCATCAAGTTCGGC
>DATHHQ010000378.1:0-8933 GCA_035490095.1 Bradyrhizobium sp.
GATATAGATCTTGTTGAGCGTGTCGAGGTTGCCCTGCAGCTCCGGCAGGATTTCCAGGATCACGTGATAGCTGTTGAGCTGGGTGAAATACTGGGTGACCTGGCGCTGGCCGAACGCGTCGTAAAGGGTGTCGTCAATGACCTGCGGCTGGATACCATAGCGCGCCGCGGTATCGCGATTGATCTTCAATTCGAGCGTCGTACCCTTGGTTTGCTGGTCGGTCGCGACGTCGCGCAATTCGGGCAGAGTCTGCATCTTGCCCAGAATTTTCGGCGCCCATTCGTTCAATTCGGCAAGGTTGGCATCCTGCAGCGTGAACTCGAACTGTGTCCGCGTCGGCCGGCCGCCGAGCCGGACGTCTTGCGCCGCCTGCATGAACAGGCGGGCGCCCTCGACCTTGTCGAGCTTGGGACGCAGGCGTGAGATGATCTGCTGGGCGTTTGCGGAGCGTTGATTGCGCGGCTTCAGCGTGATGAACATGTTGCCGTTATTGCCGGCCCTGCCGCTGCCACCGATGTTCATGGCGATGGTTGCGACATCGGGATCGGCCATGACGATCTTGCCGAGTTCCTCCTGCCGCTGCTTCATGGCGGCGAAGGAAATGTCCTGCCCGGCCTCGGACGTGGCGGTGATCAGGCCTACGTCCTGCTGGGGAAAGAAGCCTTTGGGAATGATGACGAACAGATAAACCGACAAGCCAAGCGTCGCAAAGAAAATGGCGAGCGTCGCCAGTCGCCAGCGCAAGGCGAGGTCAAGGCCCCGCTCGTAGCCATGCAGCATCGCGTCGAAAGCGCGCTCGCTCCATTGATAGAACCGGCCGTGTTGGGTTTCGCCGTGCGCGCGCAGGAAGCGGGATGCCATCATCGGCGTCAGCGTCAGCGACACCACCATCGATACGAAAATCGTCATCGCCAGCGTCACCGCGAATTCGCGGAACAGGCGTCCGATGATGCCGCCCATCAGCAGCAGCGGAATCAGCACGGCCACCAGCGAAATACTGATCGACACGATCGTGAATCCGATTTCGCTGGCGCCCTTGAATGCAGCGGCAAGCGGTTTCTCGCCTTCCTCGATGTAACGCGTGATGTTTTCCAGCATCACGATGGCGTCGTCGACGACGAAACCGACGGCGATGGTCAGAGCCATCAACGACAGGTTATCGAGGGTATAACCGAACACCCACATCAAGGCGCAGGCGCCGAGCAGCGCCAGCGGTACGGTCACGGTTGGAATGACGGTTGCCCAGAAGCTGCGCAGGAATACGAAGATAACCATGACGACGAGCGCAATGGTCAGCAGCAAGGTGAACTGAACGTCCTCGACCGCTGCGCGAATGGTCTGGGTGCGATCGCTGATGATCTCGATCTTGATCGCCGGCGGAATCGCGGCCACCAGCCGGGGCAGCATCGCCTTGATCTTGTCCACGGTATCGATGACGTTGGCGCCGGGCTGCTTGAAGACCACCAGAAACACGCCGCGCTTGCCGTTGGCCCACGCCGCCTGCTTGGCGTCTTCCGGTCCGGTCACGGCCTGGCCGATATCGCGGATCCGCAACGGGCCGCCATTGCGATAGGCGACGATGACGTCGTTCCAGTCCTTTGAGTCGAGCAACTGGTCGTTGGCGTAGATGGTATAGGCGCGCGTTGCGCCGTCGATATTGCCCTTCGGACTGTCGACCGTCGTGATCGCGATCTGGCTGCGCACATCCTCGAGCGACAGCCCCTTGGCGACCAGCTTTGCCGGATCGACCTGGACACGGATCGACGGCTTTTGCTGGCCGCCGATCGTTACCTGCGCCACGCCGGAGATCTGGCTGATCTGTTGCGCGAGCTGGGCGTCGACGGCGTCGCTGACTGTGGTGAGTGGCAGGGTGTCCGACGTCGCCGACAACAGCAGGATGGGCGAATCCGCCGGGTTGACCTTGCGGTAGGTCGGGGGCGAGGGAAGGTTCTTCGGCAATTGGCCGCTGGCGGCGTTGATCGCAGCCTGCACATCGTTGGCGGCGCCGTCGATGTTGCGATTGAGGTCGAACTGGATCGTGACCGCCGTCGTTCCCAGATAGCTCGTCGACGTCATCTGTGCGATGCCGGGAATCTGGGCGAGTTGGCGCTCGAGTGGCTGCGCCACCGAGGACGCCATGGTTTCCGGGCTGCCGCCGGGCAGGCTGGCGGCGACCTGAATGGTGGGGAAGTCAACCTGCGGCAGCGGTGCGACCGGCAACAGGGGATAGGCGACCAAACCGACGAAAAGAATGCCGGCCATCATCAGCGAGGTGCCGATGGGGTAGCGAATGAAAGGTGCGGAAATGCCGTCGCTCATTCCTGCTTGACCTTGGGCTGTGCCGGCTCCGAACTCGCCACCGCGGTGCTGACGAGGGTGCCGGGCTGAACCTTGTACTGACCTGCCGTGATCACCTGCTGTCCGGGCGACAGGCCGTCATCGACCACCGAGCGCCCGTCGATCGAATAGCTGACCTTGAGCTTGCGCAGCTCAGCCTTGTTGTCCTGATTGACGGCATAGGCATAGAGGCCGTCGTTGCCGTGCTGGATCGCGTCGTCTGGTACCACGGCCGCATCCTTCAGCGTCTTCATCAAAAGCCGCGTGGAGATCGACTGACCCGGCCACAGCGCATGGTTCTTGTTGTCGAACACCGCCTTGAGGCGAATAGTCCCGCTTGTGGTGTCGACCTGATTGTTGATGACGGACAATGTCCCGTCCGACAGTGTCTTCTTGCCGTCCGTGGTCAGCGCGATCACCTTCAACGGCTGCGTCGATTGCGCTTCGTTGATGTAGGGCAGCTGGTCTTCCGGCGCGGTGAAAATGACAGCAATCGGCTCGATCTGGGCGATCGTCACAATCCCGGTCTGCGTCGAGGCATTGACGATATTGCCAATGTCGACCTGACGAAGGCCGGCGACGCCCGAGATCGGCGCCTTGACGGTCGTGTAGTCGACTTGTGTTTGCGCGTTGGAGATGGCGGCGTCGTCGGCAGTGAGTTGTGCGGTCAATTGCGCAACGGTGGAGCGCTGGGTGTCGGTCTGCTGCCGGGTTGCGAATTCGCCGAGCTTGGTGAAACGCTGCAGATCCAAATTGGCGTTGGCCAGATTGGCCGCATCCTGAGCCTTCTTGGCCTTGGCCTGATCGAGCGCTGCCTGGTACGGCCGGGGGTCGATCTGGACCAGCAGGTCGCCCTGGTTGACCAGTTGCCCTTCCTTGAAGGCGATCTTGTCGATCTGACCGTCGATCCGGGTGCGCACGAGAACGGTGTTGAAGCCCTGAACGGTTCCAAGCCCGCCGAGATAGACCGGAAAATCCGCTTTCGTGACCGGCGCGACGGTGACGGGAACGGCGGCACCGCGCACGGAAGCGGCCGACTTTTGGGCGGTCTCAGCGGCCGTCGGGTTGGTGCCGTGAAATCTTTGCCAGCCAAGATACCCCGCCGCGACAAGCGCGGCGATCGGCAAAATCCAACGGATGGTCCGCGACTTGGTCATGGGCGCTCGTGGCTTAAAAAAATAACCGATGGGTCTTCAAAACGTTTCTCGCTAACCCGAGATACAATATGTGTGCACTTAATGTGTACACACACTATGACTTGAGAATTCTAAACTTTTGGAAAGCTTTTCAGAGGCTTCCGCTGCCCAAAGAACTTTCATGCCCGATGTCTCTTGATCTGAAACGCCAGCTGGTTGCGCAACTCGTCGAAAGTTCGCGTCTGCTGCGCAACTACATCGATCACCGCGCCAAGGGCCGTGGCACCACGCGCGCGCAGTGGATTGTACTGTTTCGATTGCGGCAGCAGGAGGGATTATCGCAAGTCGATTTGGCCGACGTGCTTGACCTGCAACCGATCTCGCTGGTGCGTCTGCTCGACCGTCTGGTCGAACACGGCTTATTGGAGCGCCGGCCCGATCCCAGAGATCGCCGCGCCAACCGTCTGTTTCTCACACCTGGCGGCCGCCAGCTGGTCGATGATCTCGACAGCTTGCGCGACTCCATCGCGACGGACGTTCTGCAAGATATCCCCGCCGCGGCAATCGAAACCGGCCTCGAGACGCTCCAGCACATCAAGGAGCGGATCAAGAATTTCGCCGAACCTCCTGGCAGCGTCGCCGCCAAGTAAGTCTCAGTTGCTCGAAATCCGCGAGACGTTCGCGCCGCGCCACGGCGTTGCGCGCGCATTCTCGAATTCAATCGCCATGCGGCTCGGTTGTAACCGGGCTGAAGGTCGTCCATATCACGGCGCGCATACGAAACCCGAAAACAGTTCAGGAGTGCATGATGGATGAATTGAACGGACGCATGATGGCCTGCCAGCTCCTGATCACCGGCCTGATCGCGCGCGTCGCCAACGATTCGCCTGATCCGTTGCGGTTTCTCACCGACTTTCGCGACGAAATCAAAGCGGTGGTGAAGGGCGTCAACATTGCAGGAATGGATAATACCGATCGCGTGCGGCTGACCGCGCAGCAAACCATCGACGAGCTGTTTTCGCTGATGAAGCCGCCCAGTGTCGATTGATCGGTGCTGGCGC
The DNA here is from genome assembly GCA_035490095.1 of Bradyrhizobium sp. GTDB lineage: Bacteria > Pseudomonadota > Alphaproteobacteria > Rhizobiales > Xanthobacteraceae > Bradyrhizobium. Next base: position 4,535 of record DATHHQ010000378.1, read on the forward strand.
ACCCGCGAGCAGAAAAGCGCTGATTTACAGGCATTTCTGACTTCAGTTTAGAACGCTTCAAATATAATTTTAGAACGATTTCAAACTGAGATTTAGAATCGTTTTGATCTGGATGGATTCAACCGTCGCTGCGCCGTAATCGCATTGACCCCAATTTTTTCGCCCGATACCAACACTTTGTCGCTCGCTGCAAATGAATCGCATGAGCGAATTGGAATTGGGTTCAAAGGGGCGAATGGGATGGGTGAGGCAAAAGCACCGAGGTCGTTGCGTTCAATCGCGACGATCAACTCGGTCGACGAAAAATTGGACAACAATTCGGGGCGAAAAGTTTCCGCGGTCGCGGGACTGATCGCGGTCGCCTCGTTCTCGGGCGCCGAAGCGCAGCAATCAAACCTCCCGCCGGTGACGGTCGATGCCCCGGTCGCTCGCCCGCGTCCCGCTGCGTCGAAACCTTCGCCGGACCAACTCCGCGCCCGCACTGCGCTGCGGCGAGCGGGGTCTCGCTCGCAGCCGGCACAGGTTGCCGCGGTGCCGTTTCCCAACGCCGGCGGCTTGCGCCCTGACCGCAATCCCTATGCCGACGCAGCGGCGCCCTACAAGGTCGACCGCCTGCAGGCATCGGGCAAATTCCCCGAACCGCTGTTGAACACGCCAAAGACCGTCACGGTTCTCAGCAAGGAAATCCTCGAAGACAAGAACGCCACCACGCTGAAGCAGGCGGTGCTGAGCACGGCCGGCGTGACGCTCGGAACCGGTGAGGGCGGCAACGCCTTTGGCGACCGGTTTTTCATTCGTGGTTTCGATGCGCGCAACGACGTCTTCCTCGACGGCATGCGCGATGCCGGCGTCAGCGTTCGCGAGAATTTCTTCACCGAGCAGGTCGAGATCCTGCGCGGACCGGGATCGTCCTTCGCAGGTCGCGGCACCACCGGTGGCGCGATCAATATCGTCACCAAGCAGGCGACCACCGAAAAAAGCTTCTACAACATGGACACCACGTTCGGCACCGATCGCACCAAGCGCGTGGTGCTCGACGTCAACCAGGTGATCAGTCCGACATTGGCGGTTCGCGCGGGAGGGTTGTTCCAGGACGCCGGTGTTGCCGGCCGCGACTTTATCAAGGACGACCGCGACGGCGGCTTTGTCGCGGTGAAGTGGACGCCGCTCGATACCGTGAAACTGAGCGCGAACTACATCCACACCAACCTGCATGGGCTGCCCGACTTCGGCGTGCCGTATTATCGGCCTGGGTCTCCCCAGACCCAGTACACCAGCACGGCCGGTGGCCCGTACACCGACTTCGGCGTCAACCGAAATACCTTCTATGGCCTTGTGAACCGCGACTATTATAGCATCAAGCAGGACATCGGGACCTTCGGCGGCGAGGTCGCCATTACCCCGGATCTGACGCTGAGCAATAAGACCCGCGTTCAGCGCTCGGTGCTCGACTATATCGGTACGCTCCCCGAGGGCCCGAACGCAGCCTTAGGCACCGTGAGTCTCAATCCGCAGAGCCGCTATCAGGTCACCGAAAACGTCGCCAACCAGACCGAAGCGACCTACAAGTTCGATGTCGGCGGCTGGAAGAATACGGCGCTCGGCGGCGTCGAAATTTCGCGCGAAATCGCCAGCATCGACAAATATGCCGGACTCAGCTCGGAGCAGCTTCCGGGTGGCACTACAACCGGATCGATTCCGGGCGCCAATGTCTTCGCCCCGCAGTTTACGTTCGCCAATGTTGGCACCAACCCGACGTGGGCCGGCCTGCCAACCAAGGTCGCGATCGATACCAAAAGCGTCTATCTGATCGACACCGCCAACTACAACGATCTCGTCATCCTCAATGGCGGTGTTCGCTTTGATGATTACAATATCAAGGTCAGCGGGTTCGGCACGGTGGGCGGTTTCCCGAACATCTTCGGCGCGCAGGAACAGCGTCATGGCCTGCCCAATTTCAACCTGGGCCTCACGCTTAAACCGCTGCCGATTGCCAGCGTCTATGCCGCCTATGCGACGTCGTCGAACCCGGTCGGCGCGGAATTCGACGGCACCAGCGCGCAATATGGCGGGCTGGCACCATCGTTGAATGGCAACCCCAACCAGATTTTTGGGCCTGAGAAGAACAAGGCGATCGAGGTCGGCACCAAATGGGAGCTGTTCGATCGCCATTTGCTGGTGACCGCCGCATTATTCCAAACCGAGAAAGACAATGCGCGGGAATCGCGAAACGTCACCTCCATCGCGACGCAGACCGCAGATTGTCCCTTTCCTGGTACCACGGTATCTTGCATCACCGCAGGCGCCGCCTATCGTATCCGCGGCATCGATCTCGGCGCCGGCGGCAAGATCACCGACAAATGGAGCGTGTTCGGCGGACTTGTGCTGATGCAATCGGAGGTGACGAAGTCGCTCGTTCCGTCGCCGCAACCTCTGCTCTATCCCAGCAATGTCGGGCTTAAGCTCGCCAACGTCGCGCATCAATCCTTCAGCCTTCTCACCAAATATCAGCTCACCGATATCTGGGAGCTCGGTGGGCAGGCGGTGTATCGGTCCAAGATGTACGGCGGTACCTTCCTGGCCGCGAACCAGGGCACGTCAATTCCCGACTACTGGCGTTTCGATGTGTTCGCGGAAGCGAAGATCGACCAGAACTGGACCGCGAAGCTGTTCGTCAACAACATCACTAACAAGCTGTACTATGACGCACTGTACCAGAGCGCGACCCCGTTCGTGTTCGTGGCGCCGGGCCGTAGCGCAAGCCTGGTACTTTCGGCGAGGTTCTAGTTGAGTTTGGGGATGCGGATGGAATGCTGATTTGCATCCCTGATGTGCTGAGCAAAAATGATGTGGCGGATTTCCGCCGCATCATGGACGGCTGCGGGTGGGAAGACGGCCGCTCCACCGCCGGCGCGCAATCGGCGCTGGTGAAGCGCAATGAACAATTGCCGCCCGACAGCGAGGTGTCGCGCAAACTCGGCAATCGCGTGGTCTCGGCGCTCACCGCCAATCCGAAGTTCATCTCGGCCGCGATCCCGCTGCAGATCTTTCCGCCGCTGTTCAATCGGTACGCCGCCGCCGATGGGCACCATTTCGGTATTCACGTCGATAACGCGGTGCGGGGCGATCACCTGACCGGATTGCGCATCCGGACCGATTTGTCGGTAACGCTGTTTCTCTCCGAACCGGACGAATATGACGGCGGCGAACTGGTGGTGGAGGACGTCTACGGTTCCCACGAAATCAAGCTGCCGTCCGGCGATCTCGTACTTTATCCTGCGTCCAGTTTGCATATGGTGACGCCGGTGACGCGAGGTATGCGCGTTGCGTCTTTTTTCTGGCTGCAGAGCATGGTACGAGATGCGCATGCGCGCAGCCTGATTTTTGATCTCGATACTGCGATTCAGGCCCTGATGGTGCGGCTTGGGCGAGATGACCCTGAAACGGTCAAATTGACTGGTATCTATCACAACCTTATCCGCTACTGGGCCGAAGTATGAACATGTCACGCTATCGAGCGACATTTGCTGTGATTTCCGGGCTGGCGATGCTGTCGCCCGCGACCTCATCGTTTGCGCAACAGCAAGCAGCTCCCGCGGCGCAGCAAGCTCCCGCGCTGTCGCAAGCCCCGGCGGTCCCGGCGCAAGCAGCACCGCCGCTGCAGGCTCCAGCGCCATCGGCGGCTGCTCAGTCCGCTCCTGCGCCAGCAGCTGCAGCGCCAGTGGCATCAGACGCATCAGCAGTTCCGGCCGATGGCGGCAGGTTACTGAAATCGACGGCTGTGGCGCTGCGCGAGTTGTCGCCCTGGTCGATGTTCCTGTCGGCGGATGTGCTGGTCAAGGCTGTGATGATCGGTCTCGCCTTCGCCTCGCTGGTGACATGGACCATCTTCATCGCCAAGATGATCGAGCTGTCGCTGATCCAGCGCAAGCTGCGTCGAGCACTCGCCATGATCGGCGACGCCCGGTCGCTGGCGGAAGCGCAATTCGCGCTGGGCGCCAGGCGCAACGTGTTGTCGGCGTTGTTGTCAGCGGCGATGCGGGAGGCCCGGCTGTCGGCGGGAATTTCCAGCGACAGTGGCATCAAGGAACGGGCGGCGTCGAGCTTTGCCGAGATCGTGCGTGCCGAAGCGCGCCGGGTTCGCCTCGGTATGGGAGTGCTGGCCACCATCGGCGCGACCTCGCCCTTCGTCGGGCTGTTCGGCACGGTGTGGGGCATCATGAACAGCTTTATCGGCATCTCGAAATCGCAGACCACCAATCTTGCCGTGGTTGCGCCTGGTATCGCCGAGGCGCTGCTCGCCACCGCGCTGGGTCTGGTCGCGGCGATCCCGGCCGTCATCATCTACAATCATTTCGCGCGCGTGACGAAGGGCTACCTCGAACTGGTCGGCCGGGCG
>DATHHQ010000379.1:0-6476 GCA_035490095.1 Bradyrhizobium sp.
AAATTCTGGTTTCTCCGGGGAGGCCTGTTCGCCAAATACGTCATCGCGCTGGTGGGCCTCGTGGTGTTCGTGCTCGCGGTCAACGGCGCGCTGGAGACCTGGATCAGCTACCGCGCCACCAAGACCACGCTGACCGACGCCATGGGCGAAAAGGCCGAGGCCACCGCGCGGCGGATCGAGCAATCGATTTCCGAGCTGGAGCGGCAGATCAGCTGGGTGACCCGCGCCAGCCGAGGGACCGTGGAGCAGCACTACGCCGATTATGTGCAGCTGCTGAACCAGGTGCCCGCCGTCAGCCAGCTCACTTTGCTCGACGGCAACGGCCGCGAGCAACTGCGGCTGTCGCGCACCACGATCGTGCGCGGCAGTGGAACTGACCTTTCCCGCGACGTGCCGATGACCGAGACCGTCGCCAGGGGCGCCAGCTATACGCCGGCATTTTTCCGCGGCACCCGCCCCTTCATGTCGATCGCGGTATTGCACTCCGGCACCAACGAGGTCACCGTCGCGGAGATCGACCTGCGGCTGCTGTCGGATTTCTTCGGCGACGCCCAGGTCGGCAGAGTCGGCTTCGCCTATCTGATCGACTCGAAAGGCCAGGTGCTGGCCAGTTCCACCAAGGGTCCCGACGTCGCCAAGGATGTTTCGAGGCTGCCGCAGGTGGCGGCGATCTTGAAGCCGGCCAGTCAGGAGCTGGCGTCGGGCACCGATGCCGATGGCCATGCGGTGCTGACGGCATCGAACGCGGTGCCGAAACTCGGCTGGTTCGTGTTCTTCGAGCAACCGACGGCGCTGGCGCTGGCGCCGATCCGCGATCAGCTGGCGCGGATCGCCCTGCTGATCTCGCTCGGCCTCGCGGTTGCGATCCTGGCCGGCACCGTGATGGCGCGGCGGATGCTGATCCCGATCACGGCGCTGCGCACCGGCGCGCGACGGCTCGGCGCCGGCGATTTCAGCCATCGCATCGACGTCCACACCAAGGACGAACTGGAGGAACTCGCCGACCAGTTCAACTCCATGGCCGGCAAGCTGCACGAGACCTATAGCGGCCTTGAATCCAAGGTGGAGGAACGCACCCGCGACCTGGCGCAGTCGGTCAATGAGCTGAAGGTGCTGGAAGAGGTCGGCCGCGCGGTGGCCTCCTCGCTCGACCTCAACGCCGTGCTGCCGACGGTGGCGGCGCGCGCGGTGGAGATCACCCATGCCGACGCGGTGCTGATCTTTACCTATGACGCGGCGAAGCATCGGTTCAACCTGACCGAGGCGATCGGCATCGATAAATCGGCCGACCGGGCGCGGCTGGCGATCGACCCGGACGGCAGCGCCCTCGGCGAGGCCGCGACATCGGGCGAGCCGGTCGCGATCCCGGATCTGGCTGACGCCGCCGATCATCCGCTGCGCGACGTCGCGATCGCGGCCGGCTTTCATTCGGTGCTGGTGGTGCCGCTGGTCGACCAGCAGGGCATTCTGGGATCGCTGGTGGTGCTGCGCAAAACCACCGGCGAATTTTCGCAAAACCTGATCGGGCTGATGCGGACCTTCGCGCACCAGGCGGTGCTGGCGATGCGCAATGCGCGGCTGTTCACCGAGGTGGACCAGAAGGGCCGCGAACTGGCGTCGGCGCATTCCACCGTGCAGCAGCAGGCCGACCAGCTCCTGAACTGGAACCGGTCGCTGGAAGAACGGGTGGAGAAACAACTCGGCGAAATCGAACGCATCCGCAAGCTCGAGCGTTTCCTGGCGCCGCAGGTGGCGCAACTGATCGCCTCCTCCGATGGCCACGACTCGCTGCTCGACAGCCACCGCCGCGAAGTCACGGTGGTGTTCTGCGACCTGCGCGGCTTTACCGCCTTTACCGAGAGCACCGAGCCGGAAGAAGCGATGGCGGTACTACGCGAATATCACGCCGCGCTGGGCGAACTGATCTTCCGCTACGAGGGCACCCTCGACCGCTATGCCGGCGACGGCGTGATGATCCTGTTCAACGCGCCGATCGAATTTGCCGATCACACCAAGCGCGCGGTGAAGATGGCGGTGGAGATGCGTGACACCATTGGGCTTCTGACCCAGAAGTGGCGCAACCGCGGGCACAGCCTGGGCTTCGGCGTCGGCATCGCGCTCGGCTATGCGACGTTGGGCCAGATCGGCTTCGAGCAGCGGCTCGAATACGCCGCGATCGGCAGCGTCACCAACCTCGCCTCGCGGCTGTGCGACGAAGCCAAGGCCAACCAGATCGTGGTGAGCCGGCGCGTGTTCGGCATGGTCGAGCCCTGGGCCGAAGGCAACTCGCTCGAAGAGCTGAACCTGAAGGGCTTCAATCATCCGGTGCTGGCGGTGGAGATCTTGCGCTGGCGCGAAGAGGGCGAGGCGGTTGCGGAGGCGGCGGCTGAAGCGCCGCGGCGAAGGCAGCAGCCGTCGTGACACGTCCGTCGGCGGCGCTGCTTCACCTAAGGTGTCATACCCGCCAACGGGTCGGCCGAATGGCCGCCCGACAGGCTCCAGCGGGTATCCAGTACGCCGCAGCTTCTCAGCGCAGCGCCTCTTCGGCGCTACACCGCGGTGCCCAGACACAAAATCGCGAAAACAACCCCATGCAAAGTAGAATGGGCCCCCGCTCGCAGCACTCGTGCGGCTTGCGTCCGGGGCACGAGAAGAAAAATGGTCCGTCGTCACGGCCCCAACCTAATCTCATCCCGCTCTAATGTTTCGGAATACTGGATCGCCCGCCGGAGCCTGTCATCGGGCGCGCGTTCGCGTGACCCGGTGGCTTTGCCCACCCTACGAAAATCCCCGATTTCAAACGCGCGTTTACGTCCTCGCGACGCGAAGCGCCCGAGGCGTTGATGATTCTTCCGCCCCTTAGAGGGCGTGGGGAACGCCGGATGCCCGTTGCACCCGCGGCCTCGTGTGCACTTGTGTTGGCAGGAAGCACACGAGTAACAACGAGTACCCCGGAATCACCCGGCGTTCCCGCACGCAATGGTTTTAACGGTTTCCTTCGCGCTCTCCCCGGTGACCGGGCTCTTTTGCCACCGTGGCCTCACGGATATCCGGCGCATCCCAACCCGGTTGGGCGGTTGCACCTCCGCAAGACTTGACGCCAGCGTCGGGGCGTCAGGACCACACGACTTCGCCGTACGCAGCAACATCGTTCGTCAGCGCGCCGTTTGATCGCTCACAGATCCTTGTCGGACCCGCCCTGCATCACGTTTCACGCCTGACGCTGCCGCGTCCACCGCATCCGCACCCCGCGTCCGTGACGATCGCGATACGCCCCTCTGGTGGGGTGGGATGCGAAAAGTTCTAGATCTGATTTGGGGTAATTGGGAACAGAAATATTTTTCGGAAAATCAGAAATAAAACTCGACAGGGCTAGAATCAAAAGACCGAGTCGCTCCAGCAACTCACACTTTCTGCCGCGGTTTTTCGGCAAGCGGGGGTGCGAAATTGCGGGTGAACACGATTGCGTTCATGCCGGCTACGCCGCGATCGGCAGCAACATCAACCTCGCCTTGCGGCGCTGCGACGAAGCCGAGGTGAACCAGATCGTGGTGAGCCGCGTCTTCGGCATGGTCGAACCCTGGGTCGAAGGCAACTCACTCGAAGAGCTGCACCTGAAGGGATTCAATCATCCGGTGCTGGCGGTGGAGATTTTGCGGTGGCGGGAAGAAGGCAGGGAAGTCGCGGCGGCTGAGGCGCCTCGGCGAGAGCAGCAGCCGTCGTGATCGATACCAGTGGAGGTGATCCCGATGACCGAAGGATACTCAACGTCTCGGCGATGGCGATACGCTCCCTCTCCCCGTGTGGGAGAGGGTTGAGTCTATCGTTAGGCCATAAAGGCTTCGTTCCGGACGTAATTAGCAACCTATATCTCGTAATTCCGCTTGCCCTCTCCTTTTGGTTGCGAAACACTCCCCCTAGTCTGGGGGGACATCAACATGCGAGTTCTGGGAATCGTGGCGCTCGGCGCCGCGTTGGGAGGCTGTGCGTCGAGCTCAGCGGAAGTTTCGGCGAGCTACGTTTCGCCCGTCATGTATCAACAATACACGTGCCAACAATTAGCATTGGAAGCTCAAGCAGTAACCGCTCGTGCGGCTATTGTTTCGGGGGCTCAGGATCAAAAACGCAGCAACGACGGCCTAGCTACTGCGGCGGCGGTGGTGATCTTCTGGCCAGCAGCGTTCTTTGTCGGCGGCAATGGCCAAACGGCAGCCGAATTAGCGCAGCTAAAAGGCCAAATGGTCGCGGTCGAGCAGGCTTCGATCCAAAAGAAATGCGCGATTCAGTTTCAGGGCAAGCCGCCGGCGGCGTGATGCTGATTTGATGTGCTGAATTCGCCTTGCGCGGCCTTCAGGTTGTGCCAGCCGTTGTTTTCATGAATCCGCGGAGAGATAAAGTCTGAGCGAAATTACACCAGAGCAACTTGAAAAAATACTTTCCGGCGACCCCGAAGAGATGGACGTGCATCTTAGGCTAGTCCAACGCGACGTCGCGGTCGAAAATTGCAAGGTAACTTTGCATTGCCATTGTCTGACCGTGGACGCGGGAGGCAAAGTAAAAATTGCACGGCTCAACTAGGACGCTTGTCTCACTCATGGAGCTGGGTCTCTCCAGAATGAGCGCAGTCGCCATCCATGAGAAAATCGCTCTAGACAGCCTAGATCGCGAGCAGAGCAGGGCTTGGATAATCGAACATGACGACCAGTTCGCCGGGATGGACATCCCGGCTGTAATACTAGCGGAGGTCCGCCGCAAAATACTTGGCACACCTTCCGAAGATCCGTCGCTCTCCATGGAGGAAGGCTAGAGCCGAGGCGCCGCGCAAATTTCGCTTTGTTGGATTTGAAGGCGGCTTCGCCGTGCTCGACCTGAGACGTTTGTCGTAGGCGACAGACCCAACGGGGCACTTTTTCCCTTGGGCCCTGACAGCAGGTGCACATATTAGAACATCGCCAGGCAGCATCATGCGTTGGGGTCGTGAATGGCTAAAAGCGGCAAGGGATCAAAACAATGAGTGAAAGCAATATCGAAGGTAAGCCATCTGCATTCAACACCGCTGATATCACCGCGTTGTCGCACCTCTATCGCGGCGAGCTGTACCGCAGCACTGTCTGGCGTACACGCCTCGATACAACGACCAATTGGGCGGTCCTTACAACTGGCATTGCATTGTCACTCACGTTCAGCAGCGAATCTGCGTCCCCTCTGCCGTTGGTACTGGTAGGACTTTTGGTGGCTACCTTCCTGCACATCGAGGCCCGGCGTTACCGCTTCTTCGATTTTTGGCGCATGCGCGCGCATGTCCTCGAAGTGTATTTCTTTGGTCCAATTCTTCGTGGCCATGGCGTCGAGGTCGAGAATGGCTGGAACGATATTCTCTACCAGGACTACCGGGCCCCCAACCTTCATATCAGCTATCCTGAAGCCGTGGGCCGCAGGCTCCGGCATAACTACAGCTGGATTTTCGCGATCCAGGTGACCGCCTACATCGGAAAACTGCTCATCCATCCGGCGCCGGTCGCCTCACTGCACGAGTTCTGGACGCGAGCAGCGATTGGGCCCATTCCCGGTCAATTCGTCCTTCTGGCCGGACTGGCATTCCACGCAACATGGATCATGATAGCGATTGCCACCTATAGAGGCCGGAGGGGCGCAGGGCGCGCGCGACCGCCAAATTCCGAGCGGGACCGGCTGCTCGATCTTGCACGAGGATAGAGGTAAATCTCGCAAGCGCAGGGTGTCGATCGACTTGTGTCCGGACTGGTCCATCATCTCAGAGGTCGCAGGTTACCGGTCCACAGGAACCAGCGCGGTCGCGCCCCAATGAAATCAAGGTTTCTCCTAAATCGTGCCGGTGATTCCTGCTTTTTCAGGCCTCGATAGCGGGGTGCCGATCAACAAAAGCAATAAGAAGCTGATGCCGGGATGCCCGATTCTGCGCTTAGCATGGAGGCATCGCCGATGGCGACGAACGATCCTATTCCTCTCTTTCTCTCCGATCATAGCGAAGAACCCGAGCAGCCGGTTATCGGAAAGGACAGAGCGGTTATGTCGTCGCGAATCGTCAAGACAAGTATTTTGGTTGTAACGGCGGCGGCGATCGTTTTCGCGATTCTATTGGGGGGAAATCCACTCGTGCTCGTTGAGAACGCGATGGCTTCCCTGGTCGCCACATCGACGCCTCAGGATGACGCCGGTCAGTCGATGCCATCAATTCAATCAACCGCCGATGCTCAGGCTTTGCCGCCGGCTGCAAGCGAGGCGCCGACAGGCAGCGAAAAGGCTGCCGCTTTTAAAGCTGCCGCTTATAAAACTGCCGATCAAAGTCAGACTGAAATCCCTCAGCCGTCCGCCGACGTCTTGTTAAATAAGTTCCAGGCTTGGGCGGCCGAGGCAGATGCACGGCCGCAGGTACGGCCCGCACAGCCTGTACAAGAGGAAGATGCACGGCCGCAGGTCCAGCGCGTAGAGCCTGT
>DATHHQ010000380.1:0-2017 GCA_035490095.1 Bradyrhizobium sp.
AACGCCCAAGGCGCGGGCGATGACGTCGGAACAGTTCCGTTACGCCATGATCCATGAGCTGGCGCATTACGTCAGCGACGCGGACGGCATGCCGCCGATCGATGACTTCGCCTATTTCCACAGGCAGCGAGCGAAGTACGACGCCTTGAATAACTTCGCCTCTATCCGCAATGCCGACTGCTACTCGCGCTTCGCCTTCGAGGCAATCGGCCGAGGCGATCTGCAGATCATGCCCTGACGCAAGTTTTCTGCAGACTTCGATACACTCAGCGCGGAGCGAAGCTCCAGGCCGCGTGAAGCTTCCCAGCCCGCGGCGATAGTTAAGAGAACTCCACTAGCTCAAGCGTGTTCGGTGGCAAGAAAGTGACGTTCAAATCAAGCCCGGCGGCGTCCGCCACATGCTGGCTGGCTAGCGACGCGCGCACCCCGGCAGGTCGTGACCGCTGGGACGCCAAGCAAGTCTCGCGGTTGTTGACTAACTGAAGCTCCGCTTTCCTCGAATCAGGAAAAGCTCCAACCTGCGCTGACTTATTGCAGTCGCTCCGGGCGCACGGGTTAGTGGTCCACACAAGGGCGCCGCGAATGGATTAATCCTCTTGGCTGACCGCATCCCACCCAATGGTTACAGCCCTCCATACGCGCAAGGTCCACCTTGTTCCCGTTCAATCCTGACGGGCAACAACAATGGACTGTTCTGGGAGATTGCATGCGGCGGCGGCGGCCAAGCTGTCGCCCCATGATTACCGACCGACCTGTGAATGTTGCGGCCAAGGCAAGCTAGAGCTAATCGACGAGCGGCCGGATCCGATTTTTGGTGTGCTCGGCATGACGCTCCAAACGCTGAAATGCGACTTTCTTGAGTGTGGCAAGCTCAGCATCGTCTGAGCTAGCCGACTAACGCTGCACCACTAGCGACCCGACTGCGGAAGTACCAGCGGGTCGAGGCCCGCACTGGGTTTGCTTCTCTGGTGCGGGCCTTTTTCTATGCGCGCTCGTGGCATCCCGCTTGTGGGGCGGCCTTCACGTGGTGCAGCTTCCGGCCGTTGGACTGGGACTGCGCGCCAGTCACGGCCGAGCTGAGCACCGCAAGCAATAACGCGACTGCCGCCGCGACGATTGGGACGGGCTTGCCGGCGATTGCCTAAAGTTGTCACACCTGCGGTGAGCACGCCGGCTCATCTTATAAAGGCTTGGGAGTCAAACGGGCGCTAGACCCTCAAGGCACCCATCCCGATGACTGGCGTGGAGCAGTCGGCGGGGCGATCTTGTTCGCCTTGTGTGCGGGCATCGCGGCCGCACTCGGCATCATCGGTCTCGTCGTAAAGTTCTGGTGACGCCCTATGCCAAAGAGCACACCGGTTAAGCGTGCTGCGCGCCACCTACATCCGATGGACATCCACATCGGACAGCGCATTCGTCAGCGCCGGATCCTCCTTGGCATGAACATGTGGAACCTCGGCGCTGCCGTTGGCCTGTCGTTCCAAATGATCCAGAAGTATGAAGCTGGTCTTTATTGCATCCCCGTGAGTCGTCTATTCGAGCTTGCTAACGCACTAGACGTTTCGCCGTCGTTTTTCTTCGAGGGCCCTCGCCCGAGGGCCAAGGACGACTCGTCGTACACACGAGAGACCATCGATCTGGTCCGCGCTTACACGACGATTTCCAATTCGAGCGTGAGACACAGCATTGCCAAAACGATCCGGGCAATTGCTGCAGCACCGCTCTCGCACGGCCGCGGTTCCTGAACTTCAAGGCTCGCGGACAACGGGCAAGCCGTAGCCGCTGGGCGCCGGCCAGGTCGCCAGGGTGCTCTCAACCAAGGCCCTGCTTGGCCCTCTGCTTGCGGCATCTTGGCCTTTTGGAAGTGAAGCTTCGTATATGTGATCCGCATCACAGTATTTCCGCAGTCGCGGTGCCATTAGTCGCGTGTGTGGAAGGCCTTGATGTCCGAACGGTAGGGGTATCGTTCAACGGCATCACGGAAAATTTGGGAGAGTGGGTAATGGGCCAGCTTGAT
>DATHHQ010000381.1:0-5546 GCA_035490095.1 Bradyrhizobium sp.
ACAGCCATGAGATTCGAAGAAGGCCTTGAGCCTGTCGAGATCGACGTCGGTGAACACGCGCATCCCGATCCGCACGCACGAGACATCCCTCGCCTTGCGCAGGACCAGGCTGTGGTGGCACGCCTCCTCGACACCGCGGAAGTAAAGGGTATCGCCCTCCTCCGCCGTCAGGATCAGGCCGATCACCTCCTGATAGAACTGCCGGCTCGCCGCGAGGTCGCGGACGGTAAGGACGACGTGGCTTGCGCGCGTGATGTGAAATCCCGGTTCGAAATTCGTGGTTGGGAGGCTCATTCTCTCACCTTTCGTTTCATCTTGTCATGTTCAGCCACGCAGGAGCGCCGGCAGCCACAGCGCCAATGACGGGAAAGCGGTCAGTAACGCGAGCACGACGAGGTCGGCCGCCACGAAAGGGACGATGTTCCGGTAAAGCGCCCGCAATGGAATATCCGGCCGCATCGCATTGATGATCAGGATTACAAGGCCGATCGGCGGGATGACGAGGCCGAGTTCGACGATGACCACGTTGATGATCGCCCACCATATCGGATCATAGCCAAAATAGACGATGATCGGCAGCGCGAACGGCAAGGTGACGATCATGGCTGCCAGTTCGTCGAACACCGCGCCGAGCACCAGATAGGCGCCCAGCATCAGCACGATGATGCCGGTCGGCGGCAGATCCACGTGGCCCAGGAAGGCGATGAGCTGTTCGGGGATTTTGGCGAGGCTGATGAAATAGGTGAAGATCGACGAGCCGATCAGCACGAAATAGATCATGCCGGCGATCAACGCGGTCTCGCGCAAGCTGACGACGAGATTCCCCGGCGTGATCGTGCGGCGCATCAATGCGAACGCAAACGATACGACGGCTGCGACCGAGGCCGCCTCGTTGACGGTAAAGACGCCGCTGTAGAGCCCGGCAAAGATGATCGCAATCAGCAACGCTGCGGGCGCGGCTCGTCGCACGGCCGTGAGCTTGTCCTGTCGCGACACGCGTTCCGAGACCGGCGCGATCGCCGGATCAAGCCGCGTCATCACGGCGATGGCGATGAGATTGGCGGCGATGGTGATCAGCGCCGGAATTACCGCAGCGATGAACACGTCGAAAATATAGGTTCGCGCCACCACGCAATAAAGGATCATGCTGAGCGAGGGCGGAATCAGCGCCTTCAGCGCACCGCCCGCGGCGATGGTCGCACCGGAAAAACCGGGCGAGTAATTGCGCTTGAGCATCTCCGGCAGCGCCACCTGCGTGAAGGTCGCGACCGTCGCCGGCGACGATCCGCAGATCGCGCCGAACGCAGCACTACCGCCGATGGTCGCATAGGACAGCCCGCCGCGCCGATGGCCGAGCAGCGCAGCGGCGGCCGCGTAGAGGTCGCGCGAAAACCCCGAGACGTTCACGAATGCGCCCATCATCAGGAACAGTGGCACGGCCGCAAGGTCTGTGCTGCCTAGCACCTGCGATGGCTCTGTGGCGAGAAAGGTCAGCGCCGAGGCCCAGTCCGTCTGCAGCGCGAACGCCACGATGCCGACAACGATCATCGCGAACGCCAGCGGAATATGCAGCGCGACCAGCACGAACAGCGCCACGATGCCGCCGATGCCGATGCCGGTCGCCGTCATGCCACGGGCTCCGGATCGCGTTGCCGGCGAACACCGGTCATCTCCTCGATCAGCACAAAGGCCTGCACGACCACCGCCGCCCAGAGGATGCCGTCCACCACGAACCAGAACGGCGCCTTTGGCCAGTTGAGCAGCCAGGTGACGTCTCCTGCCCGCATTGTCTTGATGCCGAAGCGCCAGAATTGCCAGGCCATGCCGATCATGACGATCTCGATCACCAGCGCCGCGGTCGTGTCGATCCCGCGAACGCCTGATGGCGACAGGATATGATCGAAGATCCGCAACACGATATTGTTCTGATGCAGCAGCACGATCGGCAGGCAACAAGTACCGCAGATCGCCGCGACCATGTCGCCGATTTCGCGCACCAGGTCGATCGGCGTGTTCGCGATAGCCCTGAGCAAGCCGTCGAGCAGCGTGAACACCGCAAGGATCAACAGCAACGACAACCCGGCGACTGCGAATGCGTTCGCCATGCCAGTGACGATGGTTCGCGCCACCTTCACGCTACTTGGCCCTGATCCCGGCCAACAGTTCGCGCGCCTTGCTCAACAGCTCAGCATTTCCCGGGCTCTTGGCGATCCATTCGGCGGTGACCTTCTGATGGACCGGCTGCAGGCTCGCGATATCCGCTTGCGACGGAGACGTCACGGTGCGTTTGGGATCGGCCTTGAACTTCGCTATCAGCTCGTCGTTGTATTGCCCGAGGTCGCGGATATAGGTGTCGTCGATCCAGCGGATCGAGTATTTCGCGATCACGTCCTGCGCCGGCTTCGGCAGCGAATCGAACTTCTTGCGATTCATCAAAACGGCCAGGGGACCTGCACCGAGGGGCAGCAAATAGTCGTGGCTGGTGACGCGGTCGATGCCGAAATCAACGATTGCCGCCGGAACGGTGGTGGTAGCGTCGATCGTGCCGCGCCCCATCGCCTCGACGACCTCGTTCGGCGGCATCAAGACCGGCACCATGCCAAGCTCCTTGACGGTTTGGCCGATCACGGCGCCGTTGATACGGACCTTCATGCCTTTGAGGTCGGCAAGCGATTTGATCGGGCGGCGGGCGAAGACCATGTATTGCGGGTTCATGAAGGCGCCGACGACGTAATAATCGGAATAGCCGCGCAGGAGATTTGCCTTCAGCAACTCTTCGTAGAGTTTCACGCCCTCTTTCAAGTTTTGCAGCAGGCCTGGCAGTTCGAACACCTGATCGTCCGGAAAGCGGCCGGGCCCAAGGCTCGGATTGACGAAGGCGATGTCGGCGACGCCGTCGAGCAGAAGCTGCGGCTGTGCGGGGAGCGCCTTGCCGAGCGCGCCATTCGGATAGGCCTCGATCTTCACCGCGCCGCTCGGATCGGCGTTCACGGCGTCGATCCATGGCTTGATGGCGCGCGCGTAATTGACCTCGGTTTCGGATGCGAAGAACGACAGCTTGAGAGTAACCGGCTCGGCGCCGGCATTCAGCGGCAAGAACGCCGCGAACCACGCCAGCAATGCCATGCAAAGTCGCGTCATCCTCTCCTCCCCTTGATGCTGCGGCTGGTTTGATTTCGCCGCCGCCTGCCATTTCGTCGACGCAAGTCATCGCGGAAAAATAATCGATTTTCAATAGTAATTTTCACTATAATCGATTATTCAGATGACAGGCTGCCGTGATATTCGACCGAAAGCCAAGTGATTTCAAATAATAAGCTCGGGGAGCGAGAAACATGAATCTGGGGATTGAAGGCCGCACCGCCCTTGTTTGCGCGTCCAGCCAAGGGCTGGGGCTGGCCTGCGCGCAGGCCCTGGCGCAGGAAGGTGTGCACGTCGTCATCAACGGGCGCGATGCGGCAAAACTCGACAAGACGGCTGCCGAGTTGCGCGAGACTGCCAGCGGCGATGTGACCGCGGTCGCGGCCGATGTCACGACCGCGGACGGTCAGGCACGGCTGCTCTCGGTCTGTCCCTCGCCCGACATTCTCGTCAATAACAATGCAGGTCCTTCACCCGGCAATTTCGCCGACATCGAGCGCGACCGCTGGCTGGCGACGATCGAGGCCAACATGATCGCGCCGCTGATGCTGATCCGCGCCGTGCTGCCAGCTATGAAAGAGCGGCGCTTCGGACGCATCGTCAACATCACATCCGCGATGGTAACGACACCCCGCCCGCATATGACCTTGTCCTCCGGCGCGCGCGGTGGCCTGACTGCGGCGATGAAGGGGCTTTCGTTTGAAGTCGCGCGCGACAACGTGACGATCAACAATCTGCTGCCCGAGCGGTTCGACACTGATCGCCAGCACCAGATGGCGAAGGCCGCGATGGCGCGCGAGAATATTTCCTATGAAGAAGCGCGCGCGCGCCAGATCGAATCGATCGCTGCGCGACGGCTCGGCAATCCCAAGGAATTCGGCGCGACCTGCGCGTTCCTTTGTAGCGATTTGGCAGGCTTCATGTCGGGCCAGAACCTCCACCTCGACGGCGGATCGTATCCCGCGCTGATTTGAATCAGTCGTCAGATCGCGTCGACGGTACCCTGCGCATGAGCGACGGAGATCATCCCGAAGCTCTGCGCCCTCGCGTTAATGCAGCCGGAAGACTCCGTCCACGGCGCGCAGTTCGGCAGGCTTGATCAGCTTGGAGTGCGCGACGGTAACCGCAAACAGCGGGCCTTCGAGCCTTGTTTCCCAGAACGCGAGGAAATCCTTTAGCGCCGGGAAATTTGGAAACAGATCGTAGTCCTGCCAGACATAAGTTTGCAGGAGCCAGTGACGATCAGGACGACGATACACAATTTCCGCTGTTGTCAGCCCGTAGCCTAAAACCTGCTTCCTGAAATCCCTGGAAACCTCATCTTTCTCGACCATGCCAACCTCCAGCCCAACCTGAAAAAGCAATGCATGATTTTCGCGCCAAAAATGAAAACGTTCAATAGGTCATAGTAATCAACGCGCTAGCAGCATGTTACTTCGCCTGCTAGCAATCGCTGCAAGTGTTCCTCCTCGAGAAACTCAAGTTGCGGTCAAACATCGCACGTCGAAGCCCTTGCGCCCGTATGTCATAGGCTTATGTGAAGAGCGACTAGCACTCGCTCATTGCGACTGCCAATCCAGAAATAATCACAAAAGCCAAAGAGGAGGATCGCATGAAATTCCATCCGCTTCACGACCGCGTTGTGGTCAAGCGCATCGACGCCGAACAGAAGACAGCTGGCGGCATCATCATTCCGGACAGCGCCAAGGAAAAGCCCTCGCGGGGCGAAATCACTGCGGTCGGTCCGGGCGGCCGTGACGAAGCCGGCAAGCTGATCCCGATCGACCTCAAGGTTGGCGACCGGGTGCTGTTCGGCAAGTGGTCGGGCACCGAGGTCAAGCTCGACGGCGAAGAGCTGCTGATCATGAAGGAGAGCGACATCATGGGCGTTCTCACTGACACTCCCGCCGCCAAGAAGAAGGCCGCCTAAGCGGCAGCCAATTTTCCTTATCCTGAGGAGCCGGCGCAGCCGGCGTCTCGAAGGATGAGGCCAAGCTCACATCATCTCGTCCTTCGAGACGTCAGCGATAAGCGGACCGCTCGGGACGAGCACCCCATTTCAAACGGAGAAATCTATGTCAGCTAAAGAAGTCAAATTCGGCGTCGATGCCCGCGATCGCATGCTGCGCGGTGTCGACATTCTCAACAACGCGGTCAAGGTGACGCTCGGCCCCAAGGGCCGCAACGTCGTGCTCGACAAGTCGTTCGGCGCCCCCCGCATCACCAAGGACGGCGTCACCGTCGCCAAGGAAATCGAGCTTGAGGACAAGTTCGAGAACATGGGCGCCCAGATGGTGCGCGAAGTGGCCTCCAAGTCGGCCGACGCTGCCGGCGACGGCACCACCACCGCGACCGTGCTGGCCGCCGCCATCGTCCGTGAAGGCGCCAAGGCAGTTGCCGCCGGC
>DATHHQ010000382.1:0-5924 GCA_035490095.1 Bradyrhizobium sp.
TCGTTGAAAATGAGATAGACGACCTCCAGCACCGAGGAGAGCCGCTCCGAGAGTTCGCCGCGGCGCGGGGTCTCGTAGGCCAGCCCCGATTCCGAAAGCGTCCGCTTGGCGCGCACGATGCGCTGGGCGATCGTCGCGTCCGGCAGCAGGAAGGCTCGCGCGATCTCCTCGGTGGTCAGGCCGCAGATCATCCGCAACGCCAGCGCCGCGCGGGCCTCACGCGACAACAGCGGATGACAGGCGGTGAAGATCAACCGAAGCAGCTCGTCGCCGATGTCGTCGTCGAGTGCTGCGTCCCAATCGGGCATGGCCTGCTGATCCTGCTCCATGTCCCGGGCCATGATCTCGTGCTTGCGCTCGAGCATTCGGCGGCGGCGCAATTGATCCAGCGCCCGTCGCTTGGCGGTCGCCATCAGCCATGCGCCGGGTTTCTCCGGAACACCGGTCGCGGGCCAGTGCTCGACCGCCGCCAGCAGCGCTTCCTGCGTCAGGTCTTCCGCCAGCGGCACATCGCGCAGCATTCTTGAAAGGCTCGTGATCAGCCGGGGCTGCTCGATCCGCCAGACCGCCAGGATGGTGCGATGGATGTCGGCGGCCGTCATGGCCACCAAACGCGTTTGGCGGGCCCTTGCCTCAAGGCCCGGCAAACGCGCGAACCTCGCACGTTCCTTCCCAGCCCGGCATGTGATCCTTGTGAACCTGCATGAACTCTACCGCCTTGGCGACGGCCTCTTCCTTGTCCCGCAGCTCGAAGATCGCGTAGCCGCCGATCACCTCCTTGGCCTCCACGAACGGACCGTCGATCACGCTGAGCCGGCCGTCGGTGATACGCACCTGCGCACCCAATGTGCGCGGCATCAGCGCGCCGCTATCGAGCATGTGGCCGGCCTTGATCTCGCGATCCGCAAGCTTGTGCACGGCCTCCATGAGTTCGGTCGTCGGAGGCACGGGGTGGGCAGGCGTGACGATGTACATAAAGCGCATCTTGAGAACTCCTTCATAAGGGTAAGCCGCCGCCATCGCTATCGATGCCGGCAGCCGTCATGACCACCGGCTTGTGTTAAGAACACTCCCCCGGCGCGTCGGTAAAAAACGCGCGAACTTCGCAGGTCCCTTCCCAGCCCGGCATGAGGTCCTTGTGGAGCTGCATGAATTCAACCGCAAGCGCCACGGCCTCTTCCTTGTTCCGCAGCTCGAAGATCGCGTAACCGCCGATCACCTCCTTGGCCTCCACGAACGGGCCGTCGACGACACTGAGCTGTCCGTCGGTGATGCGCACCTGCGCGCCCGTGGCGAGCGGCATCAGCCCGCCGGTGTCGACCATGCGACCGGCCTTGATTTCCCGGTCGGCGAGCTTGCCCATCGCCTCCATCATTTCCGGGGGCGGAGGTCCGGGGAGCTGGGGCGAGGTGACGATCGACATGAAGCGCATGCAAAAACTCCTTTTTGAGGCGAGCCGCGGGCACCCCTGCCCGGCGGAATTGTCTCGCTAATTGAGACGACGAACCAGCCCCCGGCGGATCGACATGCTTTTTGAAAAAATTTGCCGGCATTCTCCGATGTGCAATCGCACATCGTAGACGCGCCAAGTGGCACATCGGGGAATGACGAATTTCTATTGCCGCAGCATGATCAGCGGATCGGCGCTGTCGGGCACCCGTCGCCACTGCGCGTTGTCGTCGGCTTCGAAGCGCCAGGTCTCGCCGTTTTGCGACATCAGCAACAACTCGCCGCGCTCCAGCCGCCACACCGTCGGCGCAAACGCTGTGACCGCGGGATCGCAGCGCGGCTTGAGGAATACCGCGAAATTGTCCGGCGTCGCCTCGGTGTTGGTCAACGTCAGGCCGCAGACCGGGCGGCCATTGCCGCGGACCATCGACCAGTCGCCGATCATCTGATCCATCGATTTGGCGAGCGAGCGCGCGGCGGCGAGGTTCTGTAAAATATAGATGCCCTCGTTGGTGCGCAGGCCTTCGAAAATCCCGCTCTCGACCTCGGTAAAGTCGATCACCGATTGTCCGGCGGCATCCTGCAGCCGCACGATATCCAGTCCCCTGATATTCCAGGCCGTGATATCCTTGGTGAACGGCAGCGCCGCCGCGCAACCGGGCTCGAGTTCAAGTTTCAGGCCTTGCGGCGTCGCATCGCTCTTCAGCGTGACGACGCAGGTCTTGCTGCGTTCGGTGGTCGAAAGCTCCCACTGACCGACCATGTCTTTTTTCAAGGTCGAGGCATCCTGCGCACGCGCCGGCGACCCGCAGGCGATCGACGCCAACAGCGCTGCAAGCGCAATGCCGAAGCGACCCGTCATCAGCGACCCTTCACCGGGGTTTCCGGTACCGGCGTCAGCGGCGGCTTTCCCGCAAACCAGTTTTGCAGATTGTCGACCACCAATTGATCCATGGCGTTGCGCGTTACCACCGAAGCCGAGCCGATATGTGGCAACAGCACCACATTCTGCATGGCGCGTAATTCGTCCGGCACCGTCGGCTCGTTGGCGAACACGTCGAGCCCGGCGGCCAGAATGGTCCCCGACTTCAGCGCGGCGACCAGGGCCTGCTCGTCGACGACCGACCCGCGCGCCACGTTGATGATCACGCCGCGGGGACCGAGTGCATTCATGACATCGGCATTGATCATCTTCGCCGTCGAAGCACCGCCGGGGACAATCACGATCAGCGTGTCGACCGCCTTCGCCATCTCGATCAGGTCGGGATAATGCGTGTAGGAAACATCCGCCGCCGGCTTGCGCGAATGATAGACCACGGGAACGCGCGAGGCGTCCAGCCTGCGTCCGATCGCCTGGCCGATCCTCCCCATGCCGACGATCCCGGCCTTGCGATCCCTGAGTGAGCCGACACTCAAGGGATAATTCTGTGTCAGCCAGAGGCCGGAGCGCAGATAGCGATCGGCCTTGACGAATTCGCGCAAGGTCGCGATCAGCAGCCCCATCGCGACGTCGGCGACCTCTTCGGTCAGCACATCCGGGGTGTTGGTGACCACGATATTGTGTTCGCGGGCGTAAGTGGAATCGACGTGATCGTAGCCGACGCCGAAGCTCGCGACGATCTCGAGTTTGGGAAACAACGACAGCGACGTCTTGTCGGCATGCACGGTGTGATAGGTCACCGCAGCGCCGCGGATCTTCGCGGCAACGGCCGGATTCAATCGCTCGAGGTCGTGTTTGGTTTCAAAGGGATGAAGGACGAACTGATCGGAAAAACCGTTCTCCAGGATTGGCCTGCTCGGCCCGTAGATCAGCAAATCGATCTTCTCGGACGAAATATTCCCGGCAACCATCAGTTTTCCTTTCCAAGCGCGCTCTCGTGCCAGCGCCGCAGCACCAGGTGCGAGGTTAGCGCCAGCAGCACATAAATGACAATCCCGGCGGCGGAGAGCAACAGTAACGCGGCGAACATTCTGGCAATGTTGAGACGGTAGCCGGATTCCGCGATTCGGTAGGCTAATCCGGAGCCCGCCCCGGCGGATCCCGCCGCGATTTCGGCGACCACGGCGCCGATCAGCGACAGGCCGCCCGCTATCCGCAATCCGCCAAGAATGAATGGCAACGCGGAAGGCAATTTGAGATACCGCAGCGTCTGCATCCGCGAGGCGCCGTAAAGCCGAAACAGACCGGCCAGATTGCGATCCACGGAATTCAGCCCGAGCGTCGTGTTGGACAGCACCGGAAAGAAGCCGACGATCCAGGCGCAGACGATCACGGCGGTCTGCTGCGGAAGGTAGATCAGGAGCAGCGGCGCGATCGCAATCACCGGTGTGACCTGCAGGATCACCGCATAGGGAAACAGCGAGTATTCCAGCCACTTCGACTGATTGAACAGCAGCGCCAATGCGACGCCGCCGAAGGCCGCGGCGACGAACCCTTCGAGCGTGGTCAGCAACGTGACCAGCAGCGATTGCGACAGCACCGGCCAGTCATTGACCAGCGTTTCGAAAACCGCGCCGGGGCCGGGCAGCACATAGGGCGGAATCTCATTGACGCGTACCACGAGCTCCCATATCGCGACACCCGCCGCAAGCACGATGACGGGAAGCAGGATCCGGACCAGACGAACGGCGCTGCTCTCCGGCGCACCCTGCCCGGCAGACAATGGCGGTGTTTGCAACGAGCTCATCCCGGCTTCCCGGGATACGACGGCGCCAGCGCGTTGGAGACCTTGCGGCAATAGCCCGCATAATCGGCGGAGGTGCGAAAATCCTCTCCCCGCGGCTCCGTGGTGTCGATGCGAAACTCGGCGCTGATGCGTCCGGGCCGCGATGTCATCACGATCACCCGCTGCGACAGATACACCGACTCGAATACCGAATGCGTGACGAAGATGACGGTCTTGCGCAAATTGCGCCACAGCGAGAGCAGATCGTTGTTCAACCGGAAACGGGTGATCTCGTCGAGCGCGGCGAACGGCTCATCCATCAGCAGGATATCCGGATCGGTAACCAACGCGCGCGCCAGCGAGACCCGCATCTTCATGCCGCCGGATAATTCGCGTGGGAAAGCGTCGGCAAATTCAGTCAATCCCACCTGCATCAACGCCTCGGCGATGCGCGCGCTCGCCTCGGTTGCCGGCGCCTGCGCCAGTTTCAACGGCAACCGCACATTCTCCCGCACGCTGGTCCACGGCATCAACGTCGGCTCCTGAAATACGAAGCCGATGGAATGTCCCGGGCGCGCCTGACCGGCCGGCTTGGAGATGCCGACGCTGCCGGATGTCGGCGCGTTAAGGCCTGCGATCAGCCGCAACGCCGTCGACTTTCCGCAACCCGACGGTCCCAGCAGCGACACGAACTCGCCCTTGCGCACGTCGAGGTCCAGCGGCCCCAATGCCATCACGCCGCTGTCATAGATCTTGGTGACGCCGCGCAGGCTGACCGCGAGGCCGGCCGTGCTGGTGTCGACTTCGGACAAGGCTGCGGGCTCGGCCATCGCGCCTCTAGTTCTTTGGCCGCAGATCTAACCCGACGCCCTTGTTGGTAAAGCGAAGCGTGTAAGCGTTGCGGAAGTCGATGTCGCGGCGTACCACGCCGGCGCGCGCCATCTTGTCGAAGAAGCTTGCGACCCGTGCATCGCTCATGGCGCCGATACCGTCGCGCAGCGTGTCGCCGGAATCGACAATTCCATAGTCCTTCATCTTGGCCACGGAGTAGGCAAGCAACTCGTCGGTCATTTCCGGATTGAGCTTCTTGATCATCGCGTTGCCGGCCGCGTTGTCCCCGTACAGGTAGTGGTACCAACCGACGATCGAGGCGTCGACGAAGCGCTGAACCAGGTCCGGCTTCTTGTCGATGAGCTCGCTGCGGGTCTCGATCAAGGTGGAGTAGGTGTTGAAGCCGTAATCCGCCAGCAAAATGATCCCCGGCTTGAATTTGGCCGCTTTCTCGACCGCGAACGGCTCCGAGGTGACGTAGCCCTGCATCGCGCTTAGCTTGTCGGCGAGAAACGGTTGTGAGTTGAACGTGTAGGGCTTGACCTTTTCGTCGCTGAAACCGTATTCGAACTTCAACCATTGAAAATAGCTTGCGATCCCTTCCTTGGACACGAACAGTGTCAGCGGCTTGAGCTCTTCCAGCTTGGCGACCTTGGATTCCGGGTGGGTCAGGAAAACCTGCGGATCCTTCTGGAATATGGCGGCGACCGTTACCACCGGCACGTTGTTGGTGACCGCATCGAACGACATCAACGTGTTCGCGGCCATGAAGAAGTCGAGCTTTCCGGCGATCAGCAGAATGCGATTATTGTCGTTCGGGCCGCCCGGCACGATGGCGACGTCGAGCCCGTAACTCTTGTAGGTGCCGTCGGCCAGGGCCTGGAAAAATCCGCCGTGCTCGGCCTCGGCGACCCAGTTGGTTCCAAACGAGACCTTGTCCAGCGCGGTTTGGGCGCCCGCCGGCAAGATGGCCATCAG
>DATHHQ010000383.1:0-3745 GCA_035490095.1 Bradyrhizobium sp.
GGGATCGCTCAGGTAACGGCCGAGGGCCGTGGGCACAACCTGCCAGGACAGGCCGAATTTGTCCTTGAGCCATCCGCATTTCGATTCCTCGCCGCCGTCGGCGATCAGTCTGTTCCAGAAGTAGTCCACCTCTTCCTGGCTTTCGACGCTGATGAAGAAGGAGATCGCCTCGTTGAACTTGTATTTTGGGCCGCCATTGAGGGCGTTGAACCTCTGCCCTTCGAGTTCGAAGGTCGCCATGAAGTCATTGACGGTTTCGACCTTGGCATTGGGAAACACCGATTTGTAGAAGGCGACAGCCTCGGGGACGTTGTTATCGAACCAGAGGAACGGCGTGATGGAAGTCATGACGGATGTCCTTGTTGGTTGGGTTCAGATGAGCCGGTATGCTTCGTGCTTCGTCTCGAAGGCGGCACGCGGGCGAGATCGGCGACGGGCGGGTTAAAGAAGATCGTTGGCCATCATGAACTCCGTTGGCGTGGGCTCGCCCGGAGGACGAACGGGGGGACGGGAATCCGACAGGAGTCCTTTCGGCCGATTCCGTACTCAGCTGGCCGCCCATTTCGCCGGCTAGACCCCCTCACCCTTCGAACTGGCCCTCGCCTTTCCAGGGAACGTCCGCAAGGGCTGACTTTGAGGGAACGTCCGCTTTTGGCGGCGCAAAGCTGCCGTTCATACGCAAGCGGCGTCCCGTAA
The DNA here is from genome assembly GCA_035490095.1 of Bradyrhizobium sp. Lineage (GTDB taxonomy): Bacteria > Pseudomonadota > Alphaproteobacteria > Rhizobiales > Xanthobacteraceae > Bradyrhizobium. The sequence continues at coordinate 697 of DATHHQ010000383.1, forward strand.
CTGATAAGGAATAAGTAGACAGGCTCGGGGAAGGGGCGCTTAGCCGTTCACAGTGGGAAGCCACTCAGCCTTGATGCCGGAGAGCTTCGCCGCCTTTGCGTTGCCGCCGACCGCGTAGATCTGCCGGCCGATGACGGTGCGCGTCGTCACGAAGGCGTAGAGCACGACCAGCGCCGTCGTGATCACCAGCACACATGTGTCCTCGCCGACACAGTTACTATTATATCAAATTGAACAATTAGTATTACGATATGCGCCCGTCTCAAGGCTCGTTAATGTGATCACCTAACCTCCAGTTGATATACGGCCACTTCTTGGTCGGCTGAAATCGGTGTGTGCTGGGGAGAGAGCACGTTCCAGGCTCGAGGGCTTTGGGCGGGACGTGAAACAAAAAAAAGACAAAGCCTGGGACCCTGGGAGGACCAAAAAAATGTTGCATAGGTCTGTAAAGACCGCACGCGTGTGCGGCATGGGGATTGCTCTGTCATCTCTGTTGAGCGGTGGAGCGTATGCGGCCGATCTTTTAACGAAAGCTCCACCTGTTCCTTATGCTGCGGCCGATGATTTCTGGACAAGACCGTACCTGCTTGGCGATCTCGGCAGGACGAGGCTGAAGGAGATGGGCATCGATCTGTCCCTGCAACTGGGTGACGAAGCCGTCACCAACGTGACGGGCGGAACCAATAGAACGGCGGCCAACGCTGGACAGCTGGCCTTTGCGGCCAAGTTCGATATGGCGAAGCTTGCCGGCATCCATGGCGGCTTGATCGGCATCACGCTGGTCGACCGCTTCGGCCACAATCTGAATGACGACGCAGGCATTCCGGCCTTGCAGCTGACCAATGAGGTTTTCGGCCGCGGCAATATTCTGCGCCTGACCGAACTCTACTACTCGCAGAAGCTTTTCGATGATCGCCTTGAACTCAAGGGCGGCCGTCTTCCAGTCGGCTCCGACTTCTTCTTCGGTCAGTGCGAGTTCATTAACCTGACCTTCTGCGGCGGCCAGCCCGGCAACATCCAGGGTGGCTACATCTTTAACTTTCCGGTGAGCCAGTGGGCCGGTCTCGCCCACTTCAACATCACCAAGGAAGTCCAGATTTCGGTCGGCGTCTACGACGCCAATCCGAATTATCTGACGACGTCAGACGCCGGCATCTACGCGGCGCCGGGCATCCCTGGCTCAAGCCCCGCCTCGGGTGTGCTGGTGCCGGTGGAGTTGACCTGGAGGCCGAGCGGTCGCCTGTACGGGACCTGGAGATTGGGCGGCTGGTATGACGATGCGTCGACGATTGATGGTGGCCTCCCGGGTGTCATTGCTACCATCCCAGGCGTCGGTGGTGTCCCAGCCCAAAATCTGGGAGATCAAAGAGGCCGCTACGGCTTTTATGAGTCAATCCTGCAGCGGTTGACCGCTGACGGTCCCACCAACCAAGGTTGGTATATCTACCTCAATACGTCCGTCGCCGATCACCGGACTTCGTTCCAGGACTACCAGGTCTCCCTGGAACTCAAGCACACCGGAACCTTCGCCTCGCGCCCCGAGGACGAAGTTGGCGTCGCGGTGGGCACGACCCACGTGAATTCGGCCGCCCTCAGCCCGAATGCAGGCGGTAACGAAGTTCCGCTCGAAGCTTGGTACGGGTTGCAGGCGACCGGCTGGTTGAACCTCAAGTTCGACGCCCAGTATGTGATCAATCCTGGCGGGCGCGGCTTTAATGGCGCCGGCGTGAAGACCGACAATGCCTGGGTTTTTGGCCTGCGCACCGTGGTCAAGTTCTGATGCGGCGGTAGCCTGTCCGGGTCAAAATATAAAACGACTCTGACGCGAAAGGTGAGTGCATGCCCGTATACGGGCATGCCGAGAAGCCCATTAGGGCACACGCAAGATCCGCGAGCTCTGCTGGTCAGGCGCCTGGACGGCGATGTCAGGGGTCCCGCCAGGAGCACCATCCATGCGGTCCTCGATCGCCATGCGGTGCGCGCCCGTCACATACCAGCTCACAGTTCGGCTGCCACCTGGATCACCAGCTCCCGTAACCAGGTATGAGCCGGATCGTGATCGTAAGACGCATGCCACAGCAATGATATCGTGAGCTCACTCAATTCCACCGGAGGCGGACTAAGGCTGAGCCCGAGTTCGGCGGCGAACAGGCGAGCCAGTCGCGCCTGCATGGTGACGATGACGGGTGTGCGCGCCACCAAAGACGGGACCGTAAGGAAACGCGGCGTGGTGAGGGCGACGGAGCGACGCAACCCGAGTTTATCCAGCGCTTCGTCCACAATGCCGCGCACGCTCCGCCCGGGCCTCAGGCTGGTCAGCACATGAGGAAGCCGTACAAAGTCGTCGAGCGAGATCGGTGGCGCGATGCCTGTCTTCTCGGCATTGAACATGCACAGCCAGGTCTCGGTGAACAGCTTGCGCCGCTTGTGGTGGAATTGTCCCTGCTGCAACGCGCCATAGCCAATTGCGAGGTCTATTTCGTCGGCGTCGAGTTCTTCGAACAGCCGGGACGCGTCGGAATTGTAAAGCCGGAGGTGAATGCCGGGCGCGACCTCGCGCATGCGCGCCAGGAGCGCAGGCATGATCAGGATTTCCATGCTGTCCGGCAATCCGAACCTGAACGTTCGCACCGCCGTTGCCGGATCGAAGGCTTGATTGCGCGACACCAGCGCTTCGACCTGCGCCAACATGGTCTGCATCGGCTCGAGTAGCGTCACCGCGCGGGGGGTGAGGCGCATGCCATCGGAGCCGCGCGTAAGAAGTTCGTCACCGAACAACTCCCGCAGCCGCGCCAGGTTGTGACTCATCGCGGACTGACCAATGCCGACGCGTGCCGCCGCGCGCGTGACACTCCGCTCCGTGAGCAGCGCATCGAGATGAACGAGGAGATTCAGGTCGATACGACCTAGATTGACGGTATCGATGCCCATTATCGATCCAATCTGTTTGATCGATGATCATAGCCGGACCATATCGTGGGGCAAGCGACCCGAGGGGCGACCGGCCCGCCGCCCAAACATCAAACGAGCATGGGAGCCAACGATGTCC
>DATHHQ010000384.1:0-38202 GCA_035490095.1 Bradyrhizobium sp.
TGATCGAAAACTTCTTCTGCAAGCTCAAGGAATTCAAGCGGATCGCCATGCGTGCCGACAAAACTGACATCAGCTTCGAAGCAATGATCAATCTCACCGCCGCCGTAATAAATTCAAGATGAATCCAAACAGACCCTAGTCCGCCACGATCGGTCCGAACGGCTCCCATCGCTCGCCGTTAAAGCGCATCATCCGGAACTCCTTGACGACGCGATAGTCGGACCGGCTGGTGTTGATCGACAAACCCGGTAATAGCAGGTCCAGTTTGAGGTTTTTCACGTTTGCCGCCTGCTGCATCACATTTTCGCGCGAGATATCGTCCCCGCATTGACGCAGCACATGCACCATCAACTCGGCCGCGCTGTAGCCAAAGGTTGTGAAGATGCTCTTGCGATCACCTTCGGGATAGTAAGCGTTCATGAACGCGACCCATTTTTTCATACCTTCGTCATCGATCCAGGTCGGATCACTGGCTTCCTTGAACGAACTCGCCGAAATAAGTCCCTTGGAATTGTTGAGACCTGCGGCCGCCAGAACGGCGTCGATTGAGGACGAGCCGACACCGAGAAGATGAACGGGCTTCCAGTCGAGTTCTGCCGCCTTCCTGATCACCTGGGCAGCGAATTTCGGCGACGCCATATTCACCAGGAGATCGACACCGGCCGCCTTCAGCCGCACAACCTGCGAGTCGACCGTTGGATCCACAGGCTCGTATGAAGCCTCGCTGACCAGCAACCCAGCCGCTCTTGCGCCAAGCCCTTCCTTCAAACCGGTGAGATAGTCCTTGCCCCCATCGTCGTTCTGATAGAGCAAGCCAATTCTGGCGTTCGGATAGTTGTCCAGGATAAAGCGCACATAGACGCGAATCTCGGTCCGCAGATTGGGGGCAAACCCCATGGTCCATGGAAATTCGGTCGGGTTCTCGAACCGCGTCGCGCGCCCGGCCACGAAAAGCTGAGGGATCTTGCGATCATTGAGGTATTTCTGAATTGCAATGTTGGAAGCGAGCCCAAGCGGCTGAAACATGAACAACACCTCGTCGCCTTCGACGAGTTTGCGAACCTGTTCGACTGTCTTGGCCGGCGACGCCGCGTCATCGTAAGAGATCAGGTTTATCTTCCGTCCATTGATGCCGCCGCGGTCGTTGATCATTCTGAAATAGGCCGCCTGAACCTTGCCGATCACCGATAATGCAGAAACGGGCCCGCTGTAGGGCATGGTCTGGCCGATCCTGATTTCGGTGTCGCTCGCGCCGGGATCGTATTTTCGGCTTTCCGCGAACGATGCGGTTGCGACAACAAGTGCGGCCGCAATGGTCACCGACTTCAGCGCATTCGCGTGCAAGCCCTCGCTCATCTTGGCACTCCCTCTGGCAGCCCGGTTTGCGCTTGGTGTTGCCATCGCGCCGTCGTTAACCCTCCGCGTCACCATTGGCCGCGCCTTGCCGGTCCTCATCCGGAAGGAGCGGTGCGACGGCAGGCAGCCTTTTCCACTCCGGCGCGGGCGGCGTTTGACCGGGACGCGGCACGTAGATCGAGCCTTCGCTTGTCGCGAGGTTTGGTACATAGCGCGGACAATTCGGTTATATGTCAAGGCATTCGACCCGGATTACCGCGCCCTTGATCAATTCAAGACGCTGCAGGAATTCCGGCGAAGGAACCAGGTAGCCGGAAACACCGGCAAGACCGTTGACGGCGCTCTGCTCCGTGCCAGCGTAATTCGGGAAACCCCTAAATCTCACATAATCCACGGCCGCACGCGACCCGCCCTGTGCTGCGGAGATCGACGGGTCGTAAAGCAGCACGTCTTGTATGGTTGTGGCCTGGCGGTTTTCGATGAACTGCTGCGTGAAGCTCTGGGTGCTGAACGGTGCGCTCATGTAGTCGACGCTGCCGAGCACGCCGACCTGCCCGCCGCGCGCAACCTGCCGACCGGCCTAGGCGGGCTGCGCTGCCATCGTTGACGTCGGATTCACCGGCTGAACCGCAGGCTGAGGCGCGGCAGCCGGCGGCCGAGACCGTGACGCGGCACGGCGAACCGTCGCGCGCGCACCACGAGCCGGCCTGGTCGTCGGCATCGACTGCCGTTGTCGGCGAGCCTGAGGCTCTTCAATCGAGATCGGCGGCAACGCGCTTGGCTTGGTCGCGCCAGGTGCGGGGGCTTGTGCATTTGTCGTTGCGGCGAAGAGCGCGACGATAACCGCGGCGCCCCCCAATGAGTGGCGCCCCGAACGCTGTATTGCCAATTCCACTTAGTCCCCCAACCGATTCCACCGCGCCTTTGCGGAGTTGCACCAAACGGCAGGAGCGAGAGTGAGAGCAAGACCAAATGGTACGATCTGGAGATCTTCCAGTTCTAATCAACATTTCGAACGATTCAAATTTCGAACGATTCAAAAAAACGTCTGATGGCGCTAACATCGAGGGCAATGACTATCGCCTGGTTGCGGCCCTGCAATATCGGGCAGGAGCCTCGCTTCTTCGGCACCCACAGCGAATACGACAGAATAGACGCGGAGACCGTGTGATGGATGCAACCCTGATTTTGATCGATAGCGATTCGGAACTCGCGCGCGCCCGCGCCCTTGTTGAACGACTCTGGGAGTCGGATGAGCCAGCCGACATTGCCCGGCTGCAAGCGCAAGCGCGTCTGGTCGCGGCCTATGAGGAAGGCAAGTGGCCGCGTCGGCCACCAAGCACAGCGGGTCTCATCCGCCACCTCATGGATCAACATAGTCTCACCCGTGCGGACATGGTGCCGGTCCTGGGAACGCCGAGCCGCGTCAGTGAAGTCCTGCAGGGAAAGAAGGGACTGAGCATGGCCATGGTGCAGAGGTTGCGTGCCCGTTTTAATATTCCGGCCGACCTGCTGCTTCCGCCACCGAAGAAAGCGCCGCGCTCGCGCCCGACCAAACGAACCGCAGCCTGAGACGAGGTGTTGGTCCTGGTGGCACTGGATTGCTTCGCTAGCCCTCGGATTTCGGCGGCATCGCCGATGAGCAAGGCGCCGTCCTATCACACGACCGTTTTTTTTGATCCACCGCGGCACTACGGCGATTTCGAAATTTCGCAGGGCGGCAAAAGCCGACGGACAGGCATTGGAAGAACCCGCCTGCCCGTCTGCTTGTAAAGGTTGATCGGACGTCTAGACTGCCACGCGAGAAGAAACGAATTGCGCGATTGGGAGGATACGACATGAAACACGCCTACGTGCCCCGAATGACGTCCTACAGCCTGAACCCGGAAGATGAACTCAACGATTTGCGGATGTCGGAACAGGTCCGGCCGCTTTATGACCACGTGCGGAAATTCATCCGGGAAACGGTCGAGCCGATGTCGGTTGAATTTTATCGGCTTGGCGAGAACAAGACCGATCGCTGGAGCTTTACGCCGGGCCAGCTCGAGGTGCTGGGGAAAGCCAAGGCAAAGGCCAAGGAGGTCGGCCTGTGGAATTTCTTCCTGCCCGATGACGAGACCGGCGCCGGCCTGAAGAACCTCGACTATGCCTATATCGCGGCCGAGCTCGGCAAAAACCCGCTGGCCTCGGAAACCATGAACTGTTCGGCGCCGGATACCGGCAACATGGAAGTGCTCGAGCGCGTCGGCACGCCCGCGCAGAAGGCGAAGTGGCTCAAGCCGCTCTTGAACGGTGAAATCCGCTCCGCCTACGCCATGACCGAACCCAATGTCGCGTCGTCGGATGCCAAGAATATCTCGACCACGGCAAAACTCGTCGGCGACGAATGGGTGATCAACGGCGAGAAATATTACATCTCCGGCCTCGGCGATCCCCGCTGCAAGATCATGATCGTGATGGTGAAAACCAATCCGGACGCGCCGCCGAGCAAACAGCAGTCGCAGATCCTGGTGCCCAAGGACACGCCGGGCGTCGAGATCATCGGGCCGATGCACGTGTTCGGGCACGACCATGCGCCGCGTGGCCATATGCACCTGCGCTTCAACAATGTCAGGGTGCCCAAGGACAACATTCTGCTCGGCGAAGGCCGCGGCTTCGAGATCTCGCAGGTCCGCCTCGGGCCCGGCCGTATCCATCACTGCATGCGGACGATCGGAAAAGCGGAAAAGGCGCTCGATCTGATGGTCGCACGCGGCCTGACGCGCCAAGCCTTCGGCAGCAAGATCGCGCATCTCGGCGGCAATCTCCAGATCATCGCGCAGGCCCGCTGCGAGATCGAGGCGATGCGGTTGATGGTGCTGAAAGCCGCCAAGGCGATGGACGTGCTCGGCAACAAGGAGGCGCGCATCTGGGTCAGCATGGTCAAGGCCATGGTGCCCGAGCGCGCCTGCAAGATCATCGATCAGGCGATCCAGATGCATGGAGCGACCGGCATTTCGCAATGGACTCCGCTCGCCGAGATGTACACCGACGTGCGCCATCTCCGCTTCGCCGACGGCCCCGACGAAGTGCACTGGATGGTCGTTGGCCGCCACGAGCTGAGCATGCCATAGTCCAAAGGCCGTAGGGCGGGTCAGGCGGAAGCCGTAACCCGCCGTTTCGTCGGCCCGATCGGCGGATTACGCCATCGCTCATCCGCCCTACGCGTTGTTGACAAGGAATCCCCGTATGGAATACGCCGCTGACGATCTCACGCCTCGCGACCGCTACAAGCTGCTGGCAGGATTCGTCCTGCCGCGGCCGATCGCCTGGGTAACGACGGTTGGACCCACCGGCGTGGTCAACGCCGCGCCCTTCAGCTTCTTCAACGTGTTTTGCGAGGATCCGCCGCTCTGCATGTTCGCCGTCAGCCGGCGGCCTGACGGCCGCGTCAAGGACACGCTGATCAACATCCAGCATCATCAAGAGTTCGTGGTCAACATAACAGACGAGCCGCTAGCGCATGCGATGCATGATTCCAGCGGCGACTTTCCGCCCGACATCGGCGAGCCCGGCTATCTTGGCCTGAAACTGGCGCCCTCGACAAAGATCGCGGTGCCGCGGCTTGCCGACGCGCCATGGGCGATGGAGTGCAAGGTGTGGAAAACCATCGATGTGAAGGCCGAACGGCAGCTCATCATGGGCGAAGGCATCCATTTCCATATCCGCGACGAATTGTGGGACGGCGACGCCATGCGCGTGCACATGGAAAGATATCATCCGATCGGCCGCATGTTCGCCGACCGCTACTGCCGGACCGACGACCGAGTGGTGTTCCCGCCGGCCCAGGGCGCAGCTGGAGCGTAGGTTCGTCATTTGCGGGGAGCGGCTAGGCCGACGCCGGCCGATGCGCGCGGAGGAAGGAACGTATCTGGCGCACTGCCAGCGGGATCCGCTCCTTGGGCTCCTTCCACGGAAACATGCTCACTTCGGCCTTCGGCGCGAGCATCGCAGCCTCCATGGCCACCGCATAGGGATGGGCCGGGATATCATCCGGCAGGATCAGGACCGGCGTCTGGCAATTGCGCACGAAATCGCGCGTCACCGTAAATACGAAGTCGGGGTCGGTGCGGTACATCCTGGTCAGGAATTTTTCGACCGCCTCCATGGTGATGTCGGGCCGGCGTTTGGTCAGCTCCGGACCCCAGCCTTTCATATTGTTTTCGTAGAACAGGTCGCGCATCTCCGGACGCGACCCGCTGGGCTGCGCCAGCACGGCGGCGACGATGCGATTCGGTGCGCGCTTCAGCAGATTCCAGATGAAAGGGCCGCCGATGCAGAAGCCCAGCACCATGAACTTGTCGATGCCCAGATGATCCATCAGCGCGAGCTGGTCATCGGTGTGGGAATCCCAGGGACGGTCAACCTCGAGCGGACCAGAGGACTGGCCGGGATTAGCGTTGCGCAGGTCGAAGGCAACGCAGCGGTACTCACTCTTGAGTTCCGCCATGGCGTTGAAGGGCGGATAGCTGCCGGTAATGCCCGATATGCTCGAGTTCAATCCGCCGCCAGCGATGAGCAGCAACGGGAAGCCGGAACCGGCCTCCTCAAAGTGGATGCGAACGGCGCCTTTTTCGTAGGTACCCATGGCAGCTCCCTCCCCGCTCTGCTCCGTCATGGCCGGGCTTGTCCCGGCCATCCACGTCTTTTCGGCGTCAAATAAGTAAGTAAGACGTGGATGCCCGGCATCGCAGACAAGTTTACGCAGTCTGCGCAAGGCATACTGCTATGGCCGGGCATGACGAGATTGGACTCAGGCTCTCATGACGACGCCGCCATTTTCTGCGGCCGCTCCGCGCCCGTCATCGTAAATCCTTCATAGCCCTTGGCCGCGACGTCGTTGCAGGTCTGGCGGTAGATCGCGACGCCGCCGATATAGGGCATGAAGATCTGCGGTTTGCCCGGGAGTTGGCGCCCATGTACCAGGAATTGGCCTGCGGGTAGAGCGTGCCCTGGGCGACCTCGTTGACGTGATCAACCCAATTATCCTCGGCTTCCTTTTTCGCTTCCATGCTATCGAGATCGCGGTCGCGCATCCAGGCGATGCAGTCGGCGATCCAGTCGACGTGCTGCTCGATCGAGACGATCATGTTGCTCAGCACCGAGGGGCTGCCGGGGCCGGTGATGATGAACAGATTGGGGAAGCCCGCGCTCATCAAGCCGAGATAGGTTTTTGGACCTTCCGCCCATTTCTGGTTGAGCGTTTGTCCCTTGCGGCCGCGAATATCGATTTTTGCAACTGAACCCGTCATGGCGTCGAAGCCGGTGGCCAACACCAATGCATCGACCTCGTAATCTTTTCCGCCGGCGCGCACGGCGTCAGGCAATATCTCTTCGATCGGATTGGATTTGATATCGACCAGCGTCACGTTCGCACGGTTGAATGCCGCGAAATAATCGGAATCGATGCAGATGCGCTTTGAGCCGATCGGGTGATTGTTGGGCTGCAGCAGTTTTGCGGTTTGCGGGTCCTTGACGATCTCCGCGATCTTGTCGCGGACGAAGTTGGCGGCGGTGTCGTTGGCCGCCTTGTCAAGCGCCAGGTTGTTATAGACCGACATGAAGGTAAGGCCGCCGCGGCTCCAGCGCGCTTCGTATTTGGCGCGGCGCTCGTTGTCGCCGTCGTCGAGCGCGCCCCTGTCGGGCACCTCGGTATAGATGCCGTTGCGCGTCTCTTCGCGGGCCTTGCGCCGGATTTCCGGATAGTCCGCGCGCCAGGATTGCCGCTCCTCCGCCGATAGCGACGCGTTGCGCGCGGGTATGGAAAAATTCGCGGTGCGCTGAAACACCGTGAGATGGCTGGCCTGCTCGGCGATGATGGGCACCGATTGTATCGCCGATGACCCGGTGCCGATCACACCGACGCGCCGGCCGGTGAAATCGATCCGTTCATGCGGCCAGTGCCCGGTGTGATAGACCTTGCCCTTGAAGTCGGCGAGGCCCTTGATATCGGGCATCCGCGCGTTCGACAGGCAGCCGGTGGCGAGAACGACATATTTTGTCGTTACGGTGCTGCCGTCGGATGTGGTCACGGACCACTGGTTGGCGTTTTCATCGAAGACCGCCCGATCGACGCGGGTGTCGAGCTGGATGCCGCTGCGGAGATCAAAACGGTCGGCGACGTGATTGGCGTATTTCAGAATTTCGGGCTGCGGCGCATAGCGCTCGCTCCAGTCCCACTCCTGCTGCAATTCGTCCGAGAACGAATAGGAATACTGCATGCTTTCGACATCGCAGCGTGCCCCGGGATAACGGTTCCAGTACCAGGTTCCCCCGACATCGCCGCCCTGCTCGTAGACCCGGACCGGCAATCCCAGCCCGCGCAGCCGGTGCAGCATGTACATTCCGGCAAAACCTGCACCGACCACGACGACATCGTAGGTCTCTCTGCCTGCGGCGCGGCTTTTGCCGGCAACGGATGGCAAGGCGGACATCTATTCGCGCTCCCTTGGGATTCTTCTTGAGTTGCGGACCAGCATTCTATCCGCCGCGTGAAAGCGCAAGGGGCAAAACGGACCCGCCGGCCCCGGATATTTTGCGACGTGGAATACGCAGTCCCTCATGGTGAGGAGGCGAAATTGCGCCGTCTCGAACCATGGCTCGCGTGTGGCCCATCCTTCGAGACGCGGCCTGAAGGCCGCTCCTCAGGATGAGGTCATCTTTGTCGCCCCGCTTGGCATGCACACCAATGATGCGCTAGCGTCATCGGAGAAGTCGCAACTTGAAACGATAACAAGCAGCCTCAAAACGCGGCCGCAGGGAGTGAGCACCATGAAATCGCCGATCTGCGACATGCTCGGAATTGAATTCCCCCTGCTGGCCTTCAGCCACTGCCGCGACGTGGTGGCCGCGGTCAGCCGCGCCGGAGGTTTCGGCGTGCTTGGCGCCACCTCGCATTCGCCTGAATCGATCGAGCAGGAACTGAAATGGATCGACGACCACGTCGACGGCAAGCCCTATGGGCTGGACGTACTGATCCCGGAAAATATTTCGACGGCAGGCGAAAAGGACGTCACCTGGAAAAGCCTGGAAGCGCGTATTTCACCCCAGCATCGTGACTTCACCCGTAACCTCCTCAAGAAATACGGCATCGAACTGACGACGACCAATGTCGCGGACAACCAGCCGCAGCCGTTCGACGCGCAACGCGCCCTGGAAGTTCTCGAAGTCTCGTTCCGCCATCCGATCCGCCTGATCGCCAATGCGCTGGGCGTGCCGCCCAAGGCGATGATCGAGATGGGCAGGAAACACGGCGTGCCGGTGGCGGCGCTGGTCGGCGCCAAGGAGCATGCGCTGCGCCAGGTCGCAGCCGGCGTCGATATTCTGGTGGTGCAAGGCACCGAAGCCGGCGGCCATTGCGGCGAGGTTTCCACCATGGTGCTGGTGCCGGAGGTGATCAAGGCCATAAAACCGATCCGCGACGTGCCGGTGCTGGCCGCGGGTGGCATCATGACCGGGCGTCAGATGGCGGCGTGCATGGCGATGGGCGCCGCCGGCGTCTGGACCGGTTCGGTGTGGCTGGCGACGGTCGAATCCGAAACCACCGAAATTTTTCGCGAAAAGATGATCGCAGCGTCGTCGCGCGACGCCATCCGTTCCAAGGGCCGCACCGGGAAACCGGCGCGGCAGTTGCGTTCGGTCTGGACCGATGCCTGGGACCGCGGCCCCGACAGCCCCGGCGCGCTGCCGATGCCATTGCAGAGCATCATCAGCCGCGACGCCTTCAACTCCATCGATCGCTCGGCCGCCTCAGGCAATGCGCAGGCGCGCGACCTCGTCAGTTATTTTGTGGGCCAAGGCGTCGGCCTGATCGACAGCGTGAAATCCGCAGGCGCCGTGGTGCAGGAGTTCAAGGAAGATTTTATTGAAGCGGTGGAGCACATGAACGCGCTGGTGGCGGAGTAGTTGGAGCCTCATGGTGAGAGCATTGTGAGTATGCCTGCGACCTCATCCTGAGGAGCGCGCCTTGCGCGCGTCTCGAAGGATGGCCGCGAATCCGTGCGTTGCGTCCATCCTTCGAGACGCGGCCAAGCGGCCGCTCCTCAGGATGAGGTTTGAGAATGTTGAGAAAGTGAAAACAAAAAAATGACGAACCCAACCTCCCCCATCTCCGAAGACCGCATCCCTGTCATCGTCGGCGTCGGCGAAATCACCGATCGTCCGAAAGAGATCGCCGATGGGCTCGAGCCGCTCGCGCTGCTGGAAGCAGCACTCAAGCGCGCCGAAGCGGACAGCGGCGGCAAATTGCTTGGCGAGATCGACTCGCTCGACATCGTCAATTTCCTGAGCTGGCGCTACCGCGATCCGGAAAAGCTGCTCGCCGGCCGCCTCGGCATCACGCCAAAGCACGCCTATTACGGTCCGGTCGGCGGCGAAAGCCCGATCCGCTATCTGCATGAGGCGGCGCAGCGCATCGCGCGCGGCGAATGCAGCGTCGCCGCGGTCTGCGGCGCCGAAGCACAGTCGACCGCGACCAAGGCCGAACGCGCCGGCGTCACCTTGCCATGGACACCGTTCGCGCATGACGTGGAAGAGCCCAAACGTGGAGCCGCGTTCCAGAAGCCGATGGCCGTGAAGCTTGGCGTCTTCAGGCCGATCACGGTGTATCCGTTTTATGAAGCGGCGACCTCGGCGCATTGGGGCCAGACCCCGCGCGAGGCGATGGCGGAATCAGGCGCCCTGTGGTCGACCTATTCCAGCGTCGCCTCGCAAAATCCCAATGCCTGGTTGAAGCGGCGCTTTACATCCGACGAGATCACGACGCCGACGCCGGACAACCGGCTGATCGCCTGGCCCTACAACAAGCTGATGGTGGCCAACCCGACCGTCAACATGGGCGGCGCAATCCTGATGACCAGTCTCGCCAAAGCGCGGGCCGCCGGCATTGCCGAGGATCGCCTGGTTCACGTCTGGGGTGGCGCATCGGCGGAGGAGCCGCGGGACTATCTGATCCGCGACCAGTTTTTTGAGAGTCACCCGCAGAACGCCGTGCTCAAGGCGGTCATGGAACTCGCCGGCGGCGACGGCAAGGCGTTCGATGCGATCGAGCTCTACAGCTGCTTTCCCTGCGTGCCGAAAATGGCGCGGCGAACGCTGGGGCTCGGCGCCGACGTGCAGCCGACCGTCACCGGCGGCCTGACGTTTTTCGGCGCGCCGCTCAACACCTACATGACGCACGCGGCCTGCGCGATGGTGCGCAAGCTTCGCAATGGCGCAAAGCTCGGCCTGCTCTATGGCCAGGGCGGTTTTGTCACCAAGCATCATGCGCTGGTGCTGTCACGTCAGGTGCCGCAACATGCGCTGGCGCAGGATACCAGCGTGCAGGTCGAGGCGGACCGGCATCGCGGCGCGGTGCCTGAGTTCGTGACCGAAGCTGACGGCAAGGGCGCGGTTGAGAGTTTTACCGTGATCTATGGCCGGGGCGGCGACGTCGAGCACGGCGTGGTGATGCTGCGAACATCGGATAATGCCCGCGCGCTGGCGCGGGTGCCCGCACACGATGGCGCGACGCTGGCGCACCTTCTCAACATGGACCGCACGCCGGTGGGCTCAACCGGCGATATCGTCGCTGCGGATGACGGCGTGTTGGAGTGGCGACGCCTGTAGCCCGTCATACCCGCGAAGGCGGGTATCTAGTAATCGCAGGCGCCTGAGCTTGAATACGTCCGCCACGGCGTACTGGATCGTCCGGTCAAGCCGGACGATGACAGCAGAAATTGTGGCCTTCGCTCCAGTCTCTCGCTTCCGCTGTTCGCGTGACGAGATTAGAGCCCGCCCTACCCCTTCACGTCCTGCTTCTCTGACACCGTCGCGGGCTTGGCGCCGCCCTTGGCGCCGGCGACGCGGACCTGATCGCCATCGGCGATGCCGTCGGGGGGCGCGACGATGATGCGATCCTCTGGAGCGATGCCGGACGCCAGCTCAATGTCCTTGCCGAGGTCGCGGGCGATGGTCACGGTCTTGAACAGCACCTTGTCGTCGGAACCGACGGTCGCCACCCGCAAGCCGTTCTGGTTGAAAATCAGCGCGCTGGCGGGAATGTGCAGCGGCACCGCGTCGCGCTGCAGGCTCATGCGCACATTGGCATAGCCACCCGGCATCAACTCGCCTTTGGCGTTATCGAGCGCAAGCTGCATCCGCGTGGTGCCGGAGCCGACATCGACCGATTGCGAGGAGGCCTCGACCGTCGCGGCGAAGGTCCGGTTCGGATATTCCGGCATCGAGATCACCGCCTTGGCGCCGATCTTGATCGCGGGCACATAGCTCTGCGGAATGTTGACGTAGACCCGCAGCTTCTTGATGTCGGAAACCACGAACATCGCCGGCCCGGCGCCGCCGCCGGCATTGATCAAGGCGCCGACATCGGTATCGCGGGCGGTGACCACGCCGTCGAACGGCACGGTGATCTTCTTGTAGCCGGCCAACGCCTCCAGCCGTTCGACATTGGCCTGGCCGGAATTGACCGCGGCCATCTTGTTGGAGAGGTCGGCGGTGCGCTCGTCGATCTCCTGCATCGAGACGAAATTCGAGGCGATCAGCGATTTCCGGCGGGTCAGCGTGGCTTCGGACAATTTCGCGCTGGCCTGCTGGCTAGCGAGATCGGCGCGTGCCTGCAGCAATTGCTGGTCGAGGTCCGGCGCCTCGATTTCGGCAATCACCTGCCCCGCCTTGACCTGCGCGCCGATATCGGCGCTCCAGCTTCTCAGGTAGCCGCTGACGCGCGCAAAGATCGGCGCGCGATAATAGGCCTCCAGCCGGCCCGGCAGATCCAGGGTGGCGTTGAGAACCTTGGCGTCGGGCAGCACCACGGCGACCGTCGGGACAGCCTGGTTGTCGGTCCATTCGCGCAGCTTCGCGCTGGAATCTTCACGGGCGCGGATGCCGGTGACCACCACCAGCAGCGCGGCGACGACGGCCACAAACCCGAAAATGCCCAACTTCCGGCGAGAGACCGGTGAGCTGTGTTCAGCGGGCATGCGACGTCTCCGATAGGGCGGCTGCTTTGGCGCCTTGCTTCTTGTGTACCATACTAAAAACCACGGGAACAAACATCAATGTAGCGATGGTTGCGAAGACCAGCCCGCCGATCACGGCGCGTCCGAGCGGCGCGTTCTGCTCGCCGCCCTCGCCAAGACCGAGCGCCATCGGCGCCATGCCGATGATCATCGCCAGCGCCGTCATCAGCACCGGCCGGAAGCGCACGAATCCGGCTTCGATCGCGGCAGCAACCGGATCGCCCAGTTCCTCATAGCGCTCGCGCGCAAAGCTGATCACCAGCACGCTGTTGGCGGTGGCAACCCCCATGCACATGATCGCGCCGGTCAGCGCCGGCACCGAAAGCGTGGTCTGCGTCGTGAACAGCATCCATACGATCCCGGCCAGCGCCGCCGGCAAGGCCGTAATGATCACAAACGGATCGGACCACGACTGGAAGTTCACCACGATCAGGAGGTAGATCAGCACCACCGCGGCCAGCAACCCGAACAGCAACCCGGAAAACGCGCTGTTCATGGTCTGCACCTGGCCGAGCAGAACCACCGAACTGCCCTTCGGCACGTCCTTCGCGGTGTCCGCGATCGCCGTCTTGACGTCGGCGGCGACCGCGCCGAGATCGCGGCCCTGCGGCGTCGCGTAAATCTGCACCATCGGCTGGATATCGTATTGGGAGACCACCGCGCTCGACGTCGATCGTGTGATGTTGGCGATGCCGCCGAGGATCGGCGGCGTGGCGGTACTGCCCGCGGTGATCGGCAATGTTTCCAGCGCGCTCAGCGAGTCGATCTGGTACTGCGGCGTCTGCATGACGATCGAGTACGACACGCCATTGTCGGGATTGAGGTAGTAGGTCGGCGCGACCTGCGCGCTGCCCGCCAGATTGACCACCAGGCTGTTGGTCACATCGCGCTCGGTCAGCCCGACATATTGCGCCCGGGTGCGGTCGACATCGATATTGAAGCTCGGATTGTTCGGCGACTGCTGGATGCGGGCATCGGCGATGCCGGGGATGCGCCTGATACGGCTCAGCAATTTATTGGCGTAGACAAAATTGGCGGTGACATCCGCGCCGCGAACCTGGAGGTCGATCGGCGCCGGCGCGCCGAAATTCAGAATCTGGCTGACGATGTCGGCGGGCAGAAACGCGAAAGTCATGCCGGGAAAGGCACGCGGCAGTTGCTCACGCAGGGCCTGAACGTATTCGTCGGTCGGCCGATGACCCTCTTTCAGCT
This sequence comes from Bradyrhizobium sp., assembly GCA_035490095.1. GTDB lineage: Bacteria > Pseudomonadota > Alphaproteobacteria > Rhizobiales > Xanthobacteraceae > Bradyrhizobium. The sequence continues at coordinate 13,623 of DATHHQ010000384.1, forward strand.
TGATCTGGATATCGCCATCCTGCGGACCGATCACGCCGGTGTTGTTGTAGGTCATGTTGATGCCGCTGATCGGCATGCCGATGTTATCGGCGAGCGTTTCGATTTCATCGGGCGGAATAACCTTGCGGATCGCCTTCTGCACATCGGCGAATTGATTGGCGCTTTCCTCGACGCGGGTGCCGACTTGGGTGCGCACATGCATCAGGATCGATCCGGCATCGACGCTGGGAAAGAAATTCCGCCCCAGGAACGGCACCAGCAGGAATGAAAGCCCGACGAAGCCGAGGAAGCCGATCACGAAAACCGGCCGTTGCCGCATCGCCATCGACAGCAGATCGCGGTAACCGCCGCGCACACGCTCGAACCGCGCCTCGAAGCCGCGCTGAAACCGTGCCAGCGGGTTGCGCGACGGCGGCGGCCCCTCGCCTTCGGCATGATGCAGATGCGGCTGCAGCAGATATTTCGCCATGGTCGGCACCAGCGTGCGCGACAGCAGGAACGACCAGATCATCGCGAACATCACCGCTTCGGCCATCGGCACGAACAGAAAGCGCGCAACACCCTGCAGGAAGAACATCGGCACGAACACGATGCAGATGCAGAGCAGCGAGACGAAAGCCGGGGTCACGATCTGGTTGGCGCCGTCCATGATCGATGTTTCGACGTCCTTGCCGTGTTCCAGATGCCAGTTGATGTTCTCGATCGTGACGGTAGCGTCATCGACCAGGATGCCGACCGCGAGCGCAAGACCGCCGAGCGTCATGATATTGAGGGTTTCGCCGATCGCGGACAGCATCACGATCGCGCCAAGCACCGAGAGCGGAATCGAGACGGCGATGATGATGGTCGAGCGCCAGCTGCCGAGAAACAGCAGGATCATCACGCTGGTCAGCAAAGCCGCGATGATGCCTTCATAGGCAACCCCGGTGATCGCGCCACGGACGAACAGCGACTGATCGCCGATGAAGCCGATCTTGAGCGCGTCGGGCAGCGCGTCCTTGACGTCGATCACCTTCTGCTTGATGCCGGCGATGATATCCAGCGTCGAGGTCGATCCGGCCTTCAGCACCATCATCAGAACCGAACGGTTGCCGTCGACGTGAACGATATTGGTCTGCGGCGGATTGCCGTCGCGCACGCTGGCGACGTCGCGGACATAGACCATGGCGCCGTTGACGACCTTGATCGGCAGATTACCGAGGTCCTGCATTTGGAGCGGCGAGTTGTTGAGCTGGATGGTATATTCGAAACTGCCGATCTTCTGGGTCCCGACCGGGGTGATCAGATTTTGCGCGGCGAGTGCGTTGGCCACATCCTGACCGGAGAGACCGCGCGACTGCAGCGCCGACGGATTGAGATCGATCTGAACCTGGCGCTGCTTGCCGCCGAACGGATAAGGGATCGCGGCGCCGGGCACGGTGACCAGCGGCGTGCGCAGCTGGTTGATGCCGATGTCGGCGAGGTTTTGTTCGGTGAGACCCTCGCCCGATAGCGCGACCTGGATGATCGGAACCGTGGCCGCGCTGTAGTTAAGGATCAGCGGCGGTGTCGCACCCGGCGGCATCTGCTTGATCAGTGTCTGCGAAATCGCGGTGACCTGGGCATTGGCGGTGCGGATATCGACATTGGGCTGGAAGAAGATCTTGACGATACCGAAGCCGTTGTAGGAATTCGCGACGATGTGCTCGATGTCGTTGACCGTCGTCGTCAGCGCCCGCTGGAACGGCGTGGTGATACGCCCGGCCATCTGATCCGGCGGCAGCCCGGTATACTGCCAGACCACGCCGATCACGGGGATCCGGATGTCCGGAAAGATGTCGGTGGGCGTGCGCAACGCGGCGAGCGGTCCGACAATCAAAAGAAGCAGCGCGAGCACCACGAAGGTATAGGGCCGGCTCAGCGCAATACGGACCAGTGCAATCATAAACCGGGCATTCCTCGGTCCAGCGAAGGGCGGGGATTAGCGGGCCAAAAGGCCAATCATTTGGGCTGATTTACCCGAACCGCGGCAAAAAAGCCAACGCCTGCGAAGGTGCCGGCCTTCACTTCCGTGGCACCTCGCCTGCGGTGACGCCTGCCGCCTAAGGAATCGGCAGCCGTGGCGGCTCGTCAGGCAGCCCTTACTGAATCGAGGAACTTGCTGACTTCACGCTTGAGGCGGTTGCTTTCGCCGGACAGCGACTGCGCCGCCGAATGAACCTGTGCGGAGGCGGATCCGGTCTCGCTGGCGCCGCGTTGCACGTCGGTTATGTTCGAACTCACCTCCGTCGTGCCTTGCGCGGCCTGCTGGATGTTGCGGGATATCTCCTGCGTTGCCGTACCCTGCTCTTCCACCGCCGCAGCAATGGTCGAGGAGATCTCCGACATCCGGCCGATGGTGCCGCCGATCTCCTTGATCGCACTTACTGAGTCCTGCGTGGCAGCCTGGATTCCGCTGATCTGCTGGCTGATCTCACCGGTCGCCTTCGCGGTCTGCTCGGCGAGCGCCTTCACCTCGGACGCCACCACCGCAAAGCCGCGGCCGGCCTCGCCAGCCCGCGCCGCCTCGATCGTGGCATTCAGCGCCAGCAAATTGGTTTGTCCCGCGATGGTATTGATCAACTCGACCACGTCGCCGATGCGGGCAGCGGCCTTCGATAATTCACCGACGCGGTCATTGGTTTTCTGTGCCTGATCCACCGCCTCGTTGGCGACCCTCGACGATTCCTGGACCTGACGGCTGATCTCGTTGACGGACGAGGTCATCTCCTCGCTCGCAGAGGCCACCGACTGGACATTGGCGGAGGCTTCTTCGGACGCTGCCGCAACGGCAGTTGCGAGCTCTTGCGCCCGTTCGGCAGTCGCCGTCAGCGTGCTGGCAGAAGCTTCAAGCTCTGCCGCAGCCGACGATACCATCTCGACGATTTCACTGACCGCGCCTTCGAATGCATCGGCGAGCTTGTGCATGTCCGCCTTGCGCTGTTGCGCCTGCTTCTGCTCGGCCTCCGATTGTTCGGCACGCAGCCGATCGGTTTCGATCATGTTGTCCTTGAACACCTGTACGGTGGCACCCATTTCGCCGATTTCGTCCTTGTTCTTCATTCCCGGGATTTCTATCGTCTTGTCGCCTCCGGCGAGTCTTGTCATCGCGCCCGTCATCGCGTTCAACGGTCCAAGGATGCGGCGGAACGCAACCCAGAAGCTGATGACTGTGAGTATTATACCGGCGAACAGCATCGCCGCGTTGAGCGTGAGGCTCGATGTGCTCCTGGAGGCCTCGCCATTGGCTTCATCATTCGACGCATTGCCCATCTCGTTGGCGAGATGGAGGATCGAATTGATCGCGGTCGTTGCACGGGCGACGTACTCGCCGCCACTGAGCTTATATTCTCCGGTGTTGCCGGCCGCGAACACGGCATCGCGGACTTCGCCGTACTTGCCAAAATATTCGCTGTCGACGCTGGCGATCGCGGCGACGATCTTTGCCGGGGTATCGGCGCGCCGGCGGATCGGCAGGATCGTTTCCCAGGCAAGCTCGACCTGGCCGCGGAAACCGGCAACGGTCCGTGCACCCTCCGTGGCGAGCTTGCTGCGTGCGCCTATGATGCCGCCGAGGAACCCACGTTCTCTGCCGGCATTCTCTGCCATTTGCGCGGTCAGGTGACGAAGACCGACGAGTTGCGCAAGCGCCACCGAAGGCGGACTATTCAGCGTCTCAAGCGTTAATCGCAGCCTGTTTCCGGCAACCAAGATCAGATTGGTCAGGGCGGGGAAAAAGCCCTGCACGATTTCAGATGTCCGTTCGGCGCCGGGCCTGGCGAGGTTTTCATCGACCTTGGCGCGGAACGCCTCGAACTCGCGAAAAACACGTTCGGCGTCGGCGATGTCCTTCTCGCCAGCTTTCATCGCCGGAACAGCGCCCAGGCGCTGCACTGCATCGCGGAAGGCCTGGTCGGCAGCAGCCCGCAGCTTTACAATCTCCGCACGACGCTCCGGCGATAGCACCTCGGACGATTTGAGCGACGCATTTGTCATGCCGCGCTCAATTGCCCATTGACCGGCGCTATGCAGCAGCAATTGCGAAATTTGATTGACCTTGAGGAAGGCCTGGGTGTCTTGCCGCCTACCGATCGCGTCATAGGCGGTGAGCCCGGCGGAAACTACCAGCAGCAAGGCGAGGGCGGAGATGATCAACGGCAGGATCGTGCGGATTCTAAGATTCACTTGACCGTTTCCTTCTGCAGCGAAGATTGTCAGGCAGCCCTTACTGAATCGAGGAACTTGCCGACCTCAAGCTTGAGGCGCTTGCTGTCGCCGGACAGCGATTGTGCCGTGGAGAGAACCTGCGAGGAGGCCGAACCGGCCTCGCTGGCGCCGCGTTGCACGTCGGTGATGTTGGCGGAGACCTGCTGGGTGCCCTGCGCTGCCTGCTGCACGTTGCGGGAAATTTCCTGCGTCGCCGCACCCTGCTCTTCCACCGCGGCCGCGATGGTTGACGAGATCTCGGACAGTTTTTCGATGGTGCCGCTGATTTCCTTGATGGCGTTCACCGATTCCTGGGTCGCGGCCTGGATTCCGCTGATCTGCTGACCGATTTCGCCGGTGGCCTTCGCGGTCTGTTCGGCGAGCGCCTTCACTTCGGACGCGACGACCGCAAAGCCGCGGCCGGCCTCGCCGGCGCGTGCCGCCTCGATGGTGGCGTTCAAGGCCAGAAGATTGGTCTGTCCCGCGATGGTGTTGATCAGTTCGACGACATCCCCGATGCGGGCCGCGGCCTTCGACAATTCACCGACGCGATCGTTGGTCCTGCGCGCCTGATCGACGGCCTCGCCGGCCATACGTGCCGATTCCTGCACCTGGCGGCTGATTTCGTTGATGGACGAGGTCATCTCCTCGGTCGCGGAGGCCACCGACTGCACATTGGTGGAGGCTTCCTCGGACGCCGCCGCGACCATGGTGGTCAATTCCTGCGAACGAACGGCCGTTGACGTCAATGTACCGGCGGAGGCTTCCAACTCGCTCGATGAGGCCGACACGGTTTCGACAATTGCGCCCACCGCGCTTTCGAAGTCGTCGGCAAGCTTGACCATGTCCGCCTTGCGCTGCTGCGATTGGCGCTGCTCGTGGTCAGCCTGCTCTCCGTGGAGTCGCGTTGCATCGATGATATTTTTCTTGAAAATAGCGAGCGCGGCCGCCATCGAGCCGAGCTCATCGTTGCGTCCCGTTTCAGGAATTTCCACCGCCGTATCATTGTCAGCGAGCCGCTGCACCACGATTGAAAGCGTCGTCAGGGGACGGGTGACACGCATAATCACGGCCAACATCGACACGATCGCGATGGCGAGGCCCGCTGTCAGCAGTACCGCAGCAATCATCAATTCCCAGAACGCCCGATCGATGGTCGCAGTGGCATGCGTTTCGCTGGCGACACCTGCTGCCTGCATCACCTCGAGCAACTTGCCGAGCTGCGGCGTCGACTCGTCGACGTATTGCGGAGCCGTCATCGGATATTTCGCGCCATCCGCCCCGATTTTTCGCATCTCGTCGACACGCCCGCGGAAGCCTTTGAAATACTGCTCACGGGCAGTGACCATGGCCTCCTTGATCGCGGGGTGCGTATCCGAATCGTAGGTCAAATGCTGGAGCTGGTCCCACAACATATCGACCCGAGCCCGAAACTGGGCGTTGGCAAGAATCATATCCGGAGTCAGCGCCGCACCTGCGGCGATCGACGAGGCGACGTTGGAACGCTCCTTGCCGGCCCAATCCCGCATTTGCCAGCCGATTTCCTTGATCGATGCCAGCAGAGCCAGCTGCGGATCGTTCTTGGCGGTGGTGTAGAGTGCGGAGAACCAGACTTTCAGCGCCGCGTTCACACTATCGGTCATCACGGGAATGAAAGTCTTGCGCAGGATTTCATCGCGCTGGTCGCGGCCGTGCTTAAGCGCCGCATCGGCGCGCTTGCGAAAATCATTGGCCTTATCCAGCGCGGCCTGAAGCTCCTGCATCAGGGCCGACTTGTTCGGGAAATCATACTGCGCCAGAGCGGCAAGACCAGGCTCGAAATCGGCCTTCACCGCATTGCGGCGCTTCTCGATCTCGGCAAGGACGGCCGCCGGAGCGGGGTCCGCGCCCTGCAGCCCGTTATTGGTGGCAAGCCGCTCCATCAGGACTTCAAACAGTCCCTTGATGAACCGATTGGCGCCGCGATCGAATTCCTTCTGTGCGACAGCCGTGGAGTAAGCAGAAAATGTTGACTTGCCTTTCCACACAACCGATCCAACGAAGAGTAGTGCAAGCACGCCAAGTGCGGCGAACAGGACGGTCTTGATCGATGTCCTGGCGGGCGCAAGACCGTGGCTGGCAGCGACATTCATCAGACAATTCCTACGTGCAGGGGATTCGGGAGCGGCGGGCAGAACGCAAGCGAGCCCTGTCGACATTAAAGCCGGTGTGTCCGAAACCCGAGTTAACTTAACTCTCCGTAAGACTACGGGAGACAACGGACCAACGACCGACAGCTGAAACCGACCGAGCGCTCAGCGCATCAGCTTGAAGACATCGGAGAAAAATTCCGGGCCGCCGAAATTGCCGGGTTTCAGCGCCAGCAGTAGTTCGCTGACGCCGCGACGGCGGCGGCTAGCGCCAATTTCTGCGCCGGCTCTTCAAAAATTCATGATCGGGAGCGCAGCTCTGGTCATGTTGAGGCCGCGCCCTTCAATATCAGGCCGCTCTCACCGAGTTGAGGAACTTGCCGACTTCGAGCTTGAGGCGGTTAGAGTCGCCGGACAGCGACTGTGCCGCGGAGAGAACTTGCGACGAGGCCGACCCGGTCTCGCTGGCGCCGCGCTGCACGTCGGTGATGTTGGCGGAGACCTGTTGGGTGCCGTGGGCGGCCTGCTGGACGTTGCGGGAAATCTCCTGGGTCGCAGCACCCTGCTCTTCCACCGCAGCTGCGATGGTCGATGAGATCTCGGACAGTTTTTCGATGGTGCCGCTGATTTCCTTGATGGCGTTGACCGATTCCTGGGTCGCCGCCTGGATGCCGGCAATCTGCTGACCGATCTCGCCGGTGGCTTTCGCAGTCTGCTCGGCCAGCGCTTTGACTTCTGAAGCCACGACCGCGAAGCCGCGACCGGCCTCGCCCGCGCGCGCCGCCTCGATAGTAGCGTTCAAGGCGAGCAGATTGGTCTGTCCGGCAATGGTGCTGATCAATTCGACCACGTCGCCGATGCGGGCCGCCGCCTTCGACAACTCGCCGACGCGGCTGTTGGTGGTTCGCGCCTGCTCGACCGCTTCGCCAGCCATCCGGGCCGATTCCTGCACCTGACGGCTGATTTCGGTAATCGACGACGCCATTTCCTCGGTCGACGACGCCACCGACTGCACATTGGTGGCGGCCTCTTCGGATGCGGCCGCGACCATCGTCGTCAACTCCTGGGAGCGCTCGGCCGTCGCGGTCAGCGTGCTGGCGGAAGCTTCAAGTTCAGTTGAAGCCGACGATACGGTCTCGACGATCTCGCTGACCGCGCCTTCAAACTGGTCGGCGAGTCTGACCATCTCCACCCTGCGCTGCCCGGCCAGGATCTCGTCCTGTTTCAATTTGGCTTTCACCTCGTCGCGGGCTTTCTGTTCGGCGTTTTCCCGGATCACAGTCACGGTCTTGGCAAGGTCTCCGATTTCGTCACCACGACTGGCGCCGGGAATGACGACGTTGAGATTGCCGCCTGCCATCTCGCCCAGCGCGCCGTTGAGACGCGTCATCGGACGGGCGACGCCGAGGAAGGAGAATGCCATCGCTCCGATCAGCGACCCCATCACTGCGATCGCCATTCCCACATTCAGTCGGTTGGCCCAGGCGGCCTGAGCTGCGACTTGCTCCTTGGCGGACTTGTTGTTCTCTTGCGCGGCCGAGACCGCCGTCTCCATCAGTTCCGTGGCCTCGCTGGCAGATTTCAACGCACGCGCCCCGATGTCGGCCTTCGATTGCTCGGTCTTCACGACCTCGTCGTTGGCAGCCAGGAAGCGCTTGACGATCGAATCCAGCGCGCTGACCACGTCCAGCAAACTCTTGTCGTCGGCCTCACCCCGCAACTGGTTGAAAATTTTCTTGAGCGCGGCCTGGGTCTGCGTCATCGCGGCTATCAGGCTGGTATCGCCGGTGGCGCCCAATCGCCAGACCGCGGCCCGCAACGTGTTGACCTTGGCATCGGCCTGATGCAGCGTCTTTTCGATTTCGGTGCGGTTGTCCAGCTTGGCCAGCGCCGGCGACCCCAGTTCCGCCTCGACGGCCTTGGTCCATTCCATGGAGATGGCCGAGCGCTTGTCGATCTGCGCAAGAAGATTGCCTTGCGTTTTTGCGAGATCTTCCACGCCGGACATGAAGCTGGAAGTCAGCGACTTGATCTTCTGCAGCCGTTCTTTGCTTTCGGGCCTCATGGCAGTGGCAAACGCGGTGTCGATATCGTTTCCTGCCGCAGCCGCGAACCGGCGCATGCCGACAGCGTTCTTTTCGACTTCATCCTGCGTCCTGGCCATCCGGATGTTGCGCGCCTGAATCTCGATCTGGCGAAGGTTCGAATGGGCGGAGAGCGCGGATTCGGCGACCCGCTGGGACCGGTCTGCTACATCAGTCGCACGGCCAACGCTGGCTTCTGTCATCATCTGGTTGGCGACCATGCCGCCCGCCAGCAGGATGCCGAATGCACCGGCGAGACCGAGCTTGTTGCCGATGCGATTGAACTTGATCATTGCAATAGACCTTATAATTCCGCGGAAACTCCTGCGACGCAGAACGCGAACATGCGACCGGAGGCCACATTCCGAAAAATACCGCAACGGGAACTAGATTTGGTTAATTCCACCGACCGCTGAAATGCCTGGCGATCGCCGACATCTGCTTACGCAAGACGACAAGAAAAGCCCGGCCTGCTGACAGCGGCCGGACTCTTCGCGAGCGCTGATGATGTGCTCAGGCCGCCCTTACCGAATTGAGGAACTTGCCGACCGCGAGCTTGAGGCGGTTAGAGTCGCCCGACAGCGACTGCGCGGCCGCAAGCACCTGCGACGAGGCCGATCCGGTCTCGCTGGCGCCGCGCTGCACGTCGGTGATGTTGGAGGACACCTGCTGGGTGCCGTGAGCCGCCTGCTGGACGTTGCGGGAGATCTCTTGCGTCGCTGCACCCTGTTCTTCCACCGCGGAGGCAATGGTCGATGAAATCTCGCACAGCTTTTCGATGGTGCCGCCGATTTCCTTGATCGCATTCACCGAGTCCTGCGTCGCGGTCTGGATGCCGGTGATCTGTTGACCGATCTCGCCGGTGGCCTTGGCGGTCTGTTCGGCCAGCGCCTTCACCTCGGAAGCCACGACCGCGAAGCCACGGCCGGCTTCGCCGGCGCGCGCGGCCTCGATGGTGGCGTTCAAGGCCAATAGATTGGTCTGCCCCGCGATGGTGTTGATCAATTCGACGACGTCGCCGATGCGCGCCGCCGCCTTCGACAATTCGCTGACGCGGTCGTTGGTCTTGCGGGCCTGCTCGACCGCCTCGCCGGCCATCCGCGCCGAATCCTGCACCTGACGGCCGATCTCGTTGATCGATGAGGCCATTTCCTCGGTTGCGGAGGCCACCGAACGCACGTTGGTGGAGGCTTCCTCGGACGCCGCCGCAACCGTGGTGGTGAGCTGTTGGGCGCGCTCGGCGGTGGTCGTCAGCGTGCCGGCCGAGGCTTCGAGCTGCGTCGAAGCCGAGGATACGGTCGCGACGATCTCGCCGATCAGCGATTCGAAGTCGCGCGTGATATTATCTACCCGGCGTCCGCGTTCGATCTTGGCGTCTGCGTCACGTGCGGCGGCCTCATCGGCGGCTTTCTTCGCAATCAGCGCCTGCTTGAACACCTGCAGGGCCTCGGCCATGGCGCCGATCTCGGTCGTCTCACCCTGGTGCGGCACCTGTGCGGTCAGGTCGCCGTTGCCCAGCGCCTGCATCGGCGCGACGATGGATTTGATTCCAGCGGACACGCCGCGAACCAGAAAAACCGCAGCGCCAATTCCGATGACAATCGTCAGTAGCAGCGACGACAGCACGATCTTGATGTCATTGTCGAAGCTTTCCGAGGCCTGCAAGCCTGCCGCATCCGCACCCCTGCTATTCAGCAAGACGTCCTTCTGCAGCGTCTCGTCGGCCTTGACGCCGGCAAGTGACGCCTTGGCATGGAGTACCCTGGCCTCCTTGTCCTCATTCTTGCGGGACAGCACCAGCACCTCCTTTACGCCAGCGAGATATTCAGCCCAGGCGGTGCTGAACTCGTCGTAGAACGCGCGCTCCTCAGCCGAGGTGATCAGCGGTTCATAAGCCTTGCGGGCTTTGTCGGTGTTGGTGATCCACTTGGCGAGCAGATCTTCCTGAAGCTGCTTTCCGGCCTCGTCGGTGGCAAGCAGATGGGAGCGGACGATCGCCCGATAGGTAATGGTCGCGGCCCGCAATTCGCCGAGAACCCGAACGCTCGGCAGCCAATTGTTCGCGATGTCAACGGTGGCGGAGTTGATCGTATACATCTGCCTTATGTTCAGCGCTCCCATGGCCGACATGGCGACGAGCAGGAAAGCGACGACGACCGTAATTTTAGTACGAATCGAGTATTTGGCGAACATGAACGGAATCTCTCGGCTTTGGACGTGTTGGCGCTTCGGTCGTGAACCATGCGATTCGACCAGAACCTACCGTGCTTCCGTTAATTATTTTCCGTAGAACTACCGAGGCCAGCAGCCGTCGACAGATGAAATGCTGGGCAGCGTTCAGCGCATCAACGTGAGCGCATCCGAGAAAAATTCCGGCCCGCCGAAATTGCCGGATTTCAGCGCCAGCAGCATCGCGCCTTCCTTGGCGCCGACGGCACGCAGCACCGGCACGCCGGCGGCGATTTCCGCGCCGACCAGAAAGCCGGGAATCCGCAAGCGATCGACCACCGCGCCGGAGGTCTCGCCGCCGGCGACCACAAGCCGGCGTACGCCCGACAGCACCAGCCCTTGCGCGATATCCGCCATCGCCTGCTCGATCGCATGGCCCGCGGCATCGCGGCCATAGCGCGCCTGCAGGGCCGCGACCTGGTCCGGCGTGGCACTGCTGGCGATCAGGATCGGACCTTTACCGAGATGTTCGCTGGCCCAGCCAAGTGCCCGCTGCGCCTCGGTTTTGCCCGTGACCACCTTTTCGGAGTCGAGATGAAGCACCGGCATCTTCCGCTCGGCGTTTGCGATCTGCTGCAGCGTCGCCTGCGAACAACTGCCGGCCAGGCACGCGGCCGGTCCGCCGACCGGCGCGTCGGCAATCGCGCTCGGCTCAATCGGTTTGACACGGCCCGATGCCACCAGCGCGCGCGCCAGACCAAGCCCAATGCCGGATGCGCCGACCGAGAGGCGATGATCGAGCGCCACCGCGCCAATGGTTTCGAGATCGCGGGCAAATACCGCGTCCGCAATCGCCGCACCGAAACCCTTGCTGACAAGATCGCCAAGACGCGCGCGGACGGCATCCGGACCGCGGGCGATGTCGGCGAGATCGACGAGACCAATCTTGGTTTTGCTCTGGCGCGCCAGCACCCGCACCAGATTGGAATCATGCATCGGATTGAGCGGATGATCTTTTAGGGGACTTTCATTGAGCGGCACCGAACCCACGAACAAATTGCCCTGATAGACGGTGCGGCCGGTCTCGGGAAACGCCGGCGTCACCAGCGCGATGGCGTCGCCGGAATCGGCGCGCAGTGCATCCATCACCGGGCCGATATTGCCGGCATCGGTGGAATCGAAGGTGGAGCATATCTTGAACAGCACATGCGAAGCCCCGCGACCGCGCATCCATTTCTCCGCGGCGCGCGAGCGCGCTACCGCAAGGTCGGCTTCGATCGACCGGCTTTTCAGCGACACCACCACCGCGTCGACCTCGGGCAGCGCAAGATCGCCTGCGGGCACGCCGATGGTCTGCACGGTGCGCAGGCCGCAGCGGGTCAAGGTATTGGCGAGATCGGACGCGCCGGTGTAATCGTCGGCGATGCAGCCCAGTGCCAGCGTCACGGCTTCACTCCCGCATAGGATTTGAACCAGCCGAGGCCATCGGTGGTCCTGCCCCGCGGGTTATACTCGCAGCCGACAAATCCGCCGTAGCCGAGCCGATCCAGCTCATCGAACAGGAAGGGATAGTTCAATTCCTCGCCGTCGGGTTCGTTGCGCGACGGGATGCTGGCGATCTGGATGTGACCGATGATCGGCATCATCTCGCGCAGCCGCATCGTTACGTCGCCATGGATGATCTGGCAGTGATAGATGTCGAACTGAAGCTTCAGATTCGGGATTTTCAGCTCGACGATCAAGTCGCGCGCGAACATGAAATCGTTCAGGAAATAGCCGGGCACGTTGCGCGGATTGATCGGTTCGATGACCACGTCGAGGCCATGGGGCGCGAAAAATTCCGCCGCCGATGCCACCGATTTGTAGAACGCCTCCACCGCCTTCCGGTCGCCTCTGCTGGCAATCCCCGCCATCAGATGCACGCGCTTGACGCCGGTCGCCTGCGCATAGGGCAGCGCAGTGCGCAGGCTCTGCTGCAGGTCGGCAAAACGGTCCGGCAGCGCGGCAAAACCCTTTTCACCGGCGTCCCAATTGCCCGGCGGCAGGTTGAACAGCGCCTGCGTCAGGCCGTTGCGATGCAGCCGCTCGCCGACCGCCTCGACCGGATGATCATAGGGAAACAAAAATTCCACCGCGGTAAAACCGGCTTTTGCCGCCGCGTCGAAACGGTCGAGGAACGGGACTTCGTTGAACATCATGCTGAGATTGGCGGCAAAACGGGGCATCGACTGTCCTCTTGTTCGCTCAGTTCTATTTCGGCTCGCGTCATTTCGGCTCGCGTGACTTCGGCTCGCCCGGCAGATCCGTGCCGGTGACGCGGGCATACATCCGCGCCACCGAGGCATCGTCGTCGCGGCCCATGCCGGAAGCCGACGTCATCAGAAACATCTGCAACGCCGCGGCAGCCACTGGCACCGGGAATTTCGCCGTACGCGCCATGTCCTGGATGATACCAAGGTCCTTGACGAAAATATCCACCGCACTGCGCGGGGTGTAATCGCCGTCCAGCACATGCGGCACGCGGTTCTCGAACATCCAGGAATTACCGGCCGACGCGGTGATCACCTCGTAGACCTTGCGAATATCGAGACCCTGCTTGGCGGCGAACGCGATCGCTTCCGATGCGGCCGCGATATGCACCCCGGCGAGCAGCTGGTTGATCATCTTGAAGGCGGCGCCCTGGCCTGGCGCATCGCCGAGTTCGTAGAGCTTTGCCGCCATGGCGTCGAGCGCGGGCCGTGCCTTGGCGAAGGCAGCAGCGCTTCCTGAAGCGAGAATAGTCAGTTCCCCCTGCGCCGCGCGCTGGGCGCCGCCTGAGATCGGTGCGTCGAGATAATGCCGGCCGCTGGCTTCCAATTGCTTCGCCAGCCGCCGCGCGACATCCGGGTCCATGGTCGCGGAGGAGACGAACACGGCATCCTTGGCCAGGGTTTCGGCAACGCCGTCCTTGCCGAACAGAATGGTTTCGGTCTGTACGGCATTGACGACCACGCTGACGACAATATCAGCCGCCTTTGCAGCCTCCGCCGGTGTCCTGGCGCCGCCACCGCCGTCAGCAACGAAGCGGGCGACGGCGTCGACCGAGACATCGCAGCCGGTCACGCCAAAACCGGCGCGCGCGAGCGAGGTCGCCATGCCAAAACCCATCGAGCCCAGCCCAATGACGGCAACGCGTGGTTTTCGAGATGTTGTTTCAGGCATAAGGCATTACCTCAGGTTTCCTCACAGCCGAATTTAACAGCGGCTTTGCCTTTTGGGTATCACGGCTTGGCCGCGCTGCCAAAGCATGAGACAAGGCGGCAAAGAGGATGCTGCCGGGATGCTGCCATGACCGAAACCGGGGTACGCGAGGAAATTTGCCGCCTCGGCCGTTCACTGTTCGAGCGTGGGCTGACGCCGGGTTCCTCGGGCAATATCAGCGTGCAGATGGATGACGGCGGCTGGCTGGTGACACCGACCAATGCGTCGCTTGGCGCGCTGGACCCGGCGCGGCTGTCGCGGCTCGGGCCTGACGGCCGCCTCGTCTCCGGCGATGCCCCGACCAAGGAAGTGCCACTGCATACCGCCCTGTACCAGACCCGGCGCAGCGCCCGCGCCGTGGTGCATCTGCATTCGACGCATTCGGTGGCGCTGTCGATGCTGCCGGAGATCGATCCGCGCGCCGCATTGCCGCCGATGACGGCGTATTATCTCATGAAGTGCGGCGCCACCGCGCTGGTGCCGTATTATCGGCCGGGCGATCCGGCGGTCGCCGATGCGATCAAGGGCCTCGCCGGAAAATATGCCTCGGTGCTGCTCGCGAACCACGGCCCGGTGGTAGCCGGCGAGTCGCTGGAGGCCGCAGTGTTCGCTATCGAAGAACTGGAAGAAACCGCCAAACTCTATCTGCTGCTGCGCGGGCTCAACCCGCGTTATCTGACGCCGGAGCAGATTGCCGATTTGTCAAAGACATTCGGGCTGGCGCTGGCGGAGCATTCGCCACACACGCCTCCCTCGTCCTGAGGAGCCGCGCTCTTGCGCGGCGTCTCGAAGGACGGGCCAAAAGGAACTACGTTTCGCGCCCATCCTTCGAGACGCCGCGGAGCCTGTCATCGGGCCGCGCTTCGCGCGGACCCGTTGGCGGCTCCTCAGGATGAGGATTACACATGCGGAGAAACCGCAGGGATCACAGCCCCAGATACGCCTTGCGCACATCCGGGTTGCCCATGATCTCGGCCGCTGCGCCCTGCATCAGCACGCGGCCGGTTTGCAGGATGTAGGCGCGATCGGCGATCTCGAGGCACTCCGCCATGCGCTGCTCGACGATCAGCACGGTCATGCCGGCGTCGCGGATTCGCTTCACCGCGGCAAAAATCTCGTCGACCAGTTTCGGCATGATGCCCTGCGACGGCTCGTCCAGCATCAGGAGCCGCGGCCGCGTCATCAGCGCGCGGCCGATCGCCAGCATCTGCTGCTCGCCGCCGCTCAGCGTTTCGGCGCGCTGCTCCAGACGCTCCGACAACCGCGGAAACAGCTTGAACACCAGATCGAGCGGCTGGTCGCGATCGGCCTCGCTGCGATAGAGATAGCTGCCGAGCCGCAAATTGTCGCGCACCGACAGCCGCGGAAACAGCTGGCGGTTCTCCGGCACATAGGCGACACCGCGCGCGGTGATCATGTGCTGCGCCATGCCGTCGATGCGCGCGCCATCGAAGGTGACGGTGCCGGAGCGCGGACGTTCGGCACCGGCGATGGATTTCAATAGCGTCGACTTGCCGGCGCCGTTGGCGCCGGCAACGCAGACAATCTCGCCCTTGGCGACCTCGATCGTAACCGCCGAGATCGCGACCAGTCCCTGATAGGCTGTGGTGACTTCATGCACCGACAGCATGACGATCCCCAAGGTAGGCGCTGATGACTTTCGGATCGCGAACGATCTCGGCGGGCTTGCCCTCGACCAGCACCTTGCCGAGATCAAGCACGATGGCGCGGTCGACCAGCGGCATCACGATCTCCATGACGTGCTCGACCATCAAGACGGTGACGCCGGTGGCGCGCACTTTTCGCACCAGTTCGACGCCGGTCTGCGCCTCGATCGGCGTCAGGCCGGTGAGAACTTCATCGAGCAGCAGCAGTTTCGGCTCGGTGGCGAGCGCACGCGCGACCTCGAGGCGACGTTTCTCCGACGGGATCAGCTCGCTGGCGAGCACGTCGGCGCGCCCGGCGAGACCGGCAAATTCGAGCACCTCGTGGGCCTTGCGGCGCGCCTCGCGCATCACGGTGGTGCGGACCAGCGCGCCGACAATGACATTGTCGATCACGGTCATGGTCTCGAAGCTTTTCACGACCTGGAAGGTGCGCGCTATGCCGCGCTGGCAGCGCTCCGCCGCCGGCAGCGCCGTGATGTCTTCGCCGTCGAACCAGATCGATCCTTGCGTCGGCGGCAGCACGCCCGCGATCAGATTGAACAGCGTTGACTTGCCGGCGCCATTGGGACCGATCAATCCGACGATCTCGCCGCGCCCGACCGATATCGAGATGTCGCTGTTGGCGATCAGGCCGCCGAAGCGTTGCCAGACGCCATGAATTTCCAGCAAGGGCGTCATCGGGCCACCCCCTTGCGCCTGCGCGAGAACAGTCCGACTAACCCTTCCGGCCGCGCCAGCGAGATCAGCACGATCAGCGTGCCGTAGACGATCAGATCGACGCCGCGACCGGAACCGCCGATAAAGGAGCGCGTCAGCTCAGTGAGCGGGATCAGGATGACGGCGCCGAGCACCGGCCCCCACAGCGTGCCGATGCCGCCGAGCACCGCGGGCAGTGCCATCAGCAGCGAGAACTGGAAGCCCATCACGCTTTCGGGATCGATGTAGGAAACGAACTGCGCGTAGAAGCTGCCGCCGCCCGCGGTCAGGAATGCCGATACCGCCGCGGCGCCCATCTTGGAGTTGAACACGACCACGCCGAGGCTTTCGGCGGCGTCCGGATTGTCCTTCACGGCGCGCCACCAGTAGCCCCACTTGGAATCCTCGAGCCACCAGGTCACGAGCCAGGCGACGCTCGCCAGCACCAGCGCGAAATAGAAGTATGGCAATTTGCTGCGGGTGAACTGGAACTTGAGCCAACTATCACCACGCACGGGAATGTCGATGCCGAGCGCGGCGCCGGCCCAATCCCAGTTCTGGAATAGCAAAAGCGCAATCTCGGCAATGACGATGGTGGCGATGACGAAATAATGCCCGCGCAGGCGGAAACAGGGATAGCCGAGCGCCATCGCGATCGCAGCCGATATCAGGCCGCCGCCGAGCATGCCGAACCACGGCAGCACCCCGAATTTGGTGAAGAGAATGGCTGTGGTGTAGGCGCCGAGCCCGAAATACAGCGCGTGGCCCAGCGAGATTTGCCCGCAATACCCGCCGAGGATGTTCCAGCTCTGCGACAACGCCGCATACATCAGCGTCAGCACCATGATGTTCTGGACATAGACGTCCTTCACGAACAGCGGCACCAGCGCGGCGATCGCCGCCAGGCACACTGCCACGATCAAGTCGCGGCGGCGGCGCTGGGCAAAGGCGGTATCCATCAGATCGACCCGAACAGGCCGCGCGGCCGGACGAAGACCACCAGCAGGTAGACCGCATAGATGCCCACCGACTTCAGCGACGGCGGCAGGATCAAGGCGGTGGTCGCCTCCACAAGACCGACGATGATGCCGCCGGCGAAGGCGCCGAACACGCTGCCGAAGCCGCCCAGCGCTACCGTGACATAGGCGATCAGCGCGAACGACGCGCCGACATCGGGATAGATGTAGAAGAACATCGCCATGATCGCGCCGGCGAGACCCACCAGCGCCGCACCAAGGCCCCAGCCCAGTGCGAACACCTTGTTCTTGTCGATGCCGACCAGTGCCACCGCGCCCGCATCTTCACGGGTAGCTTCAAGGGCACGGCCGAAGTCGGTGCGATTGATGAAGAAATACAGCGCGCCGAACGCCGCGATCGCCACCAGCGCGCCGGCCAATTGCGGCACCGGCAGGAAGATCCCCCCAACCGAGACGGTTTTGCCGCCAAGCCATGAATGGGTGACGCTGCGATAATCCGGCGTGAAGAAGAACTGCGCGAGGCCGCGCATGACAATGGCGAGCCCGAACGTCGAGAAAATCTGCACCATGCCAGCATTGGCTTTGGCCCTGACCGCAAAGCGCACAATCAGCAGATAGACCACCGCGCCGAACACGAACAGCGCCGCGGCGACCAGTGGCGCCGCCAGCAACGGATCGATGGCAAAGAACGCGAACAGAAAGAACGTCGCGTACATCGCGATCATGAGGAACTCGCCGTGCGCGAAGTTCACCACGTCCATCAGGCCGAAGATCAGCGCCAGCCCGACGGCGATCAGGCCATATAGCAGCCCCATCAGCAGGCCGCTGGCAAGACTCTGGATGATGGTCTCGGCTGTCACCGCATTGGCCCCATTTGCAATGTCGTCATCCTGAGAGCGTGTGAGCGAATTGTAGGGTGGGCAAAGGCGCCCCTTGCGCCGTGCCCACCACTGATGCGATCGCGATCTTGAATGGTGGGCACGCGGAGCCTGTCATCGGGCGCGCGTTCGCGCGACCCGGTGGCTTTGCCCGCCCTACGGCTGTCACAGCCCCCGCCCCTCGCGACGGCCTACTTCATCGGCCAGGTGGCTTCGGCGACCGCGGCTTGCGGCGGGAAAATGGTGACGAACTTGCCGCCGACATATTGCAGCAGCACCGGATCGGCGTCGTTGTTCTGGCCCATTTCGTCGAACTTGACGCGTTTCCACGGCATGATGGTGGTCTCGCCCGGCATATCGGTGGCAACCAGCGCTTCACGGATCTTGTCGCCGTCGGTGGACTTGGCGCGATTGATCGCATCCGCCATCACGATCAGGCCCATGAACTGCCGCGACGAGAAGTCGTTGAGGTCCTTGCCCGACTTTTCCTTGAACATGCCGTTGATCTTGGCGACCATCGGCCGCTTGGCGGCGAGATCGAGCGAGAAGCTGCCACGCGAGATCACGCCTTCGAGCTTGTCGCCGACCGCGTCGTACAGTGCTTTTTCCGAGAAGCCGGCGTCCTGCGCGACGATGGCGTTGGGCTTGTAGCCGAGTTCGGCCATGGTCTTGACCAGCAGGATGCCGTCGGTGGTGTAGCTCGACGGCATCAGCACGTCGGCATTGGCGGCCTTGAGCTGCTGCACTTCGGCCGAGAGCGACGGCGAGTTGGAGCGGTATTTGATATCGGACAACACCTTGTAGCCGCGCTCGCCTGCGAGCTTGAGCTGCGCGTTGCCGGAATCGGTGCCGAAGATGGTATCTTCGTGGAACAGTGACAGCGTCTCGATCTTGGTGCCCTTTTTTTTCATGGCATCGAAGAAGTCGAACATCGCGCCCGAGAACATCTCGTCATGAGGGGCGGCGCGGAAATAGAATTTGAGACCGCGACGATGCAGGCTCGGCGAGGAATTGTCCGCCGAGATGAACGGGATTTGATAGCGCTCGCAGATCTGGCTGACGGTGACGGCGACCGCGCTCTGATAGGTGCCGATGATGGCGCAGACTTTTTCCTGCGTGATCAGACGCTCGGCCTCGGCGCGGCCCTTCTGCGGATCGGCCTGGTGATCGGCGAACACGAGGCGGACCTTGGCGCCGCCGAGACCGGACAATCCCTCGCCGCGCGCCAGCGGCAGATCGAATTCGTAATTCTTGTTGATGATTTCGGCTGCGGTCTCATATGACTTTTGAGCATCGACGCCGATCTGCGCGCTGGCGCCGGACAATGGATAGATCACGCCGATCACCACTTCCGACGTCTGCGCGCGGGCCGCGATCGGCAGCAGCGCCGCACTGGCAGTGGCTCCAAGCAATACATTCCGGCGCGTGATTGTCATTGCGAGATCCTTTGTTTATCTGCGGCTATCGATGAAGTGATTGAAAGTTGCGGTAAAGCCTCAAAGAACGGCAACAGCTGCCCTTTAAAGCACAGCAAGCTGCTTGTTCTTGAGATCCGTCACCAGCATCAATCCAGGTGCGTGCGTAATCGCAAACGGCAGCTTCGCCGCCGCGATCACCGCTTGCGGTGTCACGCCGCATGCCCAGAACACGGGAATCTCGTCGGCTTCCACCGGGACGGCGTCACCATAATCGGGCTTGGTTATATCGGCGATGCCGATCGAATGCGGATGGCCGAGATGAACCGGCGCGCCATGCACGGCGGGAAACCGCGAGGTGATCTGCACCGCGCGGATGGCATCGGCCGGCTTGAACGGCCGCATCGAGACCACCATGGGTCCTGCGAACGGACCCGAAGGCGCGCAGGCGATATTGGTGCGGTACATCGGCACCCGCACGTTGCGCTCGATGTGACGGATCGGCAGGTCGTCCGCCATCAGCGCTTCCTCGAACGAGAACGAACAGCCGAGCACGAACGCGACCAGGTCGTCGCGCCAGTGCGCCATGATATCGGTCGGCTCCTCCGCCACCTCGCCGTCGCGCCAGACGCGATACCGCGGCAGGTCGGTGCGGATGTCGAGATCGATCCCGAGCGAGGGAATGCGGGGGTCGCCGACGTCGGACATGCCGATCACGGGACATGGTTTCGGGTTGAACTGGCAGAACCGGTGAAACGCCGCCGCCAGCTTCTCCGGCAGGATCGCCAGATTGCCCTGGACGAAGCCGTTGGCAACCCCGGCCGTGGTGGTGGCCATGCCCGCCCGGCACGCCAAGCGCGCCTGCAGGCTCGGAAGGGCCGCTTTATCGCCGTCAAATCGTTGTTCTGCCGCTAAAACGGTCATCACATCGTCCTGCCTATTATCTCGACAGGAGTGAAACCTATACGTACTATAAAGTCTAATCTTCCTTTCTAATCATAATCGATAAATCTATTTTATCGACTGGAGCTCCCGTCGAATGGTGGATTTCAAGTCAATCGAGACGTTCCTGTGGGTGGTAACGCTCGGCAGCTTCCGCGGCGCGGCCCAGCGGCTCAACACCACCCAACCGGCCATTTCGCAACGGATCGCGCAGCTCGAACGCGAGATGGGCGTGAAGCTGCTGAACCGCGACCACCGCGTGGCATCGCCAACCACCAGCGGCCGGCAGTTGATGGTCTATGCGGAAAAGCTGATCGGCCTGCGCTCGGAAATGATGGCGGAGGTCGGCGACCGCTCGGCGATGCGCGGCGTGATGCGACTAGGCGTCGCAGAGACCATCGTGCACACTTGGCTGTCGCGTCTGATCAAGAGCGTCAACACCGCCTATCCCAACCTGTCGCTGGAGATCGAAGTCGATATCACGCCGAACCTGAGCGCGCGGCTGCTGGCGCAGGAAATCGAGCTCGCATTTGTGCTCGGGCCATTGTCCATCTCGAGCGTGCGCAATCGCCCATTGTGTGACTATCCGATCGGTTTTCTGGCCAGTCCATCGCTCGGCCTTGGCAACGGTCCGCTGACGGTGCACGATCTGGCGAAATTTCCGATCATTACCTTTCCGCGCAAGACCCAGCCCTATGAGATTGTGCGCTCGCTGTTCAATCGGCCCGAACTGCCGCCGATCCGGCTGCACGCCAGCGCTTCGCTCGCGACCGTGATCCACATGGCGATCGAGGGGCTGGGAATTGCCGTGATCCCCACCGCGATCGTCGAAAACGAACTGGCGGACGGGCGGTTGCAACTGCTCGCGACCGACCTGAAAATCTCGCCGCTGACGTTTTCCGCAAGCTGGCTGGCATCCCCTGATACGGTCGCGGTCGAACTCGTCGCCGGTCTCGCCGGCAAAATCGCGCAGTCGAGTGCCTTGGTTGACGCGCCGCCGCTGGCGGGTCATTGAAAAGCCGTCGCCGTATCCGCGCGTATCTGGAACCGCCGCATGAGCCAAGCCGCATCCAATCTGCAAATCGATTCCGCCCGTCTCTGGGATACCATCCACGAAACCGCGAAATTCGGCGCCACGAAGAAAGGCGGGGTACGGCGGCTGACGCTCGGCCCGGAGGACAAGCAGGTCCGCGACTGGTTCCGCACCGCGTGCGAGGCCGCAGGCCTCGACGTGCATGTCGATGCGCTCGGTTCGATGTTCGCACTTCGCAAGGGCCGCGACATGTCGAAGGCCCCGGTCGGGCTCGGCTCGCACCTCGATACCCAGCCGACCGGCGGCAAGTTCGACGGCGTACTCGGCACGCTGGCGGCGCTCGAGGTGGTTCGCACGCTCAATGACGCCGGGATCGAAACCGAGGTGCCGATCTGCATCGTCAACTGGACCAATGAGGAAGGCTCGCGCTTCGCGCCGGCGATGATGGCGTCGGCGGCCTATGTCGGCGACTTCACCACCGACGATATTTTGTCGCGCAGGGATGCCGAAGGCGTCACCGTGGCCGAGGCACTGGACAGCATCGGCTATCGTGGCGAGCGCCCGGTTGGCACGCAGAAATTTGCGAGCTTCGTCGAACTGCATATCGAGCAGGGCCCGATCCTCGAAGCGGAAGGCAAAACCATCGGCGTGGTCGATTCCGGCCAGGGCGTGTTGTGGTACGACGGCAAGATCACGGGGTTCGAGAGCCATGCCGGCTCCACGCCGATGCCGTTGCGCCGCGACGCGCTGGCGACCTTGGCGGAGATCGTGCTGGCGATGGAGAGCATTGCAAGGAAGCACGGTCCCAAGGCGGTCGGCACCGTCGGCGAGGCCGTCATCGCTAATCCCTCGCGTAATGTTATTCCCGGTGAAATCGCGTTTACGGTGGATTGCCGCAGCGCCGACGCCGCGATCATGGACGCGCTCGACAAAGAGCTGCGCACGGCCGCCGCCGAAATCGCGGCGCGACGCAAGGTCGACGTCGTACTCGATCTGGTGTGGCGCAAACCGCCGACCCACTTCGATCCCAAGCTGATCGATGCGGTGGAGAATGCGACCAAGGCGCTCGGCTATTCGCATCGGCGCATCACCTCCGGCGCCGGTCACGATGCCTGTAATCTCAATACCATCATGCCCGCGGCGATGGTGTTCGTGCCCTGCAAGGATGGCGTCAGCCACAATGAGCTCGAGGACGCGACCCAAGTGGATTGCACGGCGGGCGCCAATGTCCTGATGCATACCGTGCTGGCACTCGCCGGCGTCGCTTCCTGACCAAACCACGGAGATTTCAGTGCGCGGAGTTTTTGTCGATGCCAATGAGGCGCTCGCGGTTATTTTCGAACGACTGACAAAACCGGGCGATCCCGAGGTGAGCATCCATCGCGATCCGGACGTGACGTCAGATCAGTTGGCTGATGTGCTGGGTGGCGCGGAGATCGCGATCGTCGATCACACCGCGCTGCCGACCGAGGTGGCGCGCAAATGTTCTGGCCTGAAGCACGTGGTGTTTCTGGGCACCGGCGCGCGCAGCTACATGAATCCGGAAGAGCTCGCCGAGCTCGGCATCGCCGTTCACCTGATCAGGGGCTATGGCGACACCGCGGTCGCCGAATCCACCATCGCGCTGATGTGGGCGGCCGCGCGCGGCATCGCGCAGATGGACCGCGAAATGCGCGCCGGCAACTGGCTGCGCGAAGACGGCATGCAGCTGACCGGCAAGACGCTGGGCCTGATCGGCTTCGGCGGCATCGCCGCGGAAGTGGCACGCATCGCGCTCGGCGGCGGCATGCGTGTCATCGCCTGGAACCGCTCGCCGAAGAAGTCGTCCAAAGTCGAGCTTGTCGAACTTGACGAGCTGCTGACCGAGAGCGATGTGGTCTCGTTGCATTTGCTGCTCAATGACGAGACCCGCGGGTTCATCTCGCGCGCATGCATTGAGGCCATGAAGCCAGGCGTGATCCTGGTCAACACCGCGCGCGGCGCGCTGGTCGACGAGGACGCCATGATCGAGGCGCTGCAGTCGGGTCAGATCAGGCATGCCGGGCTCGACGTCTTCAACATCGAACCTTTGCCGGTGGATCATCCCCTGACGAAACTGCCCAACGTGACGCTGTCGGCGCATTCCGCTTTCCGCACGCCTGAGGCCAGCGAAAATCTGATCGAGGCCGCGTGGCAGCATTGCCGAAGGATCGTGAAGGGGAAGTGATTCAAGCGTAGGGTGGGCAAAGGCGCGCTTTGCGCCGTGCCCACCATCTATCGCTGGATCGCTATCCTGAATGGTGGGCACGCGGAGTTTATCATCGGGCGCGCATTCGCGCGACCCGTTGGCTTTGCCCACCCTACGATCTCTGAACCCCTACTCCACCATCTCAGCGACGGCCTTGCCGCAGGCCGTGGTGTCGGCATTGCCGCCGAGATCCCTGGTGCGCAGTGTGCGTTCGCCGAGCGTGCGCTCGATCGCAGCCACGATCGACGCCGCGGCTTGCTTCTCGCCGAGATGTTCCAGCATCATGGCGCCGGACCAGATCATGCCGATCGGGTTGGCGATGCCCTGCCCCGCGATATCGGGCGCGGAGCCGTGCACCGGCTCGAACACCGACGGGAAATGCCCTTCCGGATTGATATTGCCTGACGGTGCGATGCCGATGGTGCCGGTGCAGGCCGGCCCCAGATCAGACAGGATGTCGCCGAACAGGTTCGAGCCGACGACGACGTCGAACCAGTCCGGATGCAGCACGAAATTCGCGGTGAGAATGTCGATGTGATACTTGTCCCACTTCACCTTTGGAAAGTTCTTGGCCATCGCCTCGACGCGTTCGTCCCAATACGGCATGGTGATGGAAATGCCGTTGGACTTGGTCGCCGAGGTCAGGTGCTTCTTCGGCCGTGATTGCGCGAGCTCAAACGCGAATTTCAGAATACGATCGACGCCGATCCGGGTCATCACGGTCTGTTGGGTGACGAATTCGCGATCGGTATCCGGAAACATCCGCCCGCCGACGGACGAATATTCGCCTTCGGTGTTTTCGCGCACCACCCAGAAATCGATATCGCCGGGCTTGCGGTTGGCCAGCGGCGACGGCACCCCTGGCATCAACCGCACCGGGCGGAGATTGACGTACTGAT
>DATHHQ010000385.1:0-9070 GCA_035490095.1 Bradyrhizobium sp.
GACGAGACGTATCAGGCCAAGCCTCTCGGCCACGGGGACGATGTCCGGCGCCAGCAGAACCTGCCCGTCTTGCCGCTCCATGCGGATAAGGCACTCGTAGAACGCCATGTCGCGCGAACGTGCCTCCACCACCGGCTCGAATGCCATCACGATCCGGCGCTCGTTGAGCGCGGTCACGATCTCGTCGGTGACCCGGATATTGACGAGACGCTGGGCGTCGCGCTCGACATTCGGGCGCCACAGCGAAAACGATCCGGCGCGGCGGCGCTTCGTCGTATCGAGCGTCTCCTGGGCGCGGTTAACAGCCTCATCGGCGTTGCGCGCGTAGCGCGGCACGCTGACCGCGCCAATCGACACCGTAATGGAGACCGGTCCGGATTTGGTCGGCACCACGTCGTCGCGGATGGCGGCCAGAAACCGCTCGGCGGCGATATTCATGTCGTCGACCGTGCAGTTCTTCAGGATCAGTCCGAATTTGTTGCCGGAGAACCGGCCGAGCACGTCGCCGGCGCGCAGCCGCGCGCGGACCCGGGTTGCGACCTCGGAAATCACGGCATCGGCGACATCAAAGCCGAAGGCGTCGTTGATGCGCGCCAGGTGGTCGATGCCGATCAGCATGAAGGCGAAAGAGGAGCGGAAGCGCGCCGCCTCCTCGATCGACTCGGCCAGCGATGCAACGAGATGCGTACGATTGAGCTCGCCGGTCAGCGGGTCGTGCCGCGACAACCTCACGAGTTGCTCGTCGCGGGCGTGGCGTTCATTGTTGATGCGGACAATACCTTGGGCACGCGCTGGCTTGCCATCGGCGCCGGCAAACCAGCAGCCGGACTCCTCGACCCACAGCACAGGGGCGGATGTGCTGGTCCGCACGCCATATTCGACCCGGTAGGGCGCGCCATCGCGCGAGGGGGGCGAATGGCCAAGCGCGTCGGTCCGGACCGAGCGCACCGGCTCGATCAGCTTTGAAAACTCCGCACCGCTTGCCAGCGCGGCCGCCGGAATATCGGTAAAAACCGAGGTGGCGTGATCGCTCCAGGCAATCGCGTCGGTTGCGATGTCCCACACGAAGGCCGCCTGGCCAAGCGAGGCCAGGATAGTCGAAGCTTGCGGAAGGGTGGAAGTCAAAATTGCCTCATTTCGGGACAGTATGACTGATTCCCGGTCCGAGAATACTGCCTGGCTCAGTCCTGATCCTAGGCGAAGTTGATAAATATTCCGCGAACCGGTCTCCACTTCGCTTGAAAACGCTCTGGAGCGAGCTGCGCAGAACCGGCATAACCCTTGCGATGCTGAATTCACGGGGGCGCACGACGTCCCAAAACGCGACAGTTCAGCCGGATTTCGATTGGCGATGTTAAGCAGTGGTCGACCAGAGCAGACAGATGACGGCCCCCTTCCGGAGCCACAGCCCGCCTGCGTCGCGCTGGTGCCGATGGCGCCATCGCCGCAATGGTCGCAGGCTCGCAGCCGGCCGCTATCCCGGCCCAGTTCGATTTTTGTCACCCATCTGATCGCAACCGCCGAGCAGGCTCCGCAAACGCGCAGCTTGCGGCGGGCAACGGCTGCCGATGCGCAGACCGCTTACGGAGCGAGCCAAAGCCCGGTCGGGCACCCCGGACTTCGGACCCGGCAGATCATCTAAATCAGACTATCAGCGGGCGCCTTGCCCTGCGCTGGAGGGCGAGCAAACGATCAGCGCGGTGGCGGTTCGTCCGACGACGGCGGCGAGCTGCTGCCCGGATGCAGGTCCGGGGAGGCAGCCTCCGGTGACGGCGCGCTTGGCTCGCCATGGGGTGGCGTGACATCGGGTGGCTTTACATCAGGTGCCTTGACGTGGGTTGACGTGACTTCGGGTGGCTTCACATCGGGTGCCGTGACGTGGGTTGGCGTGACTACGGGTGGCTTCACATCGGGTGCCGTGACGTGGGTTGGCGTAACTACGGGTGGCTTTACATCGGCTGCCGTGACGTGGGTTGGCGTGACGTCGGGTGGCTTGACGTCGGGTGCGGTGACGTGGGGTGGATCGACATCAGGTGGCTTGACGCCGGGAGGCGCAGCGTCAGGTGGCTTGACGCCGGAATGCAGGATTTTTGGCTGCTGGTGATCCAGCAGCACGGATTCGGCGACGGCAGCCGCTGCCGGTACGGACGGCTCAGGTGCGGGATCTGATCGCGGTTGAGGCGCGGCGGCGGAAGCTTGCCTGCCCCGCCCTGCGACCACAGCAGGGCCTGGTGTCGCCAGCGTTCCGCGCCGCGCACGCAAGGCGATGCCCGAGAGGAAATCCACCAAAGCCAGCATGGTCAGCAAGAAATAGGTGGAGCTGCCGAATCGCGGCCATAGCAGAAATTCGGCCGCCGCGCCGCCGAACACGAGCAGCGACAACAAATGATCGGTGAGGTATTTCGCACCCGGACGCGCGCCCTTGATGACCTCGAACAACAGCATCAGAATAGCGAGCGCCAGCAGCATATCGCTCAGCGTCAGCGGCCACTCGGCGCCCGACATCAACGTCAGCTTCAGAACCGGATCGGTGAAGGAAACGCCGGGCATCAGGAAGACAATGATATTGTAGATCGCGAGCGGTATCAGAAGAAGCGGAAAACCGATCATCGACATCGGCGAGGCCTTCTTTCAAGCAAGAGAACCAAAGCATTCCGCAGCGAATCGCCGTGGGGCTGGCCTCAGAAAAACCGTCTTACCGCACTCGTTGGCCGAATTCAGGCAGGCGTTGCCGATCATAGCGGGCTCCGACTCTGAGTCACGCCGCGACGCCCGTATTCGGGCACCGGGCAACGCGGCCCCCAGGGCGGCGCGCCACGTCCGGAGTCCGCTTGGGCCTTCGCTTGTCGAGGTGGCGCGGACGCCGCGCGAGCCGTGCCTGGCCGATCCGGGTCTTGATGTCGAGCGACGTGGCCACGGCCTGCCCAGGCATCGGCGGCTCTGGTCAGGATTCCTTCTTGGCCTTGAGAACCTGCCGGCCCTTGTACATGCCGGTCTTCAAATCGAGGTGATGCGGACGGCGCAATTCGCCGGAATCCTTGTCCTCGGCATAGGTCGGCTTCTTCAATGCGTCCGCCGAGCGGCGCATGCCACGCCGCGAGGGCGATGTTTTTCTTCGGGGAACGGCCATGTCGGTGTCCTCTAGGGGTGTTGTCGGAGGCATCGTCCCAAGCGGACGGCTGAAGCATTTTTAGGCCACGAGCTGAAATGCCGATAAGGCCGCGCTTATAGAGGATGGGGGGGTCCAAGGCTAGGTTCAAAATACACCCAACCGGCTCAAAAAGCGCGATTTTCGCTCCAGCATCGCTGCAATCCCGCGGCCTGCGCCCGGACCATATAGGTCCCGGCCAAGCGGCGCACGCCGGGGCCGGGATTGCGGGCGCTGCGCCTGACCGGATTGGGCAGGATCGCCGCCAGCAGCGCCGCCTCCCGCGGCGACAGCGTCAAGGCCGGATGGTCGAAGGCATAGATGGCGCCGGCCTGCGCGCCGAACTGGCCTGAAGGCCCGAGTTCGGCAATGTTGAGGTAGATTTCCAGGATCCGCTGCTTCGGCAACACCAGATCGATCCAGAGCGCGAGCGGAAACTCCAGCGCCTTGCGGACCACGCTGCGACCCGGCCACAGGAACAGGTTTTTCGCGACCTGCTGGGTAATGGTCGAGCCGCCGCGCGCCACTTCGCCGTCCTCCGCGTCGTCAATCACGTCGCGCAGGGCGTCCCAGTCGATACCGCGATGGCTGCAGAATTTCGCGTCCTCGGACGCGACCACCGAGCGCGGCAGCAAGGGCGAGATCGCAACGAAATCGATCCATTGCCGCGACACCGGCGCGCCGGTCAGCCAGCGCCAAGCCATCAGCGTCGATACCGGATGGCCGACGCGATAGAAGGGGGCCAGCAGATATGGCAGCAACAGCACGGCCAGCAAAATCAGCAATAAATTCCGGGCAACGCGCAAATTTGATGTTTCTGGTTCAAGGCAGCGGGCGCGACCGGGCCGAAGGACCGGCATCGAATGACATCTCCACGATAGCGCCCGGTTTTTCCAGCACTTTTAAGGCGCATTGAACCCGGGCGGCGGAATTGACGAAGCCGATGCCATAACCGATTGTCCCGGCGCAACTCGATCTGGAGCTGTTTTGATGACGACTGGCACTGCACCATCAGACTTTGCGAAACGACTGGACCAGACCGCGGAGGATACCGAAACCCTGCTCGCGGAGCTTTTATCCGATGCGCTTTTGCCCGACGAGATCGCGCGTCCGAAACGGCTGATCGAGGCCATGCGTTACTCGAGCCTCGGCGGCGGCAAGCGGCTGCGGCCGTTCCTGGTGGTCGAAAGCTCGGCCGTGTTCGGCGTCGCCCGGAAGGCCGCTCTCCTGGCCGGCGCCGCGCTGGAATGCATCCACTGCTATTCGCTGATCCATGACGATCTACCGGCGATGGACAACAGCGATCTGCGCCGGGGCCGGCCAACGCTGCACAAGGCCTATGACGATGCCACCGCGATCCTCGCCGGTGACGCCCTGCTGACCCTCGCCTTCGACATCATCAGCCGCGACGAGATCCATCGCGAGGCGAGCGTACGCCTGCTGCTCACGCGCGCGCTGGCGCGGGCGTCGGGGGTCGGCGGCATGGTCGGGGGCCAGATCCTCGACCTCGCCGGCGAGGGCCGCTTCGGCGACCGCGAACCGGTCGACGTCGCCCGCCTGCAGCAGATGAAGACTGGCGCGCTGCTGCACTATGGCTGCATCGCCGGCGCGATCCTCGGCCAGTCCTCGCCAAAGGAACATCAGGCGCTCGACGATTACGGCCGCGCGCTCGGTGAAGCCTTCCAGATCGCCGACGATCTGCTCGATGTCGAGGGCGATGCGGCGGCGCTCGGCAAAAAAACCGGACAGGACGCCGCACTGGGCAAGACCACTTTCGTCACCCAACTCGGGGTCGACGGGGCCAAGCAGCGCGTGCGCGATCTGCTGGCACGCGCCGATTCCGCGCTCTCGATCTTCGGCGCGAGGGGTGACGTGCTGCGCGCCGCCGCGCGCTTCGTCGCCGAGCGCAAGAATTGAAGGCACCGATGGCGGGCAAGGAAACCGAAGATCCGCTTCTTGTCCGTTTCCGGAAGATGTCCAAGCCGGTTCGCGTGGTCTACGCGCGGCCGCGCCTGTTCGCTTCGGTCGCAATCGGTATCGTGGCGTTCTTCCTGCTGCCGGGCTCGCTGCGGCTGGTCACCCGTCTCCTGATCAGCTGGGATATCTTCGCTACTGTCTACCTCGTGCTCGCCTATGTCATGATGTTTCGCTGCGATCACGGCCATATCCGCCGTAACGCGGTGCTGCAGGACGATGGCCGTTTTCTGATCTTGCTGGTCACTGCGCTCGGCGCGTTTGCCAGCATCGGCGCGATCGTGTTCGAACTCGGCGCATCGCACCGTAGCGTTCCGGAACTAGCGCTGGCGACCGTGACGATCGCGTTGTCCTGGTCTGCTGTGCACACCATTTTCGCATTGCATTACGCCCACGATTATTACCGCGGTGCCAAACCTGGCGGCTTGCAGTTTCCCAGCGGCGATGAGCACGACCATGCCGACTACTGGGACTTTGTGTATTTCTCGTTCGTGATCGGCATGACGGCGCAGGTCTCCGACGTCGGTATTACCGACAAGACCATCCGCCGCACCGCAACGGCGCACGGCATCATCTCGTTCGTCTTCAATACCGCGCTGGTCGCGTTGATGGTGAATATCGCGGCCAGCGCGATTTAGTGGCCAGCCGCGCCGGCAGTCGCGCGGATGGATTAGGGGCAAATCTGGATGTTACAGCCACCGCCCTCAGTTGCAGACTTCCACATTGCCTCCGCTGCCATCGCGAGGTGAGCCACCCTGATAGTCGACGCGACAGCCGCGCCTAACCGGACGGCAACCGCCCAGGTCGCAAATGATCTGGCCCGATGCCTGGGGTCTGGACACACGGACCTCGGGCGCCGGCCGCGGCCGAACCGGGAGATCGAGACCCTCGGGGCGTGCGACACGCTCGGAGCGATCGGGGCGCTCGTCACGATCGCGCCGTGCAGTCGGTGTTTTCGCGCGCCGCTTTTCGCATTCGTTGTCGTCATTGAGGAACGAGCCCTCCCCGCAAACGATTTTGCTGCAATGATCGCCGTCGGCCTCGAAGCCGCGTTGGCAGATCAGGGGACAGACCCGCGCCGGCTTCAGTTTGATCGCATCCAGCGCATCGACGCTTGCAACCTTGACGTCGAATTTCGTTTTGGCATTGCGGTTGAACAGCGCCATCGAACGCTGCGACGCCGCGTTCCATTCGCCATTGGCATCTGCGCTGAGACAGCCGACGCGGCGCAGCTCGGTCTGCACCGACTTGGTGAGATCAGCGGTTTGCACTGGTTTGGCGAGCTCAGCCGGCGGCGGGCCGGAGCTCAGCGCGGCAACGTTCACCGCTTTCTCGGTTTGGGGCTTCTCGGCCGCCGGCGTGCTGGACGCGGCCCTGTCCGAGGGCGGGTTACCGGCCGCCGTTATGATCTCGGGACCCTTGTCGGCGGCTGGCGTTTCGGTCGCGACCCGCTTCCGCTCGGCCTCGGCGGCCTTCTCCTGCGCTACCTGTTTGGCTTTTTCGGCGGCGATCCGGGCCTGTTCCGCCGCTTTCGCATCAGCCGCGGCCGCCTTCAACTGCGCCTTTTGGGTGCCCTCGGCGGCAAGCCGCGCCCGCTCCTGTTCGGCCAGCCGCGCCTTTTCGGTCGCCGTTAATCGCGCTTCCTCCGCGGAAAGCTTGCCGAGCTGGATTTTGGCCAGGTTTGCGTAGAAGCCATTCGGATACTGCGCGAGGAAGGCGCTCATTGCGTCCTTGTTGCCGACCTGCAGCGCCAATTCATAGTCCCGGCGCGCCTCGGCCTGGGGATTGGGCGCAGGCGTGGACGGTGCGGCAGCCTTGGCAGGCGCGGGCACCAACGGCACATCCTCGCCGCCGAGCGAGCCATAGACAAACGGCTCCTGCCTGTTGCTGGTGTTCTTCAGCACGTCGTCGCGCACGAATCCGAACGCCCGGCGCACGTCAAGCCCCGGCTCCGTAAGGTATTTGGACAGTGCAACCGTGAACGGGCTGTTCTTGCCGTCGCCGTCCGCAGCCGTGGAGCCGGCCTTGGCGGAATAGGCGATCAGCATATTCGGGCTGCTCGGCTCGATCTTGGCAAGACCCTGCCCGATCGCGCGCGATGCCAGCGTCCGTTTCATGCTTTTGGAGAACGGATTGTCGCGGCAGGCATCCAGAATCACGAGCCGCAGGCGCTTGGCGGGCTCGATCGCCAACAGCACGCGATCGAGCGAAAAGGCCTCGTCGTACACGTCGGTGTCGCGTTCCAGCTTGGCATCGACCGGGATCAGGTAGTTCGTACCATCCACTTCCATGCCGTGGCCGGCGTAATAGACCACGGCGATGTCGGCGTCGCGGGAGCGGTCGGCAAAGTCGCGCAACGCGCGACGCGTTTCCGCCGCCGGGAGATCGTGGCGTGAATCGACGACATCGAAGCCGGCCTCCTTGAGCTTTGCCGCGATTATCGCGCCGTCATTGACCGGATTCGGAAGCTGCGCCACGTTTTGGTACGCGGAATTGCCGAGCACCAGCGCCACGCGTTTTTCGGCCCAGGCCGGCTGGCACACCAGCAGCAGAGCGGCCGCGAGGAAAATTTTACGCAATTTTGAATAGCGATGCGTGTTCATGATGACACTTCCGGAACCAGGCCCTTTATAGCACTGCAGTCTATCTATCAGAAGCCTGCGCCGGACCATGTGAGGCACGTCACGCATGGGACGCAGGTGCCGTCTATGCATCCATTGCTGCGGTGACAGAGCAGGCAACGGAACTCCCCATTATTGGTCGCGCCAGATCGCTCCAGGTTCGCCCTTTGCCAACCATGTTTTTGCGTCCAAGATCGGGACACCAACAAAAGCAACGGGAGGGCACGATGCGCGGCGTTGTATTCACGGGCGAGCGCGGACTGGAACTGATGCAGTTCCCCGATCCCACTCCGGATGCTCATGACGTCGTCATCGAAATGAAGGCGTCCGGCATGTGCGGCAGCGACCTGCATCAGTACCGCCGCCCGAAGGGCCAGACCCAGGCCACCGGCATCCCGATGAAGGACGGCCCCGTGATCGCCGGACACGAACCCTGCGGCGTGGTGGTCGCGGTCGGCACCGCCGTCGAGGCAACGGAGGCGCATATCGGTCAGCGCGTGATGGTGCACCATTATCAGGGCTGCACCCAATGCAACCATTGCCGCTCGGGATGGCAGCAGCTCTGCCAGGAGGTGCCGGTCAAGGTCTACGGCAACAACGCCCATGGCGGCCATGCCCGCTATTTGAAGGTGCCCGCCAACACGCTGGTGCCGCTGCCCGACGAACTGTCATTCAGCGCGGGTGCCGCGATCGCCTGCGGCTCCGGCACCGCCTACAGCGCGCTGCGCCGCATGAACCTGTCGGGCAACGACACGCTGGCGGTCTTCGGCCAGGGCCCGGTCGGATTGGCGGCCACGCAATACGCCAAGGCGATGGGCGCCAGGGTGATTGCGCTCGACATCAGCCCACAGCGGCTGGAGCGCGCCAAAGCATTCGGCGCCGATGAGGTGATCAATCCCGGCTCGAACGATCCAGTAGCCGCCATCAAGGATCTCACCCACGGACGCTACGCGGATCTGACGCTGGACACATCGAGCAACCCGGATGCGCGATTGAATGCGATCCGCTCGACCAAGGTGTGGGGCACGATGTGTTTCGTCGGCGAAGGCGGCGATGTTCACATCGACGTCAGCCCGCATCTGTTGCGCCGGCAGTTGACGCTGATGGCGTCATGGACGTTCTCCAACATCATCCAGGCGGACTGCGCGCGGTTTTCGGTCGAACGCGGCATCGACGTCGACAAACTCTTCACCCACCACTGGAGCATCGATCAGGCCGACGAGGCCTACAAACTGTTCGACAGGCAAGTCGACGGCAAGGGTGTGTTTTTGATGTAGCTCGATCAGTCCGCCACCACGTGCCCTTCGTATTGAGGAAGATCGTCGGT
>DATHHQ010000386.1:0-7153 GCA_035490095.1 Bradyrhizobium sp.
CGGGCGGTTGGTGAGAACCGCCCGTTCGCATATTCTGGCAGATTTTTCGGACACAAGAGCACGAAGGAAACCGTTAAAACCATTGCGTGCGGGAACGTCGGGTGATTCCGGTGTACTCGTTTACTCGTGTGCGTTCTACCAATACAAAGTGCACGCGAGGCCGCGGGTGCCACGGGCACCCGGCGTTCCCCACGCCCTCTTTGGGCGGGAGATTAATCAACGCCTCGGGCGCTTGGCGCCGCGAGGGCGCAACTGTGTGTTTGGAGTCGCGATGTCTCGACACGCGTCATGCCCAGGCAAAAGCGCGAAGCGCCTCTTCGCGCTAGATGACCCGGGCATCCATCCATCTTCGCAAGACCATTTTCGAAGCAGATGGATTGCCGGGCATAGGCGAGCGGAAGCGACGCCGTCCTTCGGACGGCTATGCCCGGCAATGACGGAGTAAGTTGACGGCTGCTGTTTGAAAATTGAATCGGCACTTTTACTCGAAAGGCAGCCGGTAGCGATATCTCGGCCGCGTGAGGGGATGGTCCACGCGCGATGGTCCACCCTTCGAGCCTTGCCAAAGACGGCTGCATTTCGAGTCAGACTCAAAGCCTGATCCGCTTCGCGTTGCGATATGCAGCTGTCGCCTTTCCGTCATACGATTTCCAACGCGCCAATTCCACTTGCCAGCTTTCAAAAGCGGGCGCAGCATATCGGTGCCCGCTCGATCAGGCGGCGGACGGATTGGTCCGGGCGACAACGAAAAATTTTCATAAAAACAATGGAGGAACGCATGACACAAAATGTTTCGCGACGGTCCCTGCTTGCGCTCGGCGCCGGCCTGGGAGCAACCGCCATGCTCGGCGGCAGCGCCCTGGCGCGCGCTCCCAAGCTTGGCACGCAGACACCTTATTGGCACCGGTTCATCCTCGGCGGCGCCGAGATCACGGTGGTGTCCGACGGTCCGTTGCCGCTCGGCGACCCCTCCGGCACCTTTATCGGCGTGCCGAAGGAAGAAGTGAAGAAGATGCTCACCGACAATTTCCTGTCGCCTGACAATGTGGTGCTGGAGCAGAACTCGCCGATCGTGAACACGGGTGACAAGCTCGTGCTGTTCGACACCGGCATGGGCACATTGAAGCTGTTCGGTCCGACCACCGGCCGGCAGCAGAAGAGCATGGCCGAAGCCGGGATCAAACCTGGCGACATCGACGCGGTGGTGCTGTCGCACGCTCATATCGATCATATCGGCGGCATTGTCGGCGCCGATGACAAGTCGCTTTTCCCCAATGCTCAGTTCTACATCGCGCAAAGCGATTTCGATTTCTGGACCGACGAATCGAAGGTGGGCGGCCCGCTGAAGGATTTCGTGCTTCACGCCCGCAAGAACCTGCTGCCGGTGCGCGACCGGCTGGTGTTCTTCAAGGACGGCCAGGAATTCCTGCCCGGCATTCAAGCAATAGCGGCGCCCGGGCACACCGTGGGTCACACCATCTTCATGGTGACCTCGGAAGGAAAGTCATTCGCCTTCCTCGGCGATCTCACGCATCACGCGATCTTGCTGCTGGAGAGGCCGCGGATGGAATTCTCCTACGACACCGATCCGAAGCAGGCGGCGAATACGCGCGTGAAGTTGCTGGACATGATCGCAGCCAACAAGACGCCGGTAATGTCCTATCACTTCGCGTGGCCGGGATATGGCCACATCGTCAAGACCAGCGAGGGCTTCCACTATATCGCCGAGCCGATGATCATGACGCTCTGAACGGCGTCTGCCGGGGGCGGCCGGTTGGCCCGCCCCCGGAAAGCCGGTTGCGGAAAATTTCCAAGCCCGATCCGGGCGACATCGGCAGCGATGAAGTTGCACTCATCCACAGCCGATCGACTGCGGCGCATCGCCGGCATCTGCTTATTCCTGCTCCGCACTGCATCTTTTTTGAATGATGCTGGGTAGCTGCGACAAACTGCCACGACATCGCGGACATTAGGTCGCAACAGCTCGCTGTGTGTTTCTTTTCGGGCTCCATTCATTTCTAGAACGTCTCAAATCTAGAATGCTTCAAATTTCGCGAGCATTTCCTGCAATTTTTTTTCAGCCCTGCCAAAATGATCTGGAATTCAATTCCCGCGAAGGGGTTTCATTCACTGGCGCAGTCCTGCGAGTGCCGTCATGGGGACGGCTCGAAAAACCCTATGGACGTAGGGCTGGCCTTTATATCGGATTGTTTTGTTCTGGCGCCGTCGCTTGGCAAGCAAGGCGGGCGCCAGACGCTGGTAAATTGACGGGCATTGCCCATTCAGAGTTTGAGAAGTGGCTCCTCGCAGGTGATGAAAACCAGTCTCGCTTCGTTCGCTGAGGGCATCTCGAAGCTCGGCCTGACAGAGGTCGGCTATGCCGTCGCGCTGCTCTGGTATTTCGATCAGGAGGAAGGAAGGCCGGAGCTGCGTCCGGCGTACCTGGCTGAGTTGATGCACGATCTGTCGCTTCGCCGGCGGGTCAACATCACGCGTCTCGGAAGACAGCTGCTTGCAAACCGTGATGTGATCCGGGGCAAAGAGATGGGCACCGTGAGGCTGCGCCTCGCCAGCAAGCCACGCCTCTCGTACCGCTACAGCGAAATTACGGGATCGGCCGACGCAGGCAAGATCCACTCGCACGTCATTCCGACCGCACTGTTCGAAAATACCCGGCCATACCTGGAAGCCCTGGTGATCCAGATCAACGGAACATACCAGGGCGGTTTCTATGATGCCTGCGCGGTGATGTGCCGTCGATTGCTGGAGTGCCTGCTGCTGCTCGCGTTCGAACGGGCGGCAAAAGGCGAAGTCATCAGGGATGCCTCCGGGGAATACCGGGCGATTGCCGACATCATTGGGTTAGCTTGCTCCAACCGGCATATCAAGCTCGCCCGCGGCGCGAGCGCGGTGATGGGAAAGATAGAGTACGTCGGCGACCTCGCAGCTCATCATCCGACTTACACCACCCGGCAGAAGGACATCGACGAACAGCGACTGGGTTTTCAGCGCGTCGTTGCCGAGCTGGTCGATCTTGCGGAAATTAGACCCAGGAGCAGCGCCGGTCTGTCCGCAGACGTATCCGCTTCGCTGTCAAGCTGCTGACGCGGGAGAGGACGGCATGATACAGCGGATTTCCGCCGCGGCTTTTCAAGAGCATGATCCGGAAAAGTGGGTACCGGTTTTCCGAAAAGATCATGCTCAAACAAAAAGATAGAGCGGGATGACGATTCGAAGAAAAGTCATCCCGCTCTAGGGATTGGAGCCTCCGGGCCACGGTCGGGTTACTTGACAAGGCGGTCTTCGATGCCCGCGAACGGGTTCGTCAGGAGCTGATCGCCTCCGGCCTCGCGCTGCCCGCGCGATGAATCGCCGTCAATCTGATCCCCGCCGACCTCCCGAAGCAGGTCATCCACGGCGATCTGCCAATCGCGCTCGTCCAGAGGGCGGCTATCGGTCACTGCGCCGGACGCATCGAGCGGCTTTGCGGTGTCCGGCGGACTCGGGCTCGATAGATCGTCAAACTCGGCGACGCGAAGCGCATCGGGTAGCGGAGGAAGATTTAGCTGCACGGCAGGCGCTGGGCGTCGATAAAGAAATGAGCCGCCAGTCAACCCGCAAAGCAGAAGCGCGCCCCCGAGCGCCGCGAGCAAAATAAACAAGTTGAGGTAAAGCGGTCGATCGTCCGGGAGCAATTCATCGTCGGCTTTGCCGGAAGTCGTGACATCGTGAAACACGCTCAGAGCCTGATGATCAATTCGGGAATTGCCCGGCGGGGTTTGCTGCCGATCGCTTGAATGAGCCTGCTCCCACAGATTGACCCAGCGCGATGTGAACGTCGATGTGGCAGGAATCTCATCGGCCACCACGGTGGTGGCAGACTCCGGCGAAGACTCGGGTTTGACCCGCCCAAGGGGGTCAGCGACTGGTTCTGTGGGTCCTGTTTTATCTGCAAGCCTCGCGTTGGCGTTCGCGGTGGCTCGAGGAAGCGCGACGGCTGACGTTTCCGCGACTAACTTTATGGGTGGCGACCGTGCCGGGATGGCATTGCGAATTCTGGAAAGCCGGGCGCTCAACTGCCAGCATCTTTGACCGGTTGTGTCGTCAGTGTAATGGCGCCAACGCTTGCCCGAAGGGGCTCGGCCGTTCGGCGCTGCGATGCAACTCGCCGTTGCGGCTGGTTCTGCGCGCTCGTTTGAGCTTCCCGGATTAAACAATCCTTGCAAGGCGACGTTCCGGACCGTCGCTTTTCCAGAGTCAATAATCCAGCATTTCCGACCGGTGACGGGGTTCGTTTGATAATACCAACGGATTCCCTCGGACGGGTTGTCGGTCGGTCTGGCGAGGCAATTCTCGGCAGCCTGAGCAGCGGTCGGAAACGCGGCGTTCAACACAGGAGCTGCAAGAAACGCTACGACGACCGTTGACAAAAATGTTGTCATTCGGTGCAACATCACGATCTCCTGGCAGTTCAATTTTCTTCTTTCTGAAGTTCTCCGTTGAAATGACGCGACTGGAATGATCGCGCAGGCCCGAACAAGACCTGATTGTGCTTAGCCGAAACACCAACTACACGCGCTGGTAAGCTTTTCTTAACGTTAAGCGTACCGCGATATGTGATTCGAGACCAGCCCGCTGGCCCGCCAGGGCATTCCGGCGTGGCCTAGGTTGGTTACCGCAACGCACAGCGAAGATCAGCGCGTCTGAGCCTTCCTTACCGGCCGCCCCACCGTTCCCTTAATGTTCTTGTCATCGGTAATATTTTACGCTACCGTTTGCCGCGGGAGAGGGCGACATGGTTCAGCGGGTTTCCACCGTAGCTTTTGAGGGGATCGAAGCCCGTGCCGTCGACGTGCAGGTGCAGGTCGCGCCCGGCCTGCCGGCTTTCGCCATCGTCGGACTGCCCGACAAGGCGGTCTCCGAGGCCCGCGAACGGGTTCGCTCGGCGCTGATCGCCTCGGGCCTCGCGCTGCCGGCGCGGCGAATCACGGTCAATCTCGCGCCCGCCGACCTGCCGAAGGAGGGCAGCCATTACGATCTGCCGATCGCGCTCGGCCTGATGGCGGCGATCGGCGCCATTCCGCCGGATGCGCTGAGCGGCTTCACGGTGCTCGGCGAACTCGGCCTCGATGGATCGATCGCGCCGGTGGCCGGCGTATTGCCCGCAGCGATCGGTGCCAATTCGCGCGACGAAGGCCTGATTTGCCCCGCGCGGTGCGGGGCGGAAGCGGCCTGGGCGAGCCCGGATATCCAGATCATCGCCGCCCATTCGTTGATCCAGATCGCCAATCATTTCAAGGGCACGCAGGTGCTGTCGCGTCCCTTACCGAAGGTGCACGCGCGCGAGGCCGATATGCTCGACCTGCGCGACATCAAGGGACAGGAAAGCGCCAAACGCGCGCTCGAGATTGCCGCGGCCGGTGGACATCATTTGCTGATGATCGGGTCACCCGGCGCCGGCAAGTCGATGCTGGCAGCACGGCTGCCCTCGATCCTGCCGCCACTGTCACCGTCCGAACTGCTCGAAGTGTCGATGATTGCGTCCGTCGCCGGCGAAATCCGGGATGGCGCGTTGACCGCGCGACGGCCGTTCCGCAGCCCGCATCATTCCGCCAGCATGGCAGCCCTCACCGGCGGCGGCATGCGCGCCAAACCCGGCGAAATCTCGCTGGCGCATCAGGGCGTGCTGTTTCTCGACGAACTGCCGGAGTTCGATCCTCGCGTGCTGGATTCGCTGCGCCAGCCGCTGGAAAATGGCGAGGTGGCGGTGTCGCGCGCCAATCATCGCGTCACTTATCCCGCGCGCTTCATGCTGGTCGCGGCGATGAACCCTTGCCGTTGCGGCCACGCCTATGAGCCCGGCTATTCGTGCAAGCGCGGACGGATCGACCGGTGCTCGGGCGATTATCAGGCGCGCATTTCGGGGCCATTGATGGATCGCATCGATCTGCGGATCGAGGTGCCGGCGGTGACCGCAGCCGATCTGATCCTGCCGCCGCCAACGGAAGGATCCGCTGAAGTAGCCGCGCGCGTCGCCGCGGCGCGTGACATCCAACTGGCGCGTTACGCCTCGGCCGGATTGCCGAATATCCGCACCAATGCGGAAGCACCGGCGTCGGTGCTGGAGACCATCGCGCAGCCGGACGCGCAGGGCTTAAAACTGCTGCGCGACGCCGCCGAGACCATGCGGCTGTCGGCACGTGGCTATCATCGCGTGCTGCGCGTCGCCCGGACGCTGGCCGACCTCGATGGCGCCGACAAGATCAGCCGGCTGCATCTGGCCGAAGCCTTGTCCTACCGCGCGCTCGCCGACGATCTCAGGCGCGCGGCCTGAATCATCGACAGCCTCGGCCGCGGCATCCGCGCGTGAACGCGACGGTAACGAGTTTTGTTTACATTCCGCCAACCATAAGTCCGGCGTTTTACGGGCTTTTCGTTGGGCGGGCGTATCATGTTGCGTTTGAAGATTCTGGCTTCGGCTGTGCCGTTGATCGTTGCCGCCGTGTTCGCGCGCGGCGAATTCTCGACCGGCTCGCGCCCGTGCATCGCGATCGGCGGCGCATCGGTCCAGATCGCATCCTTACCCTGGCAAGCCCAGCTTCAGGTCGGCTTCACCAGCGACCCGTCAACCGCCACCGTGCGGGTCCAGCTATCGGAGAGCGCGGGCGCTGCCGATTTCGCTGTTGTCGATGATGTCGACAGCGCGGAGGACGGCGCCTGCGCGGCCAATGCGGCGACGCGATTTGTGGCGATCTCCGCAAGTCCGCCGCGGTCCGCGCCTGTCATCTATCTCTCGCCGGACGGGCCCGCCGATCATCGGATTTTTGTCCACTCGAAGCGACTTACGGCGCGTGACGCGGCAGCCCTGGTCGTCGGCGCCAGTGGGATACCGAGCCGCCTTGCCGCCGCCTCGCTCTGAAGCGCCTTAACGCTTTGTCAACCATGTTCTCATCGGGCGGCGCGACATCGCACCGCCTCAAGCACTTCTTCAAGATCGCCGCCGCATGGTTATCAGCACATGGCGCGCGTCGAGGCACTCTCAATGCCGGTCGCGCCAGGCGATCACGCTGCCAGAAGGCAATCTCAGGGGAGTTGGCGATGGGGCGGGTTTTCCGGATCAAGATGCGCATGCGTCGTTTCACGCGACGTCACC
>DATHHQ010000387.1:0-2098 GCA_035490095.1 Bradyrhizobium sp.
TCGGGCGCATGGCGCGGCGAGAACGTAAACGTGTGTTTGCCGTCATTGCGAGGAGCGAAGCGACGAAGCAATCCATTCTTTCTTTGCGCGGCACGATGGATTGCTTCGCTTCGCTCGCAATGACGCCTAGACACACGTTTACGACCTCGCCGCGCCATGCGCCCGAGCCGTTGATAAATCTTCCGCCCAAAGAGGGCGTGGGGAACGCCGGATGCCCGTTGCACCCGCGGCCTCGTGTGCACTTGATAGTGGTAGAACGCACACGCGTTAGTCAGGTCACACCGGAATCACCCGGCATTCCCCGCGCAATGGTTTTACGGTTTCCTTCGTGCTCTTGTGTCCGCAAAATCTGCCAGAATGTGCGAACGGGCGGTTCTCACCAACCGCCCGTCGCTGGATCTGAGCCCGTTCGTGCTCGAAGGCTAAGAGCCTGCCGGGGAGCGTGGGACAGATCCGGTGTCTTCCTCAACCCGAACAGTTGCATGGGCTTGGAGCCCGAACCGAGCAAGGAAGGGAGCTGGATGATGGCACAAAATGATCTTGTTGTCGCGGGGATCGATGTCGCCAAGGACAAGGTGGATGTTTGCATTCGCACGCTGTCGTTGAGGCGCACGTTCGCAAGCACGGCGGAAGGTCGGCGCGAGCTGGCCTCATGGCTGCGCCGGCAGAAGGTCGGCAAGGCGGTGATGGAGGCGAGCGGCGGCTACGAGCGCGACTGGGCCAAGGCGCTACGTGGCGCTAAAATCGAGGTTCGGATCGTCGATCCGAAGCGGGTTCGCAGCTTCGCTCAATCGGCCGGACGGCTCGCCAAGAATGACACGATCGATGCCGAGATGATTGCCTGGTTCGCCGAGACCTTCGACGAAGCTCGCAGCCAAGCCTACGATGCGACGCGCGAGCAGCTTCGCCAGATGGTGCATGCGCGCCAGGCACTGAAGGATATGCAAGCCAAGCTGGAAAACCAGGGCGAGCATGCAATGCC
This sequence comes from Bradyrhizobium sp., assembly GCA_035490095.1. Lineage (GTDB taxonomy): Bacteria > Pseudomonadota > Alphaproteobacteria > Rhizobiales > Xanthobacteraceae > Bradyrhizobium. The sequence goes on from DATHHQ010000387.1 coordinate 983, forward strand.
GGCCGCGGTTCAGCGAATGCACGCCCGGATCTTGAAGACGATCAGCGTCGAACTGGTCAAGTTCGAGGCCGCGATCTCGACCATGATCCAGGCCACGCCGCATTTTACCGAACTCGCCGAGATCATCGAAAGCGTTCCGGGACTCGGCCGCACAACCTCTGCTGCACTGATTGCCGCCATGCCGGAACTAGGGCAGGCCAATAACAAGATCGTTGCGGCTTTGTTGGGTGTCGCCCCTTACGATGACGACAGTGGCCGACGCCGAGGCGAGCGCCATGTCAAGGGCGGCCGCCGCCGGACCCGCAACGCGTTCTATATGGCCTGTCTTGGGGCGGCGACACGGCACAATCCAGTCCTGAAGGCCTTCTACGACCGCCTGGTTGCCAAGGGAAAAGAAAAGAAGGTGGCGCTGATCGCCTGCATGCGCAAGCTGATCTGCATTCTCAACGTCATGATCACGCGTCGCCAGAAGTGGGACGCCAATCGCTACGCGCTGAGCTAACTAAGCGAGCGTGCCTTTCGCGCTCGGTCACCGACCGAGCGCTTGCAAAGCAAAAAGACCGGTGAGCGGACGGGGTCAAGGCCGTAGCCGCCGGAGGCGGTGGCGCGCGCCGCGCCAGCCTTGAGCCCGGCCGATCACTGGTCTACGTCAACAATACAGTTGCTCCCCGGTGACCGGGCTTGTTTGCCACCGTCGCTCAGCGGATATGGTTTTGTCTAAGCCCGGTTGGGCCGACGCAACCTCCGCGAACTTGACGCCAGCATCGGGGCGTCAGGACCACACGACTTCGCCGTACGCTGCAACATCTCTCGTCCGCACGCTTTGTGATCGCTCACAGGCCTTTCGCCAACCCGCCCTGCCATCCATCGCGCGCAAAACGCTGCCGCGTCCACCGCACCCCTCCCCGCGTCCGTGACGATCATGATACGCCCCTCTGGTGGGGTGGGATGCGAGAGTTCTAGATTTGATTTGGGGCAGAGGGAACAAATATTTTTCGGAAAATCCGAAAGAAAAGACTCGACAGCCCTGCCGCCCGACGGGCAAATCACTCGAGCCGGTCTTGTTGTCAACACCGTCAGTTTTTCGCATTCCAAATCAGATCGAGAAATCACAAT
>DATHHQ010000388.1:0-19974 GCA_035490095.1 Bradyrhizobium sp.
GAATTTGCGGCACCTGAGACTTGTACTCTTCAAGCGAGTCGCTGTTGATGATGGCCGCATCAACTCCCTTGAGATACAGAAGGTCGTTCACGTTTTCGGTGGGGCCGCGGGTTACGATGGGAAGCACATGCACTGCGCCGCCATCATTCACCACCCGTGCGATTTCGGTCGCGAAACGGATGGGTGCGCCCTCCAGCAGCCCCCCGGCCAGACCGATCGTCCCGGCATTGAGCCGCTCCCTGATCTGCGCCTCCCCCGAGATGCCTGATGAAGGCGGCGAGCCCTGAGGCGCACGATTGGTTTGCGCGATGCTCGAGCCGCAGAGTGCAAACGTAACGATCCATGCGGCCGTCAGTCTTGTCACTTGGGTCATCGTAATTCCATTCAATAAAAATAGCGGTTTACGCTGATAACAATATCGTCTTCGACTTTAAGGCTGCTGCAAGCCGCGCAACTCTCCTCGAAAAATGAGAGAGATACAGTTGCGTGCCGCTTGATGGCGCCGGCTACGGCAAGTCTGGGTGACTGAAAAAGCTGTTGGTGAAAGGGCCTCCTGAGCAATTTCCATTTCCCGTCCAAATGTCGGGTACTGGACATAACGGATACCACCGTTCATTTATGCAAGTGTTTGATATGGTTTTCATCATGGCAACCTAAAAAACGCCCGTATAAATACGGATGCAAGTGCTCATTTCGACGGAAACGGCAACCTCCAAATGTTAATACCGATAACATCAACCGTTTGTTGACAGAAATCGCTGTGTCGCAGGCACAACTTCAATTTGTGGCGTACCGTCGACCATCGCCGCCGCCGAGGCTCACACCACATCCCTCGGTCGCCTGACGAGCCCACGATGTTCGCGACATCCGGCAACGCCAGGATGCGCCAACAGCACGACTGGTGTTTGCGCCCCATCAACACCGCACTTCGTTGCCGGTCGCGGCCGTCTCAAGCGAACGCAGACCATCGAAGGGTTGGCAGTCGATGACTTAATCCTGCTCCCGAAACTTTCTTCGCGCGACCGCCAGAATGTCTTGCAATAGATTTTCTGCGTCTATCGCTCAATTTAATTCGTTTGCCTTCTCCGCGGGGCCCGCGATATCCGTGCTTACGAAGCTGTCTTTCCAAACGCTGACATGTCCGAGGCAGCAGCTTTGCGAATTTCAAAACCCTGATCTCCGAAAGACTAATATGGAAGGATCTGACCTCCATGACCGGCACCGACGATGTCAAAATCATTGAAGGCGTGATCCAGTCCTACCTCGACGGACTTTACGAGAGCGACGCTGGCAAGATCGCCAGCGTATTTCATCCAACGAGCGCGTTGACCAGCGTTACGAACGACGGCGAACTGGTTATCACGCCCCGTGACAGCTGGCTGGACAAGGTCCGGGCGAGACCTTCGCCGAAGCAGCGGGGCCTGCCCCGCCACGATCAAGTACTGACAATCGACCTCGTCAGTCCGACAATGGCCTATGTGAAGCTTAAATGCGCCATTCCACCGCGCTTCTTCACAGATCAGCTGTCGCTGCTGAAGATCGATGGCCGCTGGAAAATTGCGCAAAAAGTCTTCACGACCGAGATGCGGGAATAGTCCGCCGTCACAAGTGGCGTTGCGAACCATTCGGGAGGAACGGCGATGAGCGTACTCGACGACTATATGGTTGATCCCAGGCTATCGCTGCTGGACAAGACGCGGATCCAGACTCAGGTCCTGGTGCCGGTGCTGCGGGCACTGCGTTCGGAACTGGGGCAGCAACGGGCTGACGCCATTGTCAAGCAGGCCTTGCGCGGCTGGTCGAAGCAGTTGTTCGCCGCCGTGGGTGACAGCGTCGATGGCAGGCCGCGGCGTAAGTGGGCGGCCATGCACACCGCGTTGGCCGAAGTCACCGAGCGGGAGGTGACGGTGGAGATGCGCCGACAAGACGAGGAAGCGCTGGAGTTCGATGTCACCCACTGCCGGTTCGCAGAGTTCTTTCGCGCGCTCGGCGAGCCGGAGCTCGGCGCGCTGCTGATCTGCGAGACCGATTTCGATATTGCCGCGGCGGGCGGCAGCGAGGTCAGCTTGACGCGTGACCAGACCATTATGCAGGGCGCACCGAGCTGCACGTTCCGCTACAAGTTCGCACCGCGATAACGAATACAAGCTGACCGCAGCCGCAAATGGAAACGCGCTAGAGCATGATCCGAAAAGTGGGTACCGGTTTTCCGTCGTGACAAACGCGAAGCGTTTGCGCGGAGATCATGCTCAAACAAAACGATAGAGCGGGATGACGATTCGAAGAAAAGTCATCCCGCGCTAGTTGGCGGGCGGCGGATTACCGGCGGTGCGAACGAGCTTGTCCGCCTTCAGGAAAAGGGAGTGGCTTTCAGGCTGCGCCTTGGCAAAATAGCTGATCGCGATAAAGGCCGTGCAAAACATCAGGCCAACCAGCATGATCCGACGGTGGGTGTGCCTGTCGGCGTTATGAAATGAAGCGGACATCGCTAACCCATATAATGATGGGCTCGGAGCGCAATCTCGCTCGCGATTCAACCTAACTGATGAAGGTTGCTTGCCGGCGCAAATTGACGAAAACTGTTCTTATTTTTTTCAAATTCGGCCTTTCCAACTCGTTCTGGTATCGCTGTTGTGCGATACGTGACGGGAAATTATCATTTCTGCGGGCTCTGGATCAGGTCGATGCGTTTTCTCATCATCATGCTGGTGTTGTTCTCGGTAACGTCGAGTTGGGCTGAGGACGCGATCGTCAAGGACGGAGACACCATCCAGCTTGCCGGCGTCACCTATAGACTGGATGGCATCGATGCTCCGGAATTCGACCAGATGTGCATCGACGAACACGCCGAGCCCTGGGCGTGTGGCGTGGAAGCGCGCGACCGCCTTGCGGAGCTGATCGGCAAGCGCGCCGTCCGCTGCGAGGATTTGGGGCCAACCAAAACCTACCCCAAATGGCACATCGGCCTTTGCACCGCCGACGGCGAAACAACCAGCTTGAACCAGTTGCTGGTGCGTCAGGGTTTTGCGCTGAATGTTGAACCTGACGCCAAGGGCCGGTTCAAGGAGGACGAGGCGAACGCGAAGGACAAGCTTAGCGGTCTTTGGCGAGGCTGCTTCGTTGCTCCGCAAGACTTCCGCCATCGGGAAAAGTCCGGAGCCTTGTTAGGCTCGGCCTGCAGAAGCGACAAGGACCGCGAGCTGCGTGAATCCCTGTTTCCGGATGAGCCCGCGATGCCGCCCGCCTGCAGCATCAAGGCAAAATTGGCCAAGCGCGCGCGCCTGACAGGTCACGTCGGCATCTATCACGTGCAGGCGTGCCGGAGCTATGCCCCCGTGACAAAGCCGGACCGCTGGTTTTGCTCCGAGGAAGATGCGAAGGCCGCCGGGTTTCGCAAGGCTTATAATTGCCGGCCCATCATCCGCCGCAAGTAACGCCCGCGCCGGAATATCAGCGCCGGCAGCCGATCGTCGCATACCCCTGTGTCAGGGAACCGGCATCTCAATCCAGTCAGCCATTGCGAACAAAGCAGGAATCAGCGACCGTCGATTCTCTTCGGACGAATCACTCATGGCCGCCGCGAGCTATCTCGACACCCTCAACATTCAGCAGCGGCAGGCGGTCGAACACGGCGTGCTGCGCGATGACTGCACGCCGCGATCGCCGTTGCTGGTCATTGCCGGCGCGGGGTCCGGAAAGACCAATACGCTGGCACATCGGGTCGCCCATTTGATCGTCAACGGTGCCGACCCGCGCCGCATTCTGATGATGACATTCTCGCGCCGCGCCGCCAGCGAGATGGCACGCCGCGTCGAGCGGATTGCGCGCAAGGTCATGGGCGACAACGCCGGCGTCATGACCGATGCGCTGACCTGGGCCGGTACCTTTCACGGCGTCGGAGCCAGAATTCTGCGCGACTATGCCGATCAGATTGGTCTGGACCCCGCCTTCACGATCCATGACCGCGAGGATTCGGCCGATCTGATGAATCTGGCGCGGCACGAACTGGGATTCTCCAAGACCGAAAGTCGCTTTCCCACCAAGGGCACCTGCCTTGCCATCTACTCCCGCTGCGTGAACGCGGAGACCGCGATCGAGCAAGTGCTGGGCAAGTCGTTTCCGTGGTGTTCGGGGTGGGCGGCGGAGCTGAAGCAATTGTTCGCGGCCTATGTCGAAGCCAAGCAGCGGCAGAACATTCTCGACTATGACGATCTCCTGCTTTACTGGGCGCAAACCGTCAGCGATCCCGCTTTGGCGGAAGACATCGGCGGCCGCTTCGACCATGTCCTGGTCGATGAGTACCAGGATACGAACCGCCTGCAGTCCTCGATCCTGTTGGCTCTGAAACCGGGCGGCCGAGGTCTCACCGTGGTCGGTGACGACGCCCAGTCGATCTATTCGTTTCGCGCGGCAACCGTGCGCAACATTCTCGACTTTCCCAGCCAATTCAATCCGCCGGCCACCATCGTCACGCTGGATCGCAACTACCGTTCGACGCAGACCATTCTTGCCGCCGCCAATGGCGTCATCGAACTCGCCAGTGAACGCTTCACCAAGAACCTCTGGACCGAGCGAACGTCCTCCACCAGGCCGCAACTGGTATCGGTGCGCGATGAGGCCGACCAGGCCCGCTACATTGTCGAGCGGGTGCTCGAGAGCCGCGAGTCCGGGACCGTCCTCAAGCAACAGGCGGTACTGTTCCGCACCTCACATCACAGCGGCCCGCTCGAGGTCGAACTGACCCGGCGAAATATCCCGTTCGTGAAGTTCGGCGGGCTCAAATTTCTCGATGCCGCGCATATCAAGGATATGCTGGCGATGCTCCGCTTCGTCGAGAACCCGCGCGACCGCGTCGCGGGGTTTCGGCTGATGCATCTTATTCCCGGCGTTGGGCCCGCGTCGGCGCAGCGCGTCCTCGATCACATGGCCAAATCAGCCGATCCGACGATGGCGCTGGCCGAAGCGCCCTCTCCTCCCCGCGCCGGTGACGACTGGCAAGACTTCGTCGATGCCGTCACCGACCTGCGCTCGGGCCGCGCCGGCTGGCCGGCCGAACTGGAGCGTGCGCGGCTTTGGTACGAACCGCACCTCGACCGCATTCACGAAGACGCCGGCACCCGTCGCGCCGATCTCGTTCAGCTCGAGCAGATCGCCGGCGGCTATCCGTCGCGCCAGCGCTTCCTGACCGAACTCACGCTCGATCCGCCCGATGCGACCAGCGATCAGGCCGGCGTGCCGTTGCTCGACGAGGATTATCTGATCCTTTCGACCATCCACTCCGCCAAAGGACAGGAATGGAAATCGGTCTTCGTCCTCAACGTCGTCGATGGCTGCATGCCATCGGATCTCGGCGCCGGCACATCGGCCGAAATCGAGGAAGAGCGCCGGCTGCTCTACGTCGCGATGACACGCGCCAAGGACGAGCTTCACCTCGTGGTGCCGCAGCGTTTCTTCACCCATGGCCAGAGCGCGCAAGGCGACCGGCACGTCTACGCCGCGCGGACGCGCTTCATTCCCGATCGGCTGCTCGGTCTGTTCGAAAAGACCAGCTGGCCGCGCTCGGCAACCGGGATCGCGGCCCGCGCTGCGAGCCAAGGTGTTCGCCTCGACGTCGGCGCCCGCATGCGCGGGATGTGGCGCTGAGCTTCAATACCCTCTGATTGCAGCGCTGCGTCGCGCCTTTTCTTTAGGCGGAATATTCTTAGGAGCGGCACTTGCAGATTGACGCTGCCGTCACCGCGCTGATCACGGTGACGGCTTGCATTGGTGATCAAAGCGCGCGAACATCGCCGGCAAAAGAACAAACAAGAGCAGGCGGGATGGGAATCAGGAGTTTCGGGCAGCAGGGAATCGTGTTTGCGGTCTTTGCGGCACTTTTCGCCGTCTTCGCGCTCATCCTCCCCGGCTTTCTTACCACCGCGAATATGCTGACGCTGCTGCAGAACGTGGCGGTGCTCGGCATCCTCGGCCTGGCGATGGCGATCGTCGTGATCGGGCGCGGCATCGATATTTCGCTGATCGCGGCTTTGGCGGTACCGCCGGGGCTGGTGCTGCAGATGGTCCAGGACGGCCACTCGCTGCCGCTCTCGCTCGCCGCGGCCTTCACATTGACGGCCGTGTTCGGTCTCGTCAATGGATGGCTGATCGCCTATGCCGAGGTGCCATCGCTGTTCACGACACTGGCGTCCGGACTATTTCTCGCCGGCCTCGGCCAGGCCGCGCTGTTCAAGCTCGACGTCGTGCAATGGAGCCCGGGCCTCGACGGTTTCGAGCGCCTCGGACAGGGCAATCTATTGGGCATCCCGATGTCGATCGTGATGTTCGCTCTGTCGTGCCTCGCGGTGGCATTCCTGTTGCGCCGGACGCGGCTGGGCGCCTACATCTACGCGATCGGCGACAATCCATATGGCGCGCGGGTCACCGGCATTCCCGCGCGTCCGATCATCGTGCTGCAATATGTCCTGGCGGCGATGATCGGCTGTGCCGCGGGCCTGATCCTCGCCGCGTCGGTCAACAGCATGCCCACGCGCATCTTCAATTCGACGCTGATTTACGACGTGATCCTGGTGGTCGTGCTTGGCGGCATCGGATTGTCCGGCGGGCGCGGCGGCGTCATCAATGTCGTGATCGGCACGCTCCTGATCGGCACCATGCTCAACGGCATGACGATCATGGATGTCTCCTATTCCGGCCAGAACCTCATCAAGGGCGTGGTGCTTTTGGCCGCCGTGATCGCGGATTCTTTCCTGAACCCGCGCAACGAGGAGACGGCGCAACAAGGCGACATTTGAACCGCGGCATAACAGAGCAAACAATAAACGGGAGGACGATATGTCTATATCTGGCTGGACGACACTGAAGACGACGCTGTTCGCGATCGGTCTGATCGCCGCGGCGACACCGGCGCTCGCGCAGAAGGGCCTCGACGAACCATTTCAAGGCGCCTTCAAGGAATCGCTCCGCGGCAAGACCGTCGCCTACGTGCCGGTCGCGATGAATTTCGATCTGACCGAGGGCTGGTTCGCGGGCGTCAAGAAAGAACTGGAGCCCTACGGCGTCAAGGTGATCGTCCGCGATCCGAACTGGAGCACCAACGCCGGCGCGCAGGCGGTGACGACGCTGATCTCCGAAAAGCCGGCGGCGATGATCATCCACAATCCCGACGTGCAGACCTACGCCAAGCTGCTGCAGCGCGCCGAGAACGAAGGCATCTATGTCATCCAGATCAATATGGGATCGAGCTACCGCAGTTCGGCTTTCGTCGGCGCCAACTGGATCGAAATCGGCGAGCGCGACACCGAAGCCGTGGTGAACGCCTGCAAGGGCAAGTCGAACAAGATCGCCATTATCCAGGGCGCCTTGTCGGCCGCGGCGAGCGCCTACACCCTCAAAGGCGTTGAGAATATCCTCGCCAAGAATCCGGATATCAAGGTTGTCTCCAGCCAGGCCGCCGATTGGGATGCCGCCAAGGCCAAGGCCATCACGCAGACGGTGTTGAAACAAAATCCCGATCTGTGCGGCATCGTCGGTTTCTGGGACGGCATGGATATCGGAACCGCGGCCGCGGTGAAGGAAGCCGGCCTCACCGGCAAGGTGTTTGTCGCGACCTCCGGCGGCGGCGAGCGACGCGGCGCGTGCGAACTCGTCAAGTCCGGCGCGTTCGACCTCAACCTCAGCTACGACGTGCCGACGCAGGCCGAGCAAATGGCGGGCATGATCAAATGGCTGGTCTCGTCGGGCGTCAAACCGGGATCGGTGAAGGGATCGATGTACACCACCCTGATCCCGATCACCAAGGACAACGCAGCGTCTGATACCGCCTGCTGGAATCTCAGCGATCTCAAGAAATAGATCATCGCCGCGGTAAACGGACGGGCGGCCACGCATGGCATGGCCGCTCGTCGCAAAGCGCGCTGACCTCATATAGACCCCGCTTCCTCCATCCCGCCAGGCCGCCGATGCAAGACGCACTTCTTCGTTTGAGATATCGCTACTGGCCAGACCATCTGCTCGGCGAAATTCTATCCAAACGTTGGACCGAGACCGCGATCCCGGTCATCGTTCTCCTGATCATCACCATCGCGCTCAGCCGGTCGATCGATGGTTTTCTGTCGGTCGGCAGCCTCGCCGATACCGGACGACAGGCCGGCGAAATCGGCTTCGTCGTGCTCGGCATGGCGATCGTCGTCATCGTCGGCGGCATCGATCTTTCGGTGGGATCGATGTTCGCGCTGTGCGACTTCTGCGCCCTGTTCTGCCTCAACGTTCTCGACTGGCCGGTGCCGGCGGTCATCGCCGCGACGCTGCTGTGCGGCGTGGCGTTCGGGGCCGTCAACGGCCTGTTGATCGGGTATCTGCGGCTGCGCGCCTTCATCACCACGCTGATTACGCCGATTATCTACCGGTCCGCCTCCGACCTTCTGCTGTTCGACTATTCCAACAAGATCGCCGCCGCCTTCCCCGACATTCCCTCCTGGAATTTCCTGGGCGGCGGCGGGATCGTGAGCGTGCCGAGCGTCGTGCTGGTCTATATCGTTGTCGCCGTGTTCGGACATATCTTCCTCACGCGCCTGCGGCCGGGATGGCATGTCACCGCGATCGGCGGCTCGCGCCGCTCGGCCTACAATTCTGGCATTCCGGTGCGGCGCACGATCGCATTGTGCTACACCGCGAGCGGGGTATTGACCGCGATCGGCGCGCTGTTTTTTGCCGCGCGGCTCGGCACCGTCGGCGGCGACGTCGGCGTCGGCGTCGAAGTAACCGTGTTGACTGCGACCGTGCTCGGCGGCATCAGCCTCGGCGGCGGCAAAGGCTCGGTGGCCAAGGCGCTGGTCGGCACACTGATTGTTCTGTTTGTGATCAACGGCCTAACCACATTGTCGGTCAGCGGCGGCGTCAATCGCATGGTGCTGGCCGGCGTCCTGCTGGTCGCCGCCACCATCGATATTCGCTGGCTGAAGAACCGGACCCGCATCATCAGCAAGGTCTATGTCAGCCCGACCTTTCACGGGCTGGCCGCGGCGGCTTCGACCGAACCGGGCAGCGGGCCGTTCGCGCAAAACGACAAATTGCGCGACGTGACGCTGATCGGCCTCGGCCGCATCGAGGCGCCGGAAGACGTCATTCTCGATCGCAACGACAATCTCTATGCCGGTTCGCGCCACGGCGACATCATCCGCTTCCTGGCGCCCGACTACCAGCAGATGGAGGTGTTCGCCCATATCGGCGGCCAGCCGCTCGGCATGGCGTTCGACCGCGCCGACAATCTCTATGTTTGCATCGGCGGCATGGGCCTCTACCGCATCACGCCGGATCGAAAGGTGGAGAAGGTCACCGACGAGACCAACCGCAGCCTTTATTCCGTCAACGACGACAGCCGGCTGCGGCTCGCCGACGATCTCGACATCGCCGACGACGGCCGCATCTTCTTCTCCGAAGCCACCGTTCGATACGAAATGCACGAGTGGCCGGTCGATGGACTGGAGGCGCGCGGCAACGGACGGATCATCTGTTACGATCCGAACAACCGGACCACGCGCACGGTGCTGCGCGGATTGAAATTTCCCAACGGCATCTGTATCGCCAGCGACGGCAAATCGATCCTGTTCGCCGAAACCTTCGGCTGCTCGATCAAGCGCTATTGGTTCGACGGCCCGAAGACGGGCAAGGTCGAGACTGTCATCGACAACCTGCCGGGCTATCCCGACAACATCAATCTTGCATCCGACGGAAACTATTGGCTGGCGATGGTCGGCATGCGCAGCCCCGCGCTCGACCTCGCCTGGAAGATGCCGGGCTTCCGCAAGCGAATGGGCAAGCGGGTTCCGATCGACGAATGGCTGTTTCCGAATATCAACACCGGATGCGTCATCAAGTTCAATGAGCGTGGCGAAGTGCTCGACTCGCTGTGGGACCTCCGCGGCGTCAATCATCCGATGATCACCTCGATGCGCGAGCACCGCGGCTATCTCTATCTCGGCGGCATCGCCAACAATCGGATCGGCCGATACCAGCTCGCCGGCGCCGATCCCGATTTCGTCCAGTATGAACGACGCTGGAGAAAACCCCAATGATGCCGGCATTGAAGGCCTTTGCCGATCGCTTTCTGGGGCGAGGTGACGCTACCATCACGGTTCCGTCGTTCGACGGCGCGTTGAAGCCCAACCAGATTCTCGAAAAGGCCGAGACCATCGGGCAATTCGCTGCGCCCGAGGATCTCGCGACCGACGGCAAGGCGCTCTATATCGCCGATGGCAGCGCCGTTCTGCGCCTCGACGGCACCGTCACTACGGAGGTCAGACGTTTTGACCGCACCATCACCGCGCTGTGCTGCCTGCCGGATGGCGGCATCGCCGCAGCGCTTGACGGGCGCGAGGTGCAGGTGTTCGCGACGCCTTCGGCGTCCAGCCCCCGGGCGACCATCTCCGATCCGGCGCTGAACGCGATCAATGCGCTTTCGCCGGGGCCGCAGGGAACGCTGATCGCAACGGACGGCTCGACGGCGCGCCCCTATCGGCAATGGGTGTACGACCTGATGGAACGAGGTCGCTCCGGAAAAGTTCTCAGCCTCGACATCGCAAGCGGAAGCGTACGCCCGATCGCGTCGGGGCTGTCTTTCGCGTTCGGCGCGTGCGCCGCCGGAGAAAGCGTCTTGGTCAGCGAAAGCTGGCGTCATCGCCTGATCGCCGTCGCCGCGGATGGCAGCCAGCGCGCCGTCCTCGACAATCTGCCGGTCTATCCTTCGCGGCTTGCTCCGGCGGCGTCGGGTGGTTTCTGGCTTACGGCGTTCGCCGCGCGGACCCAGCTCGTCGAATTCGTGCTGCGCGAAAATGCCTACCGGCGCCGCATGATGACGGAGATCGACCCGGAATACTGGATCGCACCCAAACTGAAATCCGGCCAGTCGTTTCTCGAACCGATGCAGGGCGCCCATATCAAGACCATGGGCGTCGTCAAGCCGTGGGCGCCGCCGCGGTCCTACGGCCTTGTCATCCGGCTCGATGCGAACGGGGTGCCGCTCTACGCCGTGCATAGCAGGGTCGACGGCGTCAACCATGGCGTGGTGGCGGCCGTCGAAATCGATGGATCGCTGTTCGCACTGGCCAAGGGGCCGGGCCGGCTGCTGCGCATGCCGCTCGGCATGATCGAGCGGGAATTGCGGGCATGAGCGACATCATCCTCGCACTTCGCAACGCGACCAAGCTTTATGCGGGCGTGGCCGCGATCGAGAACGTCGATTTTGAACTCCGGCGCGGCGAAATCCATGCCCTGGTCGGCGAGAACGGCGCCGGCAAATCGACATTGACAAAAGTGATGGCCGGCGTCGTCACGCTGACCTCCGGCACGATGCAGGTCCACGGCGTTGAAGCCGCACCCCGAACGCCGCTCGAAGCCCGTCATCTCGGCATCGCCATGGTGTTTCAGGAAAACAGCCTGGTTCCGACCATGACGGTTGCGCAGAACCTGTTTCTGGGCCAGGAGCGTTTCTACAATCGGCTGCGCGGCATCTACATCGCCGCCCAACAGTTCCTGCAATCGCTCAATTTCGACGTCACGCCGACGGCGACCGTCGGACTGCTCGGCGCCGCCAAGAAGCAGATGGTCGAAATAGCCCGCGCCGTCCTGCACGAAGCCAAGGTCATCATCTTCGACGAACCCACCGCCACGCTGACGCCGGAAGAAAAGAAGTATTTCTTCGACCTCGTGCGCGACTTGAAGCGCCGCGGCGTGTCGATCGTGTTCATATCCCACGCGCTCGAGGAAGCCCTGATACTGGCCGATCGAATTACCATCCTGCGCGACGGCAAGCATGTCGTGACCGACGACGCCGTCAATTTTGACCGCGCGCGCATCGTGCAGGCCATGGTCGGACGCGATTTGTCGAACACGCTCTATGGCACGCGCAAGTCGACCGTGCGGCCCGCCGGCGCGCGGGTGCTCACCGTGCAGAATCTCAAGATGGCGCCGATGGTGCGAAACAATTCGCTCTCGGTCTTTGCCGGACAGATCACCGGCGTATTCGGCCTGGTCGGCGCCGGCCGCACCGAAACATTCAAGGTCGTCGCCGGCGTTCTGAAGCGGGACTTCTTTCACGGCGGCGAGGTGATCCTGCATGGCAAGCCGGTGCGCTACCGCGTTCCGGCACCGGCAGTGCGGGCCGGCATCGCCTACGTCACCGAGGACCGCAAGGTCGAAGGTTTCTTCGAGACCATGTCGGTCGCCCGCAACATCTATCTCGGGCTGCTCGCCAAGGTCCCGGGAGGCCGCTTCTTCCTGTCCCGGCGCGAGGCCGACAAGGTCGGCACCACCTGGGTCGAGAAACTCAAGGTGCGCGCCACCGGCAATGACATGAAGGTCGTCGAACTGTCGGGCGGCAACCAGCAGAAAGTGGTGATTGCCAAATCGCTGGTGCAGGATCCGGACCTGATCATTTTCGATGAGCCGACCCGCGGCGTCGATGTCGGCGCCATCGTCGAGATCCACGAACTGATCCAGCGGCTCGCCGATGAGGGCAAGGCGGTGGTGGTGATCTCGTCCTATCTGCCCGAGATCATGGCGCTGTCGGATCGTATTCTGGTGTCGCGGCAAGGCAAGGTGGTCGAGGAATTCTCGGCGCTGGAAGCGACCGAAGAGAAAATCATGTACGCGGCGGTTCATTAGAGCGGGATGACTTTTCTTCGAATCGTCATCCCGCTCTAGCTTTTTGTTTGAGCATGACCTCTGGGCAAACGCTTCGCGTTTGTCCCGAGGGAAAACCGGTACCCACCCATCGGGTCGTGGCCCGAGGGCATGCTTTTCCGGATCATGCTCCAGGCCGTGAACTCGCAAATGCACCGATCGGACTGACTGCCCGAGTCTAAGCTGGCTGCTGTGGGAGCGAATGCTCGAGGAAGAAACGCAGCATTTCCCTGGTTGCGTCCGGTCCCCGCGGATCGGTGTAGGAGCCCGCAGGGCTGCCTCCCGACCATGCGTGTCCGGCTCCGTGGATATTCCAGTGCTCAAAGATTCCGCGCCCGCTCGCGCCGGTGTGGATCGTGCGGGTATAGGCATGCCCGCCAGCTATCTGCCCGCGATGCACCTGCTTTTGCGTGCTCGTCATTCTGACAGACTGCTCAAGAATTTGATCGCCGTTGTTTGGATGCACCGTCATGTCGCGGTCGCCGTGAAAAACAATGGTCGGGACAGGCGGCCCGCCGTCCGAAATGACCCTGCGACCCGGTCCACCACCTTGCCGCATGGCGGCAAATGCGGAGGGCATGTCAGTGGCGGCCCCGCAGGCGAGGCCGGAATGGATCCCGACCGCCGCATACAGATCGTTGTAGGTTGCTCCCATGATAGCCGCAGCGGCCGCTCCGGCCGACAGTCCGCCGACATAGACGCGCTTTGGATCAACCGAATAGTCGCGCATGACCTGGTGGGTGATGCCCGCGATAAGCGAGGGTTCGCCTCCGCCGCGCTGCTGGTCGGCTGTGCGAAACCAGTTCCAGCATTTCGACTGATTTGCCTCGCTGCGCTGTGCGGGATAGACCACAAAGCAGGTTTGTTCTTCTGCGATAAAGTTCATCCTCGTACCGGCGGCGAAATCATCCGGCGACTGGGTGCAGCCGTGTAGCATGACCGCCAAGGGAAGCGGTTGCCCCTGATAACGGCTGGGGATGAAGAGCCTGTAGGTGCGGCTTCCCGCCGGATTGCTGTAGGTCCCTTCAATGAACCTTGCGCCTTCCGGCACGATGTCCGCCGTGGACGGGGCGCGCTTTATCAAGCCTCGAAGCCCGAGCCCGGAGCGCTGCTTTTTGCGATCGAGCAACCCGCGCAGCATGCGCGGTTGAGCGGTTGCGGCCCGCGCTAACTGCGCACCATCCGTCTCCTCAACAGTATTGGCCTTCGCATCAATGATTGGCGCCTCGCGTCCCGTAAGAGCGAGGCGACCGGTGGTACGCCATGTCGCGTCTGGCGCGCTGTCACCGCGAAGCATGCGCTGAAGGAGCGCGGTGGCCTCGACGAGTTGGCCCGCGCAGGTGAGGCGTGTGGCTTCGCGAACGATGTCCTGTTTCAGCATCGGCTTCACCTCGTCCTGTCGGCGAGAGCGGCCTTGACCGCCGGACTGGCATGCAAAGCTCCCAGCACGGAGACTGAGGCAATGGTGGCGCGAGCAAGCTCGGGCGTGACGTCTTGGGCGATAGTGGCAAGGCCCAGAACATTGATGTGCAGCATCTCACCGGCTCGCCGCGCCGCTTCGAGATCCTCGCGGGTGTAGTTCCGCAAACCGAGGTCCAGACTTTTTCGGGCCCTGGACTCTTTGACCACCTCTGCGTGACGTTCGAGCTGGTTGCGGATTGCCGTTCGAATGAAATCGGTACGGTTCGAGTAGAACCCTTCCTGCACCATTAAATCGACGTGACCCAGGTCGACATAACCAAGATTGATCGTGATTTTTTCGGTGTCAGCGGACTTTTGTCGGAGTTCGTGAACATTGCCGGCCATTTCCACCATCCATTTACCATCTGCATGGATGGTATATGGATGTCGCCGAACGCCTGTCAAGGGTGCGCCCCCACTTCAGAAGCGATCCAGCGAATGACCGTTTTGGGTCATTCGCGTTGATTTTGTGATGTCCGGGATATGTCCGCTCAAGGTGCGCGCCGCCGGCAATGACATGAAGGTCGTCGAACTGTCGGAAGGCAACCAGCAGAAAGTGGTAATTGCCAAATCGCTGGTGCAGAATCCGGATCTGATCATTTTCGATGAGCCGACGCGCGGCGTCGATGTCGGCGCGATCGTCGCGATCCACGAACTGATCCAGCAGTTCGCCGATGAAGGCAAGGCGGTGGTGGTGATCTCGTCCTATCTGCCCGAGGCCGCCTTGTCTCCGATAGCCGACGAATCGTTGCATCGCAGCGCGATGTGACGAGGGTGGACATCGAAGTTGCGACCGCGGAGTCTTGATCGTCATCAACACAATTGAAACGGCGGCTGTCTTGGGCTGCCATGATGGTGTAGCAATTGTAGAATTTCATCCGCTACTTGGCCATCCGATCCCATATGTCATTGACCCTGATCATTGTGGCAGCCATCGCCGTCATTTGGTTTGCGGAGCGCAGCGTCGAGCACCTTAAATTGGCTTTTGCCGCGCTGTGTTTCAGTGCCGCGGTGCTGCTGTTCGTCGTTGCCGATTTCGAAAGAGCGATACTGCTATCGTCTATCCTGGCAGCGGCAATTTTCGGAGCGTCAAGGGTCAAGCATGATCATAGCGGGCTGAAACTGACCGTGACGGATTTGCCGCTGGCGTTTGCGGGGACCGTTCCATTTTTTATCGTACAATACCCGCTCGCAGTAACAGCTGTTCTCGCCGGGGGCATCGCACTCATTCTGGCCGCAGTCGCGGCTCTGCTCTACATGACCGGGCCGCCCGTTTCTTTGGAACTGCAGGTTCTTTTGTTCAGCATTGCATTTATTGGTTTAGCAGCAGCATACAGGGCAAGCGGCGGGGCGGTTTCTTTCCAGCAGATCGCGGCTCTGCGGCGGTGTTTTTTTTCGACCTTCATAGCCTCCCTTCTCAACCCGCTTTCCTGGCGACAGTTTGGCAAGCTCGCCCTGAGCGATATAGCTAAGGACCCCTTGCCGCTGATGGCGGCCGTACCAGCACGCACCCTCGACTATCCCGACATTATCGTCATCCAGCACGAATCGATCTTCGATCCGCGCGTGTTTGGGCTCCCGGTTGAGCCAATTGTCGAAGCATTTCTGTCCCCGAAAAATGGTCGCTATGGAAGCCTTAACGTCGATATTTTTGGTGGAGGATCCTGGCAATCCGAATTCAGCCTGCTGACTGGCCTTTCAAGCGCAAGCTTCGGCTCAAGCGCCTATTTTCTTTTTACGCGAGGCGTCGGCCGATTCCACAACAGTCTTCCAAATTCGCTGACTGCGCTTGGGTATAGAACAATGCTCACATCGAGCTGTCGTCGCAGCTTTCTGAATTATGATGAGTTTTACCGTTCAATCGGCATCAGCGAACGTATTTTCACAGATGATTTTCAGCCGCCCTTCGACGTCGATCGATTCGAAACGACAAACTCCGATGCGTTGTTTCTGGAAGCAGCCCTCGGTGTTCATATGAAAAGGATTGCGGACGATGCAGCACCTCGTTTTCTATATGCGCTAACCAACTTCAATCACGGCCCTCACAACCGAAGGCTGGTCGCGCCTGGACACTTTGAGAGCGAGCGTGCCTTTGCTGCCGCAAGCCTCCCCGATGCTCACTATGCCGAGTACTACGCCCGACTCGTCGAGACCGCTGTCACGTGGAATAAGCTCAAGTCCGAGCTTTCAACCCGTTTGCCCAGGCGTCCAACGCTGATTGTACACTACGGAGATCATCAACCCGTCATGGCCCGGCGGATCGAGGCGAAACTCAAGCTCCCCATCAACGCGCGGCGCCAGTTCCGCACGTTCTATGCCATGGAAACTTTGAATGACTGCTCTGATCGACTTGTGTCGGGGCGGGGCCTAGACCTGGATATTGCGTTTCTTGGGACAGTCGCTTTGCAGCAGGCGGGCCTGCCGCTTGATGAGATCTTTGCCACGCGCGCGAGCCTTCTCGAGCACTGTGGCGAAGCCTACTTCGCATCGCCCTCGGAACGGAAACGCCGCTTCCACCGCACGCTGGTAGATCTGGGCGTGATCGACGTAGCGCCAGCGGTGAGGCATCAATATTAGGTCGACGTTATCGGGGGGCGGGCACGTGCTCCTAGTTGACACCAGAGCGGGATGGACGCTCCTTCGGCAGGATGGTAATTGGTGCGATGGACATCTGGTGACAAGCCCCGTGCCAAAGCATCCTTCTTTTCCATCCGCCAGCCGCGGACACCTCGAACGCGCCGCGCTTGCGCTGCGGATGCAGCAGTTCGCCGAGGCCGAGCAACTCGCCGCTGAAGTCCTGAGAGCGAGCCGGACCGACACCGCCGCCGCGTCGATCCTGGCTCAGGCCCTGCTGGCTCAGAACCGTGGAGGGGAGGCAATCGCGCCCCTCGAAAAGGCTGCACGCCGCAGCAGCGATGCGAGTATCGAAACCCTGCTTGGCGCGGCGCTGGGCAGCGCCGGACACCAAGCGGAAGCGATTGAACAATTGCGACGGACCACGGCGCGGCGCCCGCCATTTACGCCGGCCTTCCAGGAACTCGCCAGCCAGCTTGCCAAGGCCGGACGCGTCGACGAGGCCATCGCCGTCGTCGAAAGCGGTCTTGCACTGGCGCCCGAAACCATTGATCTGCAACTGGACCTTGCGCGCCTGCACCTCCACCATGACGAGCGCGGCAAGGCGCGCGCGATCCTTTTGAATGCTCGCGAGGCTGCGCCGGGGCGCCCCGACATATTGACGGCGCTCGCGCGCGTCCTGCTGCTGGACGGCGAATATGCCGCTGCCGCCGACGCCTGCCGGCATGCGCTGGGGCTGCGTCCTGACGATGCCATGACGCGCGCCGATCTCGCCGCATGCCTTTTGGAAATGGGTGAGCGCGACGCCGGCGAGGCCAACCTGCGTTTGGCGTTGCGCAGCGGGCCCCAGATGCTCGGTCGAACCACCTTCGCGCTTGCCGCTTCATCGCACGGCCGCTTCTTCTTTCGCCCGAGCGCGGTTGCGAAATTCCTGCGAGGCGAACCGGCCTGAGCCGTTTACGCCCGGAATTTCCGCCGGTAGAGCCCGGGCTCGTGATTGATCGCTTTCGTCAGCTTTTGCACCCGCTGCGTCTCCTCCGCCGTGAACGGCGCGGTATGCGCCACCCAGCTTTCCCGTTTCACTGGGACGCACTGCGCGACCGGCGTGCCCTTTGGCAGCATGCCGCTGAAATTCAGGTCGTGCCAATATGCCGGGAAATGAATCCAGCTGTCGCGAAAACGGTCGCAATCGACCAGTCCGCTCAGTGTGGTGAATGGCAGATCAAAGCGATTGATCGGATGTGTGAACAACAGCGCATAGCCCTCCGGCGCTTCGATGCTCCACAGGTTGTGAAACTTGATCACGAACTGGTCGGGCTCGAACAGCGGCGTGCCGATGACCTGGCTTGTGTCATGGAATCCGATTGGCGAGCGCGGGAAATCGAGCGCTCCGCCGGGCGGGATATCATTGTCCCAGGTGATGGCGCCGTTATCGATCCTGAGATCGCAGATCAGCGGAATCAGGAAGCCGCAGGTCATGGCGTCGACGAACGGGGGACAACGCTTGATCGTATCCTCGTCGCGCATATTGATCGCGTTAAAAGCCTGCGTCGGCATCGCCTTGAGCCAGCCGGGAAGGCCTGATGTTGCCGCTACCGGCGGCGGCAGCTTGCCGTCGAGTCCCGGCGGGCAGCGGAATTTGAGCGTCATCGGTTCATTGTTCGGCACGGCTCTCGCTCTTGGTTGGCTCGCCTGTCCGTAACGCCTTCCTGATGTAGCATGCTCCAGGGCCGTCGCGAAAGCATTGGCCTTCGGCGGCGGCTTCGCCTGCAGCCTCAAACCTCTTTCATCTCGCCTTTGGACCATTGCTCGCGCAATTTGAACTTCTGAATCTTGCCGGATCCCGTCAGCGGCATGGCGTCAACGACGAACCAATAGCGCGGGGTTTTGTGCGGTGCGAGATGCTCGCGCATGTAATCGTGCAGCTCATCCTTGTCGATGATCATGCCCGGCGCCGGCCGAATAAACGCCGATACGACTTCGCCCCATTTTTGATCCGGCAATCCGACGACGGCGACGTCGCCGATCTTGGGATGGCGGAACAGCAACTCCTCAAGCTCGCGCGGGTAGATGTTTTCGCCGCCGCGAATGATCATGTCCTTCAGTCTGCCCTCGACCGTGCAGTAGCCCCTTGCATCCATCGCTCCGAGATCGCCGGTGTGCAGCCAGCCTTCGCTATCGACGGCAGCCCTGGTGGCGGCTTGGTCCTCGAAGTAACCGTGCATGACGTGATAGCCGCGCGTGCATATCTCGCCGATCTCGCCGACCGGAACGGTCTGTCCGGTCTCCGGGCTGACGATCTTCACCTCGACGTTCGGCATCGGGGTGCCGATGGTATTGGCCTTGTCGGTGATGGTATCGGTGGCCCAGGTCATCAAGGCGACCGGCGAGCACTCGGTCTGGCCGAACACGATGGTGAAAGGCGCGCCCAGCCGTCGTTCGAGATCGGCGACGATCGCGGCCGGCACCGTCGAGCCGCCGGAATAAATCGCCTTGAGCGAGGAAAGATCGGCTGCGGCAAACGACGGATGCTCCATCATCGCCACCAGCATCGTCGGCACCCCCAGCATCGCGTTGCAGCGATAGGTCTGCATGAGTTCGATCACCAGCCCAGGATCGAAGGCCTCGACCAGCACCTGAGTGGCACGCTTGGCGACGGCGCCGATCACACAGCAGACGCAGCCGCCGGTATGAAATAGCGGCATGGTGGTGACCTGCACGGCGCCGTCGGGGATGCCGGCGCGGTCCGCCGTGTGCGCGCCGTTATTGACCAGTCCGCGATGGTGCAGCAGCGCCCCTTTGGGGAAGCCGGTGGTCCCAGACGTGTACTGGATCATCACGGCATCGGTCGATCGCACCATGGGAAGCTCGGGGTTTGCAAGGTCGCCCGATGCCAGAAACTCATCCCATCGATCGAAGCGAATGATCTCGCGCAATTCGGGGCAGCGGGAGGCCAGCGCCTGAACGGTCGCCAGCATCGGATTGCCGCGGAATTCCGGTACCACCATGACGCCCGCCGCGCGCGACTGCTTCAACACATATTCGACCTCGCCCGACCTGAGGCCGGGGTTGACGGTCACCAGAATGACGCCCGCCATGGCGGCGCCAAACTCCACCATGATCCACTCAGGGATATTATGGGCCCAGATCGCGACGCGTTCGCCCGGCTCAAAGCTCGCCCGCAGCGCCCGCGCGGTTCGCAACGCCTGCGCGTACAGCTCCGCGTAAGTCCACTGCCGGCGATTGTCCGGATCGGGAACG
>DATHHQ010000389.1:0-4777 GCA_035490095.1 Bradyrhizobium sp.
GCCGATACCGCCTCGACGCCGTGCGGCGCCAGCAATTCGCGCATCTCGACGAGCTTGCCGGGATTGTGGGTCGCGATCACGAGCTTGCCGGTGAGGGAGCGATGCATGCGCAATCCTACGCCGGCAGCCTGGTTGGGGAAACATGACGGCAAGAGCTGCTCACGCCACGGCCATCTTCTGCAGGTCCACCAGCCGCGCCACGCCCTTGCGCGCCAGCGCCATCAGCGCCAGGAATTCGTCCTGCGAGAACGGCGTCTTTTCGGCGGTGCCCTGCACCTCGATGATGCGTCCATCGCCGGTCATGACAAAATTGGCGTCGGTATCGGCCTCCGAATCCTCGGCGTAATCGAGGTCGAGCACCGGCGTACCGTTGTAGATACCGCAGGATATCGCGGCCACGTTGTCGCGCAGGACGTTGGCCTTGATCATGTTGCGGGCCTTCATCCAACTGATGCAGTCGGCCAAAGCGACCCATGCGCCGGTAATCGAGGCCGTGCGGGTGCCGCCATCGGCCTGCAGCACGTCGCAATCCACCGTAATCTGGCGCTCGCCGAGCGCTTCGAGGTCGAGCGTCGCGCGCAACGAGCGGCCGATCAGGCGTTGGATTTCGACGGTGCGGCCATTTTGTTTGCCAGCGGAAGCCTCACGGCGGGTGCGCTCCAGGGTTGCCCGCGGCAGCATGCCGTATTCGGCCGTGACCCAGCCCCGACCCTGGCCCTTGAGCCATGGCGGCAGCCGCTCTTCCAGGGTCGCCGTCACCAGCACATGGGTATCGCCGAATTTAACCATGCAGGAACCCTCGGCATATTTGACCACGCCGCGTTCCAGCGACACGGCGCGCAGTTCATCCGGCGCACGGCGGCTTGGCCGCATGGGAAACCCTCCGAAAATCCAGTGATAATGATGGCTCGCGGTGCTTGTAGGAGGGGGAACGGGCAGCGGCAAGACCCTTGGTCTTCCCCTGGTCGTCCCGTGGCCGTCCCGCGGCGGTCCCTGGGTAGTTTCCTAGTCATTGCTCGGGCCGCCGTAGGACCAATGCCTGCTTGTAACCGACCCCCGAGAGGGACAAATTAGGGTCTGCTATGAGGAGTATCCTTGGCCCACCACGATCCGATCGGCCTGATCACGCCGCATGCCGGGCTTGCCCAGCTTAACGAGCGTTCGCGGGATATTTTCCGTCAAATCGTCGAGAGTTATCTCGCGACCGGCGACCCCGTCGGTTCCCGCAACATTTCACGCCTGATCGCGATGCCGTTGTCGCCGGCTTCGGTGCGAAATGTGATGTCGGACCTCGAGCAGCTTGGCCTGATTTACGCGCCGCATACCTCGGCCGGCCGGCTGCCGACCGAATTGGGCTTACGTTTTTTCGTCGATGCCTTGATGCAGGTTGGCGATCTCACCGAACCGGAGCGGGAGTCGATCCAGAGCCAGCTTGCCTCCGTCGGCAAGGCGCAGTCGGTCGAGGCCGCACTTGGCGAAGCCTTGACCCGGTTGTCCGGCCTGACCCGGGCCGCGGCGGTGGTGCTGACGGCAAAATCCAATTCGCGGCTGAAGCATATCGAATTCGTGCGGCTGGAGCCGGAGCGGGCGCTGGTGGTGCTGGTCGGCGAAGACGGTCAGGTCGAGAACCGCGTGCTGACGCTGCCGCCCGGCGTTCCCTCATCGGCACTCACGGAAGCCACCAATTTTCTCAATGCGCGGATTCGCGGGCGAACGCTGGCCGAAGCGCGTCTCGAACTCGAGACCGCCTTGACGCAAAATCGCGCCGAACTCGATCAGCTGACGCAGAAAGTCATCGCCGCCGGGATCGCAAGCTGGTCCGGTGGCGAAAGCGATGACCGGCAGCTGATCGTGCGCGGCCACGCCAACCTGCTGGAAGACTTGCATGCGCTTGAAGATCTCGAGCGGGTCAGATTGCTGTTCGACGATCTCGAGACCAAGCGCGGCGTGATCGATCTGTTGGGCCGCGCCGAACGCGCCGAAGGCGTGCGGATTTTCATCGGATCGGAAAACAAGCTGTTTTCGCTGTCCGGCTCCTCCACCATTATCGCGCCCTACAGCGATGGCGCGGGTCATATTGTCGGCGTTCTCGGCGTGATCGGGCCAACGCGCCTCAACTATGCCCGGGTCATCCCGACGGTGGATTACGCCGCGCGCATTGTCAGCCGGATGCTGGGCGGGTGATCTCGCTTGTACCGGGCCGGTTGCGCTTGATTTTCTGTGCTTAAAGCACGATATCCCGCCCCAGCATCTTCCCCCTCGATCCCCATCGATTTCAAGAAGGCAATCTATGACCGATCCCAACCGGCAGAAGGATGATCCGGTGAACCCGGCGCAGGCCCCAGAGCCCGTGGTTTCCAAGCCCTACATCATGCCCGACGATCCCGAAGAAGGATCGACCGAAGCGCTTGCCAAGGAAGCTGCGGAACTGCGCGACAAGGTTCTGCGCACGCTGGCGGAAATGGAAAACCTGCGCAAGCGCACGACGCGTGAAGTGGCCGATGCCCGCGTTTACGGCATCTCCGGTTTCGCGCGCGACGTTCTCGATATCGCCGACAATCTGCAGCGCGCGCTCGATGCGGTTCCGGCCGAGGCCAAGGCGGCCGCCGATCCCGGGCTGAAGGCGCTGATCGAGGGCGTCGAACTGACCGAGCGCTCGCTGCTCAACACGCTGGAAAAAAACGGCGTCAAGAAATTCGATCCGGCGGGCGAGAAGTTCGATCCGAATTTTCAGCAGGCGATGTATGAAGTCCCCGATCCCTCGGTACCCGCGGGAACGGTCATGCAGGTCGTGCAGGCCGGCTACATGATCGGCGATCGCGTGCTGCGGCCGGCCCTGGTCGCGGTCTCCAAAGGTGGCGCGAAGGCCGGAGCGGCGGGCAACGAGCCGAGCAGCGCGGCCTGATATCCGTCAAACAGCTTGGGCTATCCGCGCGGCTGGATGCCGTCGCGCACGGCGCGGAACCGTGGAAATGCCTTCGCCCATTGGTCGCGCGGGGCGCTTCCAATGATCCGCAACGCGTTCGGGCCGCCGAATCGCAACCACTGCACCACGGTGACGGCGGTATTGTCCTTGCCGCTGGTCGCATCGATACGGGTTTCATATCCGGCCATGCCGTCGATGCGGATGGGCTCCGACATCGTGATCCGCGCGTCGCGTACCCCGGGGATCGTGGTTGCGACCTGTTGGGCAAAGCGGCCGCGATCTTCCGGCTGGGCCGGCGATGATCCGATGACGCCGAGGATCATGAAAGGTGCGGCCTCAAACCCGGTTGCTTCATCGCCGTCGGCGAGAATAATGGCGGCGCCAACCGCCAGTGTGCGGATGTTTTTGAAATCACTGAGTTCGCTGATCTTGAACGGCATCAGCCCAAGCTGCTCCTCGACCGGAACCTCCTTGCGGATCGCCGCCGACGCAAACATCTGTCGGATGGCCTCGTCGGTATAGATCTTGGAGGCGTTCTCGGGCACCTGGACGGCGACATAGCCGGAAAAAGTGCCGCCTGGCAGGATCATCGAGTAGCGCCGCACATTGTTGGCGCCATCCTTGGCGTTTTCGGCGGTGTAGTAGGCAAGCCCGGCCGCGGTCTCGATGCTTTCAGGCTTTATGCCGCCGGTGCCCGCGGGGTTGGCCTTGAAGGCGGTCGCGACTTCGCCGTAAGCGTCGGCCGGGAGCTCTGCCACCAGTACCTTGACGCTCTGGTCCTCGGTTTCGAAGCCGACGAATCCTTTGGCGCGGGAGAGGCCCACAAGGGGCGTCAGGCCGACCCGGATGCCGGCCGGAAAAACCGGATCGGCGGCCAAGGCAGGCAAGGCAGGATAGAAGGCCGAACAGGCGGCGGTGACGAGCAATGCCACGGCGAACATCAGTCGAATAGGCTTCATGAAAAATCTACTGGGTTTGCATTGAGGCCGTTCAATGGTCGGCCGGTCCGGCCCCCTATACCGGGGGCCACGTTTTCAGTCTGCTCGCTTTTAACCGTTTTGCAGTTGCAGCAACAGGCCAGCCGGCGATTCCGTTCCCTTAACCTTTTCCTTGCCCGGACCGGTGCAGCTCGCGCCGGCCGTCGTCGCCTTCTGGTAACGGGGCTGCGCGGCACGCCCGGCCGGCCCGGTCCAAAGGGGACACTATCTTCCAAAGGTTAGAGTTTTCGGGGGCTAACGTTGCGCCCCGGTCCTTGCAGGGACCACCCCCCCTCCTATATGAGGCTCACCGTCGCAATATCGCGAGCATTTGATCGGTTGGGGGTTTGGATTGGTGCGCCGTCAGGGCCCAGCCAACCTGCCGCAAAAAGAAGGATATGAGGACCATGGGAAAGGTCATTGGGATCGATCTCGGCACCACGAATTCGTGCGTCGCCGTAATGGATGGCAAGACAGCGAAAGTCATCGAAAACGCCGAGGGCATGCGGACGACCCCGTCCATTGTCGCCTTTAGCGACGATGGCGAGCGCCTCGTCGGCCAGCCCGCCAAGCGCCAGGCGGTGACCAATCCCGAGCGGACCTTCTTTGCGGTCAAGCGTCTCGTCGGCCGCCGTTATGACGATCCGATGGTCGAAAAGGACAAGAAGCTTGTCCCCTACAAGATCGTCAAGGCATCCAACGGCGACGCCTGGGTCGAGGCCGATGGCAAGACCTACTCGCCCTCGCAGGTCTCCGCTTTCATTCTGCAGAAGATGAAAGAGACCGCGGAAGCCCATCTCGGCCAGAAGGTCGATCAGGCCGTCATCACCGTTCCCGCCTATTTCAACGACGCGCAACGTCAGGCCACCAAGGA
>DATHHQ010000390.1:0-4042 GCA_035490095.1 Bradyrhizobium sp.
GCCGAACAGCTTTCGATATGGACGACGTCGATATGGGGAATCTCGACCGCGGAGGGTATGACGTAGTCGGCAAGGCTCGCGCTCACGAGCTGGCCGTCTTCGTCGTAGATCATCTCTTCGTAAAGTGCGGCACCAATACCCTGCGCGACCCCGCCGTGAACCTGCCCGTCGACGATCATTGGATTGATGATGCGACCGCAATCTTCGGCGACGACATATTTGAGCATTTTTACAAAACAGGTCGTGGGATCCACCTCGACAGCAACCAGATGGGTGGCGCATGCCGTCGTCCCGTTGATGGGATCGTAGGTGTAGCTCGCCTCAAGTTCCTGGCGCGCCTCGACCGGCAGCGTCTTCATGTCCGAATAGACCGCCTTTGCAATCTGCTTGAAGGTCACGGCGCGATCGGTTCCCGTGACGGTCGCGAGTCCATCAGCGACGTCAATATCGTCGGCAGCGGCTTCGAGCAGATGCGAAGCGACCTTCCTGATTTTCTCCCGCAGGATCTGCGAGGCCTGTTTTGCGGCCCCCCCACCCAGCACCGCGCTGCGGCTGGCGTAGGTTCCGGTCGACATCGGGACGGCGTCGCTGTCGCCCTGGACCACCCGAATATCCCCAAATCTCGCGCCGAGATCGTCCGCGATGATCTGGGCGAGCGTCGTTTCCAGCCCCTGCCCATGCGAGGCGACACCGAACGCCGCCGTGATCGCGCCGGTCGAATCGATGCGGATCTTGGCGGTTTCCGAGCCGGTGTTGATCGGCATTCCCGGCGCAACGGCAATCCGCGAGCCAATCCCCGTCAGCTCGGCATAGGTGGCGAGGCCGATGCCGAAATAGCGTCCCTTCGCCCGTGCCGCGCTCTGCTGCTTGCGCAGCTGTTCGTATTCGCCAGCCTGCACCGCGGCTTCAAGACATTCGACGAAGCCGGTGCGGTCCCAGATGATTCCGGACGCAATGCGATATGGAAATTCGTCCGCACGGACCAGGTTGCGCCGGCGTATCTCAAGCGGGTCGATGCCGAGCGCCTTGGCTCCCATATCCATCAGACGTTCGGCGACGAAGGTGGAAACCGGCCGGCCGACACCGCGATAGGGTCCGGTCGGCGGCTTGTTGGTCGCGACCCCGCGCACGGCGCCCCTGTAACACCTGATCTTGTAAGGTCCCGGAAGGAAACTGACCACCTGCACGGGTTCAAGCCCGCATGTCCAGGGATAGATCGAGTAGGCGCCGACATCGCCAATCACATCCGCTTCCAGCGCAATGGCTATCCCGTTTTCGTCGAAGCCCATTTCGGCATCGACGATTTCGGCGAATGCCTGACTGGAGCTGCTGATATCTTCGAGCCGGTCCGCCGTCCATTTCAGTGAACGGCGCAACTTCTTCGCGGCCACGCACAGAAGAATCTCTTCAGGATAGAGCGACCCTTTGGAGCCGAAGCTGCCGCCGACATCCGGCGCGACCACACGCAGCCGGCTGCCCGGCAGATCGAGCGATTCCGCCAGCGCGTCGCGCACGATGCCGGGTATGTTGGACGAGGTGTAAAGTGTAATTGAATCTCTTCTGCTTTCAAATTCCGCGCAATAGCTGCGGGGCTCGATCGCAAGCGGAGCCTTTCGGGTCATCTCAAAGCGATCGCGGACACGAACATGCGCAGCCGCAAGATCCGCGGCTGCATCCCCCTTCCTGAACTCCCGGGCGATCAGCACATTGGTCGCGGCTTCCTCGTGAAGCAGCGGCGCGTCCCTCGAGACGGCGAATTCGGGATCGGACACAGCGCCCAACAGCGCATATTCGATGTCGATCAGCTCCGCCGCGTCCTCGGCCAGATACCGATCCTCCGCGACGACGGCGACCACGGCTTCCCCGACATATCGCACTTTTTTCGACGCCAGTGCCGTAATCGGAGTCGCGTAGTAGTTCGGCATGCGGGAGAACGGGATGACCGGTTTGTAATCCGCGGCCACATCATCCGCCGTAAAGACTGCCACGACACCAGGCGCGGCCCGCGCCCTGGTCGCGTCGACCCGCACGATGTCAGCGTGAGGTTGTTCACTGCGACGGAACGCAACATGGAGCACGCGATCGGGTTTGCGATCCGCCGTATATTCGCCGTTGCCTGTCAGCAGGCGCGGATCTTCGGTCCGCCTGATCGGCATGCCGACATGACGCGGCCGCAGCAGGTCTGACGTCTGGACGACGTCGTCCTTACTCATAGGCCTCGCCCCCTTTGCGCAGGCTCTGCCATTGAGCGTCATCATGGCCGCAGATGACCGTTGCGCCGGACTTCTCGATCCGGCGTATCTCGCCGTAGGAGTTCAGCAATGCGTCCGCATTCCAGGTATTGCGCGGCGACGTATCGGTATCGAGGCTTTCGCGCAGGCTCACCGCGTCGGACGCGAGAAGAAAGGTACCATCCCGGTCGAGGTGAACGGCGGCCCCGAGCGTACCCGGCGTGTGGCCAGGCAGTGGAATCAAAACCAGTCGGCCGTCGCCGAACACATCCCGTTCGCCGTTCACGGGATCCATGGGTTGTCCATGGTCCCAATCGGCCCGCAGATAGCCGGCAGCCTCCGCGCCTGCCGCTTTCGCGGCCTCGATCTCCTTGGCATGCGCCAGGATGGTCGCTTTCTTGAAAAACTGATTGCAGCCGCAATGGTCGGGATGGAAATGCGAGCATACGACGATATCGATATCGTCCGGCTTGACGCCGACACACGCAAGATTCGGCAGGAGGGTATCCTCCGCGCGCATGACCGGCGTCACGAATTTGATCAGCGAGCCCCATCTTTCCTCGCCGTGCTCCACGACGGAGGGGTGACATCCCGTGTCGAACAGCACATTGCCCTGTTTGTGCCGGATCAGCGCGCTGATGACGGGTGCTTCGAACGTCTCGCTTCGATCGGCGCTCTTGATATAAACGCTCTTCTTCAAGCGCAGCCGGCCGGCGGAAAGAAACTGCAGCTTCATGATGTGCTCCCGTTTCGCATTGCGACAGCCGAGCGGATCGCAGCGACGATATTCTGATAACCGGTGCAGCGGCAGAGATTGCCGGATAGCCCCTCGCGGATTTCATCATCGCTGGCCAGCGGATATTTCTTCAGAAGATCCATCCCCGTCATCAGCATTCCTGGCGTGCAGAATCCGCACTGCAGACCGTGCTTTTCCCGAAATTCGCTCTGAAGGACGTTCAGCTGATCGGGCGTGCCCAATCCCTCGACGGTTACAACGTCCATGCCATCAGCCCTGACGGCCAATGTCAGGCAGGAGCGGACGCTGTCGCCATTCACCAGGATCGTGCAAGCCCCGCATACGCCATGCTCGCAGCCGACATGCGTTCCAGTCAGCCCGATAATGTCGCGTAGAAAATCGGACAACAGCAGGCGCGGCTCGATGCTCGCCTGATATCTTCGTCCGTTGACGGTGACAGCGATATCCATTTTCACGGCAGCTCTCCCGCCGCACGCGTCCACGCCGTCGTGAATGCCCGTTCGGCCAGCGCGCCGATCAGATTTTTCCGGTATTCGGCGGAGACATGGATGTCGCTCGGCGGTGACAGGCAGGAGCGCACAACTTCTGCAAATCTGGCCGCTGCCTCAGGTGCCCTTCGCGCGCCCTTTAGCGCTTGCTCGGCCTCGCGAAGACGCCGCGGAGTGTCCGCGACCCCCATGACCGCAACCCTTGCGTCGGCAATCTTGTCATCGAGAACTTCGAACGATACCGCAATGCACGCAAGTGCGAAGTCGCCAAAGCGGCGCGCGACTTCCTCGAATGCCCAGCCGGGATGCGATGCCAGGACCGGGAAATCGATCTCGAAGACGATCTCATCCGGGTCGAGACAATTTGCAAGGGCGGATACAAAAAAGTCCTCGGCGGCAATCTCCCGTCGACCGTTTGAACCCTGCACCTTGATCGTGGCCCCGTAGAAGACGGCCAGCATCGGCAATTCCGCAGCCGGATCGGCGTGCGACAGGCTGCCCCCGATGGTACCCTTGTTGCGTATCGCAAGATGCGCGACGTGCCGCATCGCGGCAGCCATGACGGG
>DATHHQ010000391.1:0-9544 GCA_035490095.1 Bradyrhizobium sp.
CGGTCCCGACGTGTCGAAGGCGCCCTGGAAGCGATCGAACGAACCGAAGGTGCCGACGATCTCGTGCTGCGGCAACGCCGTCGGCCGCTTGCTGACCATATTTATCAGGCCGCCCGGATCGGTCTGCCCGTAAAGGCCCGACGATGGCCCTCTCAGAACTTCCAGCCGCTCCAGACCGTACGGCTCTACGCGCGGATAGGCGAACTGCGTTCCAGGGTCGATCGGCAGCCGAAGGCCATCGAGATAGCGCGGCGCGTCAAAACCGCGGAGCTTGCCGGAGTCGAAAAATGTGGTGGCGCCGAAGGTATCGAGCGTAACGCCTGGCGTGTAGCGCAGCGCTTCGACGATGGTTTGCGCGCCCTGCGCCGCGATCTCGTCCTTGGTCACGACCGAGATCGACTGCGGCGTTTCAAGCAGCGGCGTATCGGTCTTGGTGCCGCTCGCGCTTTGATTGGCGAGATAGCCGACCACCGGTCCATTGGCACGCTCGCCGACCGCACCGCGGGCGCCGGGTTCCACGGCCTGCCGTTGCGCGGGTGCAGCGACCCGCCGCGAAACGCTCTGCGATCGTGCCGCCCTCCGCGCGGGTTGCGCGGGACGGGCCGATTGCGGCTTTGGCGCATCGATCGTAACAGGTGGAAGCGACTGACCCGATCTCTGATCGGAGCCGCCTTGCGCCAAGGCCGGCCCGATCTGCATGCTCAGGCCGAATACGGTCGCGCAGAAGAGGCTTTTCGACGCAGCAACCCATGCGCAAGGCCTCTCGCAGTCGAACTCCATTGCAGTCTCACCCCTGTATCCAACTGTCCCAGTGGGGAGAGAACAGATTTGATTTTCAGGTGCCTTTGCGCTTGCGCAAAAAGCCTTTGATCGTGTGTTGACGCTCTCCAAGCTAGCCAGGTTAGACGCTGAGGCATTCCGCCGCAGCCGATCTCATGTTACCGGCGTGCACGAGCGCGCTCACCGGATCGGAATTGGCGGTCCGCCATTTTTCCCGGATTGGATCAGCGTCAGGAGAGCTTGTCGCGATGGCAACTGCTCGGCACGTATCCGAAGTGCTTGCGAAACGCCGTGGAGAAATTCGCCGGATTGGCGTACCCGACGGCGTACGCAGCTTCCATGACCGACAATCCCTGATGCAGCAATGATTCGCGGGCAGAGGCAAGCCGGCTTGTCCTCAGATAGTCCGACGCACTGACGCCGTACATTCGGTGAAATTGCGCATTGAAAGAGCGCCGGCCCAATCCGGCATGCCGGGCCAACTCCGCAATCGTCCAGGGATGTCGAAGGTCGGATTCGATCAGGTTCCTGACCGCCTGCAGACGCATTCGCCTCTGGTCTGTAACGGCACCGCCATCATCCTTGGCACGCAACGCGACCATGACGCGGGCCAGGATTTCAGTTGCGTGAGCCGATAGCAGCAGTTCGCCGGTCCTGCCTTCAGCCGCCGGAGTAATCATTTCCATGGCAATAGCCTGAAGCCGGGGCGATGCCTTGATGGAGGCAACGAAAGCGGTTGCGTCCTGCGCACCGAACAGATCGAGGAACTCGTTCCGCAACCCGAGCCGCTCGAGAGACGAGACGGGAAAGGCAATGCTTGCAGCTCGCATATGAGCGCCGCGCGGCGCATCGCCGCCGCACGACGTCGGCTCCCTCAACGCCATGACGGCAATCGTATTATCCGTGTAACAGAACCGGCTTGTGCCTTGGCGCGGTCCGCCGCCACCCGTCCCTTTCAGCACCACCGTCAGGAACAGTCCCGCCTTGATAATGCCTTCGCTGCGAATCTGGCTGCTCAGAACGAAATTGTTGCGTTGGAAAAGACAGCCCGGCGATTCCAGCCATTGTGCGTATTCGGCGAAATTATCCGCGATCAAACTGTCATCGGAACCGACGATACGGAACCGCTCGAACACGTGTTCGTAGATGTGCGGCATCATGGCTGGTCTAAAGTCATCATGCAGCAAGTATGCAATTCACATCGATTGCGCTCAAGGCTGCGACCGCGGTTCAGTTTAGAAGGGCTAAAAGTGCGATCGTCTCAGTTGATCGGCGTTGACCTCAAACAACTGCGGCGCAAGGCTGATCGCCGACGTGATCACCGCCTCGAAGTCTCGAAGAGATCAATCAAGCCCGTGGCATGGGCCGCCGTTCATGACGTGACGAGCGAATGTCGCACGGCCTGGGCTTCATGGCGGCCGGATCTGGTCGAGGCATTGACCAGCGGCAGCTCGGTTGTCGATTTGATCTGTTCCATGGTGAACATCGACGACACGTCATGGAGATCGCCGACAGTACGTGCACGCTTTGGGACGCGTTCCGCATCCACCGCAACCGCCCAACATCCAATATTCCATTGATATATCAACAACCAAGGTCTTGCCCTAATTTCGACTATCTTTTGACTTTATGACGTCAATTAATGGTTGCATTATACCTTAATGGCTCTCCAGCTCGAAATCTGCCAGCTCGAAATCTGAAGGTCATTTCCTCCGCCGTTCAAGGCGGACATTTGCCGAGGGGATGAGGCAATGGAAACGGCATGGGCAGCGCGGTCGCGAGATTTGTCTCGGCGACGAGCGCAGATTCTATCGTGCGGTGCTGATCCGGCGTCCAGCGCCTGGATTCAAGTTTTCCAGCCAAACTTAGCATCACCTTTAGATCGATCGCCGGTTCTTCCGTGCGATGCACGTCATCGCTTGGAACGCTGCTTCAGCAATTTGTGCGACGACAACAGAACGCTGCGCCGCCCTCACCACCCCCATCGCAATCGATAGCCCGACGCGGAGAGAACGACGATGCCTGATGTGACCTTGGCCTTGCGGAGCCTGCGATGACCCTTCGTTGGATGACAGTTCTGTTCAGTGCGTTGCTCGCAAGCGTTACGGGCGCCGCGGCTGGTGACAAGACCAACGTGGTCCGCGATCTCGCCGGCCGAGTCGGACCGATCATCGGTTCGGCGTTGGCCTGCCGGGACATCGCGCGGCCCCGTATTCAGATCATCGTTGATAAGTTTACAGCTGTGATCGCGGAAGCCTCGATCAACGAGGCCGAGCGCTCTGATCTTACGCAGGTGCTCGATCGCAATGTCGCGAACGGCCGTGGCACCGTGACGTCGGGACGGATCGATTGCGGAATGGCAGACCGCCAACTTGCTGATCTCGAACGCTCGATCGCCCGGCCGCCGGCGCCAACCTTGCCGGCTGTTATCTCGCCATCTTTGTCCGCCGCCGCCGCTACGGCACCGACCGCAGCGGTCCCCACCGGTTCCGCGGTCCGCGGCGTAACCGATCGCGAAATCCGGTTTGGAATTGCGGCACCTTTTTCCGGCGCTTCAAAGGAGCTTGGGCGCCAGATGAAGCTCGGGATCGAGATTGCTTTCAACCGGGTCAATGACGCCGGCGGCGTCGAAGGCCGGATGCTCAAGCTGATCGCCGCCGACGACGCCTTTACCCCGGCGCGCACCGCCGAGGCCATGAAGCAGCTCTACGAGAAGGACCAGGTATTCGGTGTGATTGGGAACGTCGGAACGTCCACCGCAGCCGTCGCGGTACCGTACGCGCTGGAGCGGCGGATGCTGTTCTTCGGCGGCTTCACAGGTGCGAATGTTATCCGCAACGATCCTCCTGATCGCTATGTATTCAACTATCGGGCGAGCTACACCGAAGAGACCGACGCGGCCGTGCGCTATTTTATTAAAATGCGCCGGATACTACCCAGACAGATCGCCGTTTTCGCTCCCCAGCAGGATCCAGGCGGCGACGCGGGGTACGCGGGTGTCGCAAAGGCATTTCGTACGCTCGGCTTCAGCGACGCCGGCATTCTGCGGCTTGAGTACAAGCGAAACACCGTCGATGTCGACGATGCCGTCAATCTGTTGAAGGCGCAGAAGGTGCCCATCAAGGCGGTGGTGATGATTGCATCCTATCGGGCCGCGGCAAGATTCATCGAGAAAACGCGAGACCTCTATCCTGACATGCTCTACAGCAACGTATCATTCGTCGGCAGCACCGCGCTGGCCGAAGAATTGAAGCTGTTGGGACCGCGCTATTCAACCGGCGCAATCGTGACCCAGGTTGTGCCGGCGGTTTCCGGTTACTCATCCATCGTTCTCGAATACAAGAGCGCCCTGGCCAAGTATTTTCCCGGCGAAGCACCGGACTACGTGTCGCTCGAAGGCTACGTTTCGGCCAACGTCCTGATCCAGGCACTCAAGCGTGCCGGACCACAACTCGATACCGAAAGGCTCATCGACGTCCTGGAGAATATGCGCAATCTCGACCTCGGCCTTGGAGCTCAACTCAGTTTTGGCCGCGCCGAACACCAGGCTTCGCACAAGATCTGGGGAACGGCGCTTGATGAAACCGGAAAGTACCAGGCAATCGAGCTCGAATGATATCAGCACCAACGCGAAACGAAGACTAGGCGCTCTTCTCGAGGTCCTGCCCGCCGGCAACGAGATCGGCGGCCTGATCACGCAGTTCCCGCTTGAGCACCTTACCGAGCGAATTTCGCGGTAGCGCATCGACGATGAAGACGTATTTGGGCTTCTTGTAGCCAGCGACCAGATTGCGGACGTGCTCGACAACCGAGGCAGGCGTCGGAGCGCTTCCTTGCTCCCGCTCGATAAAGGCCGCGACCGCTTCTCCAAAGACGGCATCGGGCACCCCAACCACCGCGGCATCGGCTACATCAGGGTTTTGCAGAAGGGCCTGCTCCACCTCTTTCGTGTAGATATTGAAGCCGCCGCTGAGCACCATGTCTTTCTTGCGATCGACAATATAGAGGTAGCCATCTTGGTCGGCCTTGGCGACGTCACCGGTATGGATCCATCCGTCCTTGATGGTCTTATCCGTCTCATCAGGTCGATTGTAATAGCCGCGCATCACGGAATAACGGCCGGGCTGCCCCACGCGCACGAGCAATTCACCGGGCTCGCCCGTCTTCACCTCGACGCCGGCATCATCGACGATCCGCACCTCCACACCGGGCGTCGGCCGACCGATCGACGAGGCGTGATCAAACTGCTCCTCGTGCGAAAGCGAGGTTACACCGCCTACTTCGGTCATCGCGAAGAACGATACCAGCCGCACGTCCGGAAGCAGCGCGAGAAACTGCTGCTTTAGTTCGACCGGGAAAGCCTCGCCCGTGACCACGATG
This sequence comes from Bradyrhizobium sp., assembly GCA_035490095.1. Lineage (GTDB taxonomy): Bacteria > Pseudomonadota > Alphaproteobacteria > Rhizobiales > Xanthobacteraceae > Bradyrhizobium. The sequence continues at coordinate 5,161 of DATHHQ010000391.1, forward strand.
CGGCGAAGCGAGCCGCAGCGCGAGGGGGCGGCCTTGATCTCGGGAAGCAGCATGCGGCATACTGTCGGAACCATGCCGGCGACGGTAATCTTCTCCTTCCGGATGGTCTCGACGGTCTCGCGAGGATCGAACTTCTTCATGACAACGAGCGTGCCGCCAAGCGTCAACGAATTGGCGAGCCGGGCAAAGCCCGTCCGATGGGCAAGCGGTGTCGTGACCAGATAACGGTCTTCGCTCGATATTCCCCACTCGACGGCATTCATGAAGTAATGCTGGATGACGACATTTGAGTGGGTAATAATGGCGCCTTTGGGTTTGCCCGTCGTACCCGACGTGTACATGATGATGGCGTCGTCCGACTCGATGGACAGAGGCGGCAGCGGATCGGGATCCGCGTTACGAAGCCCGGCGTATTCGACAGCACCAGCAAACTCCCTCCCCGTCGTGATCCGGACGGCGTTCGGATTTGCCTGCAGGACGTCGGCAATTGATGTCCCGTCTCCTTCGAAAACGATCGCGAAGGGCTGGCTGTCCGAACAGATATGTTGCAGTTCGTGCGACGTGAGCCGCGTCGTGACAGGGATCACGATCGCGCCCACCGAGAACGCCGCGTAGAACAGTTCGATGATCTCGATTCCGTTCGAAAGAAATACGACGATCCGATCCCCCGGACCAACGCCATGTTTCCTGAGTCCATTCGCCACGCGCTGGATTCTCTGGTCGAAATCGCGATAGGCGAGCCGTTCGTCGCCGCAGATGAGTGCGATCTTGTCGGGGTGGCGCACGGCCTGCGCGCGAAGAATGGTTTCCAGGCGCATGTCGAATTCCTCAGACGACCTTGAAGGCCGGATATTGGGCATCGTCCGACAGACGATCCCACGCCACGACGACGCGCTGTCCGATCGCGACCTTGTCGGGATCCACGTCCAGGATGTTGCCAAGAATCCGCACGCCTTCGTCGAGTTCGACTGTTGCGACGGAAAGCGGCAACCTGCCCTCCAGGCCCGGGCCGGGAACGCGGATTACCGTGCAGGCGTAGATCGTGCCCTTGCCCGATACTTCGCGCCATTCAAGATTGCGGCTGCCGGTGAAGATGCTCACCGGACGCGGATAGTGCTGAAACTTTCCGGTGTCCTTGCAGAACTGCAGCACGAGCTTGCCTGCTTTGGCACCGTCCCAAAACGGTTGGGTGTCGACGTAAACCGATGGTTTTGGCACCGGACGTCCCGCCTTTTCGTCTGCCATCTTCAAGCCTCCAGGATCATAGCGGCGCTGGTACCCCAATTCCGCGCGTAAGGAATGACGCCGATGCCGGTAACCAGCGCGTTCTTCGGATTCGTCACCTGACGCCCGCCGCCTTCGCCAAACATCTGGCGTACCGCCTCGGCGAGATTGAGTCCGCCGCTGGCCAATCCGGGCTGACCGGCCGAGATCTGGCCTCCGCCCGTATTCAGCGGCAGCGTTCCTTTGTGCGAGAGATCAGTATCGAGGGTAAAGTCGCTGCCCTGCCCCCGCTTGCAGAAACCGAAATCCTCAAACTTCATCATCACCGCGATAGTGAAATCATCGTAGGGCTGGAACATGCGGATATCTTTAGGGGTAAGCCCGGACTGCTTGTAGACGCGGGGCGCAACCTTCGAGAAGCCCGTCTCGGTGATCTCCGAGAGCGGCTGATTGCCGTTGAAGTTGGTGACTTCGGCATAGGCCGTCGGAAACACCATCTTGCTGATCCCGAGACTGCGCGCCTTCTGTTCGGTTGTTACGAGGAAGGCGTTGGCTCCGTCGCAGAACATCACGCAATCAAGAAGACGCAACGGATCGGCAATAACGCGCGACTTTTCGTAGTCCGCCATCGTGATCGGAGTCTTGAATTTGGCGTAGGCATTCTCGTTGTGCAGGGCATGCGCGCGTTGCGTGATGGCAATCTTGCCAAGCGCTTCCGACTTGATACCGAACAGATGATCATATCTGCTCATCAGCAACCCAAATGTCGCCGGCGGCCCCTGAACGCCGGGCGGATCCTGGAATTCCGAACGGTAAGCCCCGTAGTTGGCGCGCCACGCGGTGCTCGGGGCGTCCGCCGACAGCACGACCGCGACCTCGCAATGGCCGTCGCGGATGGCGGAAGCAGCGCGTGCAACGCCTCCCGTTGCCGAACATCCCCCCGTACCACCATAGTTGAGCCAAGTGGGCGTGATCCCCAGGGCTTCGGTCATGTACACGGCAAAAAACGGATTGGGACATTCGCTGAGCGGCGTCGTCACCGACAGGCCGTCGATGGCATCCTTCGAAATTCCAGTCGCGGCAAGCAGCTTTGCCAGGGCTTCGCCTCCCAGATCGTACGCGCTGCGGCCGGTCTTGAAGTCGATTGCCGTTTCCGAATAGCCGGCGATGACGATGTCGCGTTTCCTTGCAGTCATTTTCATTCTCCGCGGAATTCTGGCGACCGCTTTTCACGGAAGGCCTTCAGCCCTTCGTCACGATCCCTAGTGAAGTAGAGCAGGAAGGAAGCATCGCCCTCGGCGTCGAAGCCGTCCGCGAGCGACATGTCGACGCCGCGGTCGATGACCGACTTCGTCATCATGACCGGGATCGGCGCGTTATCGCTGATGCTCTTGGCGATTTCGCGAGCCTTGTCGAGCGCCTTGCCCTGCTCCGTGACGTGATTGAGGATGCGGTAACGCTCGGCTTCGGCGGCCGTAATCCGGCGACCGGTCCACATCAGTTCCTTGGCAAGCGGCTTGCCTATCAGCCGCGGCAGCGTCTGCGTTCCGCCACCGCCCGGCATCATGCCGAGCTTGATCTCGGGTAGGCCGAACTTCGCGTTCGCGCCGGCGACAATGATGTCTCCGACCAACGCAAGCTCAAGACCGCCACCCAAAGCGAAACCTTCGATGGCTGAAATCAGCGGCTTGGTAAACCCGCCGATGTCCTTGAACAGGCGGTTCACCTTCCGGGTCCTCTTGCGGAACCGGTAGAAATCAAAATAGCCGTTTTCCTCGATCTTAAATTCGCTGGTGTCGATGCCGGTACAAAACGCCTTCTCGCTGCCGAGCAGAATGACGGCCCGCACATCCCTGTCGTGCTCGACTTCATTGAGAATCCCGAGAATTTCGTCGGCTGTCTGTTCTCGCAGCGAATTCAGCTTCTCGGGCCGGTTGATCGTGATTTCGACCCACCCGTCTTCTCTGTTGAGGATAACGTCCTGGTAACTCATCTGTCTTCGTCTCCGATGATTTCAATGTTCGGCTGGGGCTTCTTCGCCCATGGCGGATGCGATCTGGGCGTGGAGATCTGCGATCTTGCGCGGGTTCGACCTCGCCTCGTCGCTGATGCTGACTTCGAGAGCTACCTTGGCCGGAGAGCTCAACACCAGCGCGCGGTCAGCCATCTCGAGTGCATCGTCGATGCGGTGAGTAATGAGCAAACAGGTCTTTTGGAATTCGCGCACGATCTGAAGGAAGTCCCGGCGCAACGCCTTTGATGTGACATGGTCAAGTTGACTGAACGACTCGTCGAGGAAGACAATTTCGGGATCGATCGCCAGCGCGCGGGCAAGCGATACGCGCTGCCGCATGCCACCCGAGAGCTCATGGACGTATTTGTCATCGGCGCCGTCGAGACGTACCCGCGCAAGCCATTCCTTGGCGCGCGCCCGTGCCTGTGACCTGGATTTTCCAAGAATGAGAAGCCCCAGTTCGACGTTCTCGATTGCGGTGCGCCACGGCAAGAGCCTGTCGGTCTGGAAGCTGACCGAAAGCCGTCCTTTAAGGGCTTTGAAGGAGGCATAGGGATCGAAGCCCGCCACCCGAATCTTCCCCGAGTCGGGACACGTCGTGCCCATGATCAGATTCAACACCGTGCTTTTTCCGGCGCCTGTCTGCCCGAGCAGGACCACGATCTCGCCGCGACGTACGTCCATCGACAGGTTGTCGACTGCCAGAAAGGCGCCGAACATCTTCTTGACGCCGCGAACCTCGATAAGATTCTCTTCGATCATCTTACCGTCGCCTCGGCGCGCCATTTCAAGGAGACCTTCTCCAGGCCATTCACGAATGCCTGAAGCAGCAGATTCAGGATCACCATGAAGAAGGTCCAGGCCAGCACCTGATCGATCCGGAACGTCGATTGGGCAAGGTTCATGCGCGCGCCGATCCCGACTGCGGATGCGACGAGCTCGGCGAAGATCACCATCCGGATCGCGTATCCGATCACCGATTTTGTCGTCAGGAAGATGTAGGCCACGATGTGCGGTAGAATGAGATAGCGAAGCACCTGCCATCGCGACGGGCGGAAGCTCTCGATCATGTCGACGAGCTCTTTCGGCAACGCCCGCACACCTTCGTAGACGTTGAGGGCATAGAATGGCAGCAGGATGACGAGC
>DATHHQ010000392.1:0-6182 GCA_035490095.1 Bradyrhizobium sp.
CATGGTCGTCGAACATGACATGACCTTCGTCCGCGAGCTCGGCGTCAAGGTGACCTGCCTGCACGAGGGCTCGGTGCTGGCCGAAGGAACCATCGATCAGGTTTCGTCGAATGAGCGGGTGATCGAAGTGTATCTGGGACGCTAGCATGCTCAACGTCGATAACATCAGCCTCTACTATGGCGCGGCGCAGGCGCTGCGCGGCGTCTCGATCTCGGCGGAGCCCGGCAAGGTGATGTGCGTGCTGGGGCGCAACGGCGTCGGCAAGACCAGCCTGCTGCGCGCGATGGTCGGCCAATACCCGATTGCGTCAGGCTCGATCACGTTCGACGGCGCCGATATCTCCGGCCTCAAGCCCTATGAGCGGGCGCGGCGCGGCATCGGCTTCGTGCCACAGGGCCGCGAGATTTTCCCGCTGCTGACGGTGGAGGAAAATCTCAAGACCGGCTTTGGACCGCTCAAGCGCGACGACCGCAATATTCCGGATGACGTGTTCTCGCTGTTTCCGGTGCTACAGACGATGCTCGGCCGCCGCGGCGGCGATCTGTCCGGTGGCCAGCAGCAGCAGCTCGCGATCGGCCGCGCGCTGGTGATGCGCCCGAAACTGCTGCTGCTCGACGAGCCGACCGAGGGCATCCAGCCGTCGATCATCAAGGACATCGGGCGGGCGATCTCATATCTGCGCAGCCTCGGCAATATCGCGATCGTGCTGGTTGAACAATATCTCGACTTTGCCTGCGAGCTCGGCGACAATTTCGCGGTCATGGACCGGGGCGCCGTGAAATATGCCTGCGATCGCAGCAATCTCGATCCCGGCGAAATCAGTCGTCAGATGGCGCTCTAATTAATTTGTAACGCGGCCGGCAGAGGTCGTGCGCCCTTTTTGGGAAGATTTGGGGGCCGATGCGGAGCGATACCACCAGTGCGGCCTCGGCGATTTTCGCGGCCAACCGGGCCCAGGGTTCGGTGACGTTTGATGTGCACCAGGTCGAGGGTGTCAGCCGCCGCCGCCAATTGCATGAATCCGGTTCGCTGCGCGTCCGATTCCCCTCGCCGGAGGCCGAGGGCCTCTCGGCAGTTTTTGTCAACACCGCAGGCGGTATCGCGGGCGGCGATCGCTTCGACATCGACATCTCGACCGGCGAGGGATCGCGGCTTGCGGTGACGACGGCTGCGGCTGAAAAAGTCTACCGGGCGCAGGGGCCGGCGGCGCAGCTCAATATCGTCCTGAAGGCCGCGGCCGGCGCGCACCTCGCCTGGCTGCCGCAGGAGACCATTCTGTTCGACCGGGCACGGGTGCTGCGCCGGATCGATATCGATCTTGCGGAAAGCGCTTCGCTGTTGCTGTGTGAAATCGTGGTGTTCGGCCGCTCCGCGATGGGCGAGCGCATGCTGCATGGCGAGTTCGTCGATCGCTGGCGGATGCGGCGCGGCGGCAGGCTGGTGTTCGCGGAAACCGTGCGGCTCGATGGCGACATCGGCGAAAAGCTCGGCAGGCCGGCGATCGCAAAAGGCGGCGTGGCGATCGGCACCGCGCTGATCGTGCCGGGTGACGAGGCATTGCTGGAACGAATTCGCGAACTGGCAACATCGTTCGGCGGCGAGGTCGGCATCTCCTGCTGGAATGGGTTTGCAATGGCGCGCTTCTGTGCCCAAGATGCCGCGAGGCTTCGCGCCGACATGATGGCCGTGCTCGGCGTTGCCTCTGGTTCGGCGCTGCCGCGGCTGTGGCTCAATTAGGCTCAATTAGAAGGTCAAAATGATTAGAGTGCTCGCATGAATCTGTCTCCCCGCGAAAAGGACAAGCTCCTGATCTCCATGGCGGCGATGGTGGCGCGACGCCGGCTGGAGCGCGGCGTCAAGCTCAACCACCCGGAAGCCATAGCGATCATTTCCGATTTCATCGTCGAGGGCGCGCGCGACGGCCGCACCGTGGCCGACCTGATGCAGGCCGGCGCCCAGGTGATCACCCGCGCGCAGTGCATGGATGGGATCGCCGAGATGATCCACGACATCCAGGTCGAAGCGACGTTTCCCGACGGAACAAAACTCGTCACCGTGCACGAGCCGATCAGATAGGAATGCCCAGATGATCCCCGGCGAACTATTCATTCAGGACGGCGAGATCGAACTCAATGCCGGCCGCAAGACGGTGACGCTGACCGTCGCCAACTCAGGCGACCGTCCGATCCAGGTCGGCTCGCACTATCATTTCTTCGAGACCAATCCGGCGCTGAAGTTCGACCGCAGACGCGCCCGCGGCATGCGGCTCGATATCGCGGCCGGCACCGCGGTCCGCTTCGAGCCCGGGCAAACGCGCGACGTGCAACTCGTGGCACTCGCCGGCAAGCGCGTCGTCTACGGCTTCCGTGGCGACGTGATGGGGAAGCTGTGATTTCCTTCGATACGATGGCTGCCGCTGCACGCCCCTCCCTAACCCTCCCCCGCAAGGGGGGAGGGAACACGTCTGCCGATGGAGCGCGATGATGTCCGTAAAGATAAAACGTTCCGTCTATGCCGACATGTTCGGGCCCACCACCGGCGATCGGGTGCGGCTGGCCGATACGGATTTGATCATCGAGGTCGAAAAGGATTTCACCGTCTACGGCGAGGAAGTGAAATTCGGCGGTGGCAAGGTGATCCGCGACGGCATGGGACAATCCCAGGTCACCAACAAGCAGGGCGCGGCGGACACCGTGATCACCAATGCGCTGATCGTCGACCACTGGGGCATCGTCAAGGCTGACGTCGCCATCAAGGAAGGCTACATCAGCGCCATCGGCAAGGCCGGCAATCCCGACATCCAGCCCGGCGTCACCATCGTCATCGGCCCCGGCACCGACGTCATCGCGGGCGAGGGGAAGATCCTCACCGCGGGTGGGTTCGACAGCCACATCCATTTCATCTGCCCGCAGCAGATCGAACACGCGCTGATGTCCGGCGTCACCTCGATGCTCGGCGGCGGCACCGGTCCGTCGCACGGCACGTTTGCCACCACCTGCACGCCGGGCCCCTGGCACATGGCGCGCATGATCCAGTCGTTCGATGCGTTTCCGGTCAACCTCGGCATTTCCGGCAAGGGCAACGCGTCGCGCCCGGCGGCGCTGGTGGAAATGATCAACGCCGGCGCCTGTGCGCTGAAGCTGCATGAGGACTGGGGCACGACGCCGGCCGCCATCAACAACTGTCTTTCCGTCGCCGACGACCACGATGTTCAGGTGATGATCCATTCCGACACGCTGAACGAGTCGGGCTTCGTCGAGGATACCGTCAAGGCGTTCAAGGGCCGCACCATTCACGCCTTCCACACCGAAGGCGCCGGCGGCGGTCACGCGCCCGACATTATCAAAATCGCCGGCTTGAAAAACGTGCTGCCGTCCTCGACCAATCCGACGCGGCCGTTCACCCGCAACACCATCGACGAGCATCTGGACATGCTGATGGTGTGCCACCACCTCGATCCCTCGATCGCCGAGGATCTTGCGTTCGCCGAGAGCCGGATCCGCAAGGAAACCATTGCGGCGGAAGACATCCTGCACGACCTCGGCGCGCTGTCGATGATGTCCTCGGATTCGCAAGCCATGGGCCGGCTCGGCGAAGTCATCATCCGCACCTGGCAGACCGCGGACAAGATGAAGAAGCAGCGCGGCGCGTTGCCGGAAGACAAAGGCAACAACGATAATTTCCGGGTCAAGCGCTACATCGCGAAATACACCATCAACCCCGCGATCGCCCATGGCGTCTCGAAACTGATCGGCTCGGTGGAAAAGGGCAAGCTCGCCGATCTGGTGCTATGGTCGCCGGCCTTCTTCGGCGTCAAACCCGAATGCATCATCAAGGGTGGCTCCATTGTCGCAGCCCCGATGGGCGACCCCAACGCGTCGATCCCGACGCCGCAGCCCGTGCATTATCAGCCGATGTTCGCGGCTTACGGTAAATCGCTGACGGCATCCTCCGTGGTGTTTTCCTCGAAGGCGGCGGTGTCCTCGGGGCTGGCCAAGAAGCTCGGCATCGACAAGAAGCTCTACCCGGTCGAAAATACCCGTGGCGGCATCTCCAAGAAGAGCATGATCCACAACGGCGCCACGCCCAAGATCGAGGTCGATCCTGAGACGTACGAGGTGCGCGCCGACGGCGAATTGCTGACCTGCGCGCCTGCCGAGGTGCTGCCCATGGCGCAGCGCTATTTCATGTTCTAGCGCTTTGGTTCTGATTGAATCAGAACCAAAGCTCTAGATTCTTGTTTTGACGCGTTTTCTTAACGCGAACCGGTATCCACTTCGCTCGAAAACGCTATAAGCTTGCTCCCGGCACTCAAAGCCTGAACAAAGATCGGGAGGATTTCGTGATTTACGTTGTTGCCACGCTGACCCTGAAGCCTGAAACGCGCGCCGAATTCATTGCGGGTGCGACCGCCTGCATCAAGGAAACCCGTAAAGAGCCCGGCAATATCGCCTATGACCTGCATGAAAGCGTCACCGATCCGAGCAAGATGGTGTTCGTCGAGCAATGGGAAAACGCCGAGGCGCTGGTTCCGCATCGTGCCACCGAGCACATGAAGGCGTTCGGTCGCGTCGCCGTGAAATGCATGTCGGCTCCGCCGAAGATCGAGATCATCACGCCCGAAAAGGTCGACGTTCGATAAGCAAGACTTGCGATAAACAAGACTTACGAAAAACAACAAGAACCGGGAGACCGATCCATGATCTACGTCGTCGCCACCTCGCAAGTGAAGCCGGAATTGCGGGACGTCTTCATCAAGGGCGCCAAGGAATGCATCGCGGCCACCCGCAAGGAAAAAGGCTGCATCGCCTATGACAGCCACACCAGCATCAACGATCCCAACCTTTTCGTGGTGGTCGAGCGCTGGGAAACCCGCGAGGACCTCAATGCGCATAGCCGGGCGCCGCATATGAAGGTCTGGCGCGAATACTCCGCGCCCCTGAAAGTATCGCCGACCGTGATCGAGATCATCAGCGACGGCAAGGTCGAGAAGCTGTGAGTGTTTTGGCATGATCCGCGCAACCCAGGTCCGCGGGCAACATCGCTGGACGGTAGCGCCGGCCGATACCGTCGTGCTCGACTTCGACGACCGTCACCGGCGGCGGATGGCGATGACCGGCACGCGCGGGCTTGAATTTCTGCTCGATCTGGAAAACGCGGTCGCGCTGCGCGGCGGCGACGCGCTGGTGCTCGACGATGGACGCTTGATCGAAGTCGTCGCGGCGCCGGAGTCGTTGCTCGAGATAAAAGGCACAGACCCGCACCATCTGGTCCGGGTCGCCTGGCATCTCGGCAACCGCCATCTGCCGACGCAGATCATGGCCAAGGGCCTGCGGATCCGGCGCGATCACGTCATCGAGGCGATGGTGAAGGGGCTCGGCGCCCGCGTGATCGAGATCGAGGCGCCGTTCGATCCCGAAGGCGGCGCCTATGCCGGCGGCGGTCACGCCCATGTGGCCGAGAGCGGTCCGCACGACCACGCGGCGCATGATGGTTCATCGCACGATCATGGCGACCATCATCATGACGACCGTCATCACCATGACGAGCATTGCGACCATGATCATCATCACGGCCATTCCCATGCTCATGACCACAAGTAAGGCGCCGCCGGTCGGCGACCCCAGCGGCATGCGTGAAGGCGAGGCGGCGGCGCTGTACCGGCTGATGACGTGGCTGTCGCCGTCGTTTCCGGTCGGTGCGTTTTCCTATTCCAGCGGGATCGAGTGGGCGGTGGAAGCCGGCGATATCGGCGACGCCGCGTCGTTGCGGGACTGGCTGGCCGCGATGCTTGCGGATGGCGCGGGATTTTGCGACGGCGTTTTTCTTGCGCACGCGCACCGGGCCGCGACGTCGTGCGACGATGCGGCGCTGGCAGGCATTGCGGAACTGGCCGCGGCCTTCGCGCCGTCGCGCGAGCGCCAGCTCGAGACATCGGCGCAAGGCCGCGCGTTCATCGAGATCGCGCGCGCCGCCTGGAATGGCGATGGGCTGGACCGGATGATTTCCGGGTGCGGCGGCGCCATCGTGTATCCGGTCGCGGTCGGTCTGGTCAGCGCCGCGCATGCGATTCCGCTGACGCCCACCATGCACGCTTTCCTGCACGCGCTGACCTCGAACTGGATTTCCGCCGGCGCGCGGCTTATTCCCTTGGGCCAAACCGATAGCCAGCGCGTGCTGG
>DATHHQ010000393.1:0-7513 GCA_035490095.1 Bradyrhizobium sp.
GCCTGATTCGCCGCCGAAATTGCCGGCGGGCCCACGAAAATTGCCGCGGCCGTAGCCGCCGCGCCCGCCTTCCGGTGCGAACGTCCGCTGCAAGCGCTCGCTGAGATCCTGGCGATAATAGCGCCGCACCACCTCGTCGCGGATGCCGTTGGTGAGCTCGTTGATTCGCTTCTCCAGCGCCGCGCGCCGCTCCGGCGTCGCGAAGGTGCCGCCTTCGATCTCGCGCGACCAGATCACGTCGGCGAGGCCCCGCGCCGCCGAGATCACCTCCTCGATCGCGCCGCGCCCGCCCGAGCGGGCGAGATCGTCGGGGTCCTGCCCTTCCGGCAGCAGCGCAAACCGCAGGCTCTTGCCCGGCAAGAGATGCGGCAGCGCCAGGTCGGCGGCGCGCCAGGCTGCCTTCTGCCCGGCCTTGTCGCCGTCGAAACACAGGATCGGCTCGTCCGCCATCTTCCACAGCAGCGCGAGCTGGTTTTCGGTCAGCGCGGTGCCGAGCGGGGCGACGCTGGCGGCAAAGCCGGCGCCGACCATGGCGATGACGTCGACATAGCCTTCCACCACCACCAGGGGGCTGCCGTTGTGGGCGGCAAGCCGCGCCGGCGCCAGATTGTAGAGGTTGTCGCCCTTGTGAAACAAAGGCGTTTCCGGCGAATTCAGGTATTTCGCCGCCACATCCTTTTCCAGCGCGCGGCCGCCGAATGCGATCACCCGTCCGCGCATATCCATGATCGGAAACATCACGCGGTCGCGAAACCGGTCCCACGGCACCGGGATATCGTCGCCGGATACCAGCAGCCCGGCTTCCACCATGTCCTCGACGGAAATGCCCTGGGCGCCGAGGTGTTCTTTTAATGCAAAACGTTCGCCGGGCGCATAGCCGATGCGAAACTGCAACTGGACGGCCGGCGAAATCGCGCGGTCGCCGAGATAGCCGCGCGCCTTGGCGCCATGGCGCGACGCCAGGGTGTCGGCGAAGAATTTCGCGGCAAGCTCCATCACGTCGTACAGCGTCTTGCGCCGCTGCTCGTGACGCGCGGCATCGGGTGTTACCGCCGGCAGCGGCACGCCCGCCATCTGGGCCAGCCGCTCCACAGCCTCGGTGAAGCCGACACCCTCGGTCTCCATCAGGAAGGAGATGATGTCGCCGTGCTTGCCGGACGAGAAGTCGTGGTAAAAACCCTTCTGGTCGTTGACGGTGAACGACGGCGACTTCTCCTGTTGAAACGGCGACAGGCCTTTCCACTCGCGCCCGGCCCTCTTCAACTTCACGCGCCGGCCCACGACTTCCGAAACCGGAAGCCGGGCGCGCAGCTCGTCGAGGAATTGGGGCGTAAAGCGCATTCAGTGATTTTGTGTGAGTCGGGGGCGGCTGCCAACCGACCATGGATATAGGGTGGCTTGCCTAAAATACGAAGATTATTGGCCTTTTCCCGGCTATTCACAGGGGCGCTGTCATTCCGGGACACGCGCAGCGTGGACCCGGAATCTCGAGATTCCCCGATGTGCAATTGCACATCTGAGGTTCGCGTCTTTCGACGCGCCCCGGAATGACCGTTGATGGGCCTCGATCAGTGCATTACAAACGTATATACGCTTAGCGAGGCTGGTAAAGTCTGTGGCTACGAAATCTTTGGGTACGTCCAAGAGCGGCAAATCGCGGTCGCCTGCGCGATCCGTGGCGCACACTGCCGAATCATATCCGCGCGGCGCGCGAGGAAAAATGAAGAAAGAGAATATCGTAACGCGAAAGTGGGGCGACCGCCGCAAGGGCAAGACTGATTGGGCTCGCGTCGATGCGTTGACGGACGAGGACATTGCCAAGGCGGTCGCGGACGATCCCGATGCGGCGCCGATCGATATCGACTGGTCGGACGCCGTTTTGGTTATTCCAGCGAAAAAAAAGGCGATCTCCATTCGCGTCGATGAAGACGTGCTCGACTTTTTCAAAAGCGAAGGCGATGGCTATCAGCGCCGCATCAACGCCGTGCTGCGTTCCTATATGCAGCAGAAGGCCAAGCCGAAAAAGCGTGCCTGACGAAGTGTCATCGTGCCCAAAACTCTCGCAAGCGCGGCCACCTTGGCAAAGCAGGTTGTCCACAAGCGCCGCGAGCGTCCGATCACCGTGCTTGTACCGCGCCCGGTTCCAAGCTTGGATGCCCGCATGTTCACGACCTTCAGAGGCGGCCAGGCCGGGGTCTGGCGGATCACGGCGCTCTTGCCCGTCAAGGGCGAGCCGCTGCCACCGGTGACGGCGATCTCGATCACCAGCGGTGCTGCGATCGCATTGCCGCTGCTGGCATCGCAAACCTCGTGGCGGGTGGCGGGTGTAGCGAGCCACCTGCGCTATGCCGAACGCGCCGAGAAGGTAAAACTCGAGGAAGTGCAGGCCGGGCTCGGCCGCGCCGAGGCCACCTGCGCGGCGCTGATCCCGATCCGGAAATCATCCGCCTGGTGGGAACTGACGCAAGAAGAGCGGCGGAGCATTTTCGAGGACAAGTCGCGCCACATCGCCGACACCCTGAAATACCTGCCGGCGATCGCGCGGCAGCTTTATCATAGCCGCGACCTCGGCGAGCCCTTCGATTTCCTGACCTGGTTCGAATACGCGCCCGAGCACGCGGCGCTGTTCGAGGATCTCGTCGGTGAACTGCGCGCCACCGAGGAGTGGACCTATGTGGAGCGCGAGGTGGATGTGAGGGTGATGCGGGAGGTCTGAAGCTGGCGCTACCTACGTCTCCGGAAACCGCCCGGAGGCGATCCGCGAAAGCTGCGCGACCGGCCAGTTATAGAGGTAGGTCCAGGCTTCATCGACGCTGTGATCTTGCGATGTCACTGGCAGCATTTGCCTGATATATTCGGTCGGCTCCGCAAAACCCTCGCCGCAGGCCTCGTACATATCGAACTCGCGCAGCAATTCGTCGGGCGCGCGCAGCCGGTAGAGTTCGCCGAACACGACGTCGGCGGGGTCGTCGGACAGCACCAGCCCGGGATAATGCTTCACCAGATAGAGCCGGCCCCGGCAGCGCGCCTCGCCGATGAAGTCGGCGCCGCGCGACAACAGCTGCGCCATCGGATGATCGAAGCCGCGCATCAGCGTGCCGTAAACGAAGAGTCGATCCAGCATCATGTCCCACGAACGGCGAAAAGCCTCACGCCGCCACGACTTCATCGCTGATGACGAGGAATTTGACCAGATCCATGCGCCCAAAACTCGTGGTCAGCGCCACGTCGGCGGCGTCGCGTCCGGTGCCCATCAGAATGCGGCCGATCCGTGGGCGGTTGTGGCGGGCATCGAATGTGTACCACCGGCCGGACAGATAGACCTCGAACCAGCCGGAGAAATCCATCGGCGCCGGATCGTAGGGAATGCCGATGTCGCCCATATAGCCGGTGCAGTAGCGCGCCGGGACGCCCATGCAGCGGCAGAAGGTCAGCGCCAGATGCGCAAAGTCGCGGCACACGCCGGCGCCCTGTTCGTAGACGTCATGCGCGGATTTCATGTGATGCGCATGCTGATAGCCGAAGGTAACGTGGTTATGCACGAAGCTGCAGATCGCCGCGACCCGCCCCCAACCCGGCGGCGTGTTGCCGAACAGCGACCACGCGATATCGGTCAGCTTGTCGGTCTCGCAGTAGCGGCTCGCCATCAGATAGAGCAGCACGTCGTCGGGCAATTGATCGATCGGCAGCTGCTGCGCGGTCGGTACGATGGCATCGGGCAATCCGGAATCCCGCACCAGCGCGCTGCCGCGCAGCGTCACGCCGCCGGCCGGCGCCACCAGCCTGCCGCAGATGTTGCCAAAGCTGTCGTTGTAGAAGCCGATCGGCACGTTCGGCTCGGCAACGATGGTTTCGGCGCCGATGATGTCGGCACGGCGCGAGGGATGAATGCTCAGCATGATCACCATCGGCGTCGCCTGCACCGCCGTGTGAACGATCTCGAAGCCTACCTTGATTTCCATGTTACGTCTCCGCCACTGCTTCCGCCGAAACAACGCTGATGCTGACGTCCATGCCGACATAGGCGTCGGCCGAACCGAGGTAGGTGCCATGCAGCGGGATGGCCTGGCGCGGATCGCGCGCCACCGCCACACGGATGAGATCGCGGGTGCCGACGATGCCGTTGGTGGGATCGAATTCGATCCAGCCGGCGCTCGGCAGATAGACCTGGACCCAGGCGTGGGTCGAGCCGCCGCCGAGATAGCCATGGGTGCGATCGCCCGGGATGGACAGATATCCCGACACGAAACGCGCGGCGATGCCGAGCCGCCGCAGCGCCTCGATCATGAACAGCGCATAGTCGCGGCAGGTGCCGGACCTGGTCTGCAGGGTGTCCAGCGGGTGCTGGGTGCCCTGCTCGTGCCGTTTGCGGTAGGTGAACGACTCGCGGATGCCGTGGGTCATGTCGCGCAGAATATTGAAGGTGGGCGTCGGCCCCTCCGCATCGAGAAAATTCCGAGCCCACGCCGACAGCTCGCCATCGGGATCGCCATATTGCGGCGTGATGAATTGAACGAGGTCGGGAAACTCCTCATTGTCGTACATAAACGGATATAAATATGCCGGATCGTCCGGGGTCGGTGCGAATTCCTCGGCGGGATAATGCTCGACCGTCGTGGTAGAGACGAACGACAGGGTTTCGGCGCGCTCGTCGAAGGTCGCGATCGCGACGCTGTTGCCGAACACGTCGTGGATCCAGCGCAGCGACATCGGTTGCGGCACGATTTCGAGAACGCCGGACAGCACGCGCAGGTCATGGCCGTCGCGCGGGCGCAGCATGATGCGGTGTTCGCCGAATGCCACCGGGTGGGCATAGCGATATTCTGTCTTGTGATGGATCGTCAGCAGGGGCATCGTCCAAGCAATCATCGGAGCTTTGTGCAATCTAATCTATACCGATCGCTGCTGATTTCTAAATCGGTATGCTGTTTCGATAGGCAACGGTTGAGGAAAAATGGCTTTAGAGAGCGCGGGCGACACATCATTACTCCTTGGAAGCGCAGATGTTCCGCCGGTTCTGGAACATAATGCCGCAAGCCGCTCGCCGTTCCTGCTGACCTGCGACCATTACGGCCGGCTGCTCCCGCAAGCCCTTGGCGACCTCGGGCTGCCGGCCAGCGAGCTCGAGCGGCATATCGCCTGGGATATCGGCATCGCCGGCGTCGCCGAAGCGTTGTCGAAGCATCTGGACGCGCATCTGATCGCGCAACGCTATTCGCGGCTGGCGATCGACTGCAATCGCCCGCCGGACGCGCCAAGTTCGATCCCGCGCATCAGCGAGGCGACGACGATCCCGGGCAACGAAGCGCTTGTGCGCGAAGCGGCCGAGACGCGGCGGCGGTCGATCTTCGATCCCTACCATCGCCACATCGCTGAGGTCATCGACCGGCGCGGGCGCGAAGGTATTCCGACGGTGCTGGTGGCGCTGCACAGCTTCACGCCGGTTTACGCCGGTATCGCCCGGCCATGGCATATCGGCACGCTCTATCATCGCGATACCAGATTGCCGCCGCTGCTGCTGAAACTGCTGCGCGCGGAATCCGATCTGGTGGTCGGCGACAATGAACCCTATGCGGTGAGCGACGAGACCGACTACACGATTCCGGTGCACGGCGAGGCGCGCGGACTGATGAACACCGGTATCGAAATCCGCCAGGACCTGATCGCCGATCCGGCCGGCCAGCGGCAATGGGCGGACCGGCTGGCGCGGATTTTCGGTGAGATCGAAACCGCGCTACGGGCGCAGCGGCTGCTGCCGGCTTAACCCGCCGTCGCGATCAGATACGCCGCCGCCCACAATCCCAATGCGACCAGCCACAACAGCCACCCGAAGGGGACATTTGGATTGAGCGTCGCGTCCGATGGATTATCCGGATTGACCCAGACCTTGATGCCGGCGCCGTCCTGATAGTCCATCCCCCACAGCCGCAGCGCCCATGGCGACATCGTCCGGGAGTTGCTGTCCAGGGTGGCGTGCACATTGCTGCAGGCGATGTGGTTGAAGCGATAGCTGTACGACACCTCCCTGCTGTACATCTGCGTGCCGCGGCTGCCTTTGTCGCTCGGCGCGGCGCGGTATTCCTCAAAGCCGGACAGCTTGATGATGCCCGCCACCACCGGCCACGTCAGTGCACGCGCTGCCTGCTGACGCAGCACCAGCGCGAACAATGCCGCTACCAGGCCAATGGCCGCCAGCGCCACCACCGGAACCGACATTTGCGGATTGGCAAGCCGCGCGCCGGCAAATTCCGAAATGCGATGCAGGCCGATCGCCGAACCGAACACGATCACCAGCGTGATCGCGGTTGCAATCCCGAGGCAGCCCCACAAGCCGTGCGGCAGGTCGCGCTCCAGCACCGCCTCGCGCGGATGCAGCGGATTGTAGTAGACGGTGACCACGGCGCCGACCGGATAACGCGCGATGGTTTCCGCGACCTGGAAATTACCGCGGTCCTCGCCGATGTTGACGCGGTTGTTGCTTAAGGTCTGGCCGCTGACCGAATATTCGTAAGCGATGTTGGCGAAGTTGCGCGATTCGAAACGGTGGCCATTCTCGCGACTATCATCGAGCACCTTGATTTCGCGAACTTCGGAATTCGAGGTCACCACCTGGCCCGGCGTCGACGGCCAGTCGCTGATAGCGCGCACCTGCAGCGTCTTGTAGGCGGCAGCGACAAGAATAAGCCCGAGCGGCGCGAGCAGCATCGCGTAGACGAACCACGGCAGATCGGGCACGAGATTTCCCCCGGAAAAGCGGACGATGAAATCCGGCCATCCGTTGGACGGCCCGAGGCCACGAATGGTTCAATTTGCTGAACAGCGAAAAGGATTTAGCGCGCCCGCGTCAGGGCCAGCCAGACCCCGCCGCCAATCATGAAGCCGCCGGAGACGCGCGACAACAGCCGCGTCCGCCGCGCCGAGAAGAATAATCGTGCGCGGCCGGCCAGTAGGAGAATTTTGAGTTAGACTGCAGGTTTGTAGTATTTAGACCCTTGATGATGGGTGAACAAACTTGGCGGTGAGAGCTGTGACTGAACCGGTTAAATGGGTAAGAGAACCCGAGCAATCGGCTAAGTCGTTCAGATGCCCTTGCTGCAAATTCAAAACCCTGCGTGGGCGTGGGCAGGACGAAATTTGTAGCGTTTGCTTCTGGCATGACGACGGTCAGGACGAGGCAGATGCAGAGCGCGTCCTAGCTGGTCCCAACGGCCATCTGAGCCTCAGGCAGGCTCAAATCAATTTCAAACGCATTGGAGCGATCGATGAGCGGTGGAAAAGTAAAGTGAGACCGCCCGCGCCCGACGAAGCTTGAGTTGAAGCAGAACAGTAACGAAGCGATGGATCGAGCATGGGTGGGACCCGACATGGCCTTACCGCGCCCGCGTCAGGGCCAGCCAGACCCCGCCGCCGATCATGAAGCCGCCGGAGACGCGCGACAACAGCCGCGTCCGCCGCGCCGAGAAGAATTTTCGCGCGCGGCCTGCGAGTATCGCGTAGATCGAATCGGTGATCG
>DATHHQ010000394.1:0-3929 GCA_035490095.1 Bradyrhizobium sp.
CGTCTCCTCGATCATGGCCGCGGTGACGTCGAGATGGGTGCAGGCCCTGATGCGGCCGTCCATCATCGCGAGCAGCACGCCGCGCTTTTGCAATGCCTCGACCATTTTTTCGCCGGTGACGCCGGCGCCGTCGGGGTTGAAGAAAACCAGGTTGGTTTCGGGCTGCTGCACGTCGATGCCGGCGATTTGCGATAGGCCCCGCGCCAGCGCCCGGGCGTTGGCGTGATCGTCCGCCAGCCGGTCGACGTGGTGGTCGAGCGCGTAAACGCAGGCGGCGGCGCAAATGCCGGCCTGCCGCATCGAGCCGCCAAGCCGTTGCTTCCAGCGCCAGACCTCGTCGATGAAACCGCGCGAGCCGGCGATGGCAGCGCCGACCGGGGCACCCAGGCCTTTCGAGAAATCGAGCCAGGCGGAATCCCACCCCATCGCCATGTCGCGGGCGCTGATGCCTGACGCGACGCAGGCGTTCAAGAGCCGCGCGCCATCCATGTGGGTGGCAAGTCCGCCAGACCTGGCGATTTGCACGACTTCATCGAGATCGGCTTTGTTCCAGATCGTGCCGCCGCCGATATTGGCGGTCTGCTCGACGCTGACGAGTGTTTGCGGCGGCTGGTAGCGGGAGCGCGGATGCAGCGCCTTGCGAAAAGTGTCGGGCGAAAATTTTCCGTCGGCGCCTGACAGCGGCGCGATCTGGAAGCCGCCGAGGGCGGCGTGGGCGCCGCCTTCGCGGGCAATGATATGGGCGGTCTCATGCGCCAGGATCTCGTCGCCGGGCCGGCAATGCGTCAACGTCGCCGCGACGTTGCACATGGTGCCGGAGGGCATGAACACGGCGGCTTCCTTGCCGAGCAGATCGGCCACGCGCTCGCACAGCACATTCACGGTCGGATCGTCACCGAGCTGTTCGTCGCCGACCTCGGCCCGCACGACCGCCTCGCGCATCTCAGGCGTCGGGCGGGTCTGGGTGTCGGAGAGGAGATTGATGCGAACCGGTGTTTGTTTCGGATCGCGCGGGGCAGGGGTGTAGGTCATCTTGTAGAGCCTTCTTGGGCTGGGTTTGTCATTCCGGGATGGTCCGACCAGACCTCAGATGTCCAATTGCACATCGGGGAATCTCGAGATCCCGGGTTCGCGTCTTCGACGCGCCCCGGAATGACATCGGATAGATCGGCCATTCTACCCATAGAAAAAGGCCCCGGCAAAACCGGGGCCTTTGATCTCAGGGCATGCCGATAAATCAGCGCGAATAGAATTCGACGATCAGATGCGGCTCCATCTGCACCGCGAACGGCACGTCCGACAGATGCGGGATGCGGGAGTATTTCGCCGTCATCTTGGAGTGATCGACTTCGAGGAAGTCGGGCACGTCGCGCTCGGAAAGCTGGATCGCTTCCAGAACGACGGTGAGCTGCTTTGAGGATTCCTTGACCTCGACCACATCACCGACCTTGACCTTGAAGCTCGAGATGTTGACGCGGCGGCCGTTCACCTTGATGTGGCCGTGATTGATGAACTGGCGCGCGGCGAACATGGTGGCCACGAATTTGGCGCGATAGACCACGGTGTCGAGACGGCGCTCGAGTAGGCCGATCAGGTTTTCGCCGGTATCGCCCTTCATCCGGCCGGCTTCGACATAAATGCCGTGAAACTGGCGTTCGCTGATGTTGGCGTAATAGCCCTTCAGTTTCTGCTTGGCGCGCAACTGCACGCCGAAGTCGGAGAGCTTGCCCTTGCGGCGCTGGCCGTGCTGGCCGGGGCCGTATTCCCTGCGGTTCACGGGGCTCTTCGGGCGGCCCCAGATGTTCTGGCCCATACGGCGATCGATCTTGTATTTCGCCTCACTGCGCTTAGTCATCGCGTCCTCTTTCCATAGCCATCGCGTAGGCGACGGCGTTTGATTGCTAAAGTTGAGGAAACGCGCCCTCCTGTGCGCCGGGAATTTCCCGGAGCCGACAGGCCCAACCCCTTAAGCTTGAAGGGATGGACCACGGGTCGCGAAACGCAACGCGGGCCGAAATCGGCCCGCGAGCAGGCGGTTTCTAGGAAGAAACCGTCGTTCTGTCAATGAAAGGGCCCCGGTTTTGGGGGGTAAAACTGTCATTCCGGGGCGTCGCGGCAGCGACGGACCCGGAATCCAAGGATTCCCCGATGCGCAATTGCACATCTGAGGTTCGATGCTTCCGCATCGCTCCGGAATGACGGCCAAGAGGCCGTCAGGTCGCGACCGCCCGGACCGGCTTTGGCTCCGCCTGCTGCCTGGCCCCGCGCAATTCAGCCGCGATTTCGGTGTTCAGCACCTGTTCCAGCCGGTTAAGGGTCCTGGCGATCAAGGCGGCGTCGGAAATGCGGTGATCCCAGCGAATCACGACATCGACGGTCTGGTCCTGCTTTACGACGCCATAACTGAGGATAAACGGGCCGGGGCTGAGCGCATGAAGCTCGCCGGCCCCATAAGCGGCGACCGAGGTCACCACGAAGCTGCCGAAAAAGTTCGCGCGCTGGCGACCGAAATTGAGCCCGATCAGCCAGGCGAAGCGGCGCAGCGGCAGCGGCAGCCTGGTCACCAGCAGCACCTTCCTGAAAGCCGGCACATCGGCGATCGGCGCATCCTTGGCGTGCCGGATCCGCGCGTCGATCTCGGCCAATGGCAACGCGTCCGCCGCGGTGATTTTCTGCGGCAGCACGCAATCCTCGCCGTCTTCGATGCGCGCGATGGCAATCATCGCGATGCTGCGCGGCAGTTCATACAGACTGGGCCATGGCCATTTGGCATAAAGAGTGCGCAGCACCGGTTCTTCTCTGGCCACCAGCGAGAACGCCTTGACGAAGATCGCGGCCCAGCCGGGCGGCTGCGCGGCAAGCGCGCGGGCCTCCAGCAATTGACGGACGTTGAGGGGGCGCTGCAGCGAAACGAAGGGTATGCGGATCGACGCATGCATGAGGTCGGCGACGAGGCGGCGCGGTAGGGAGATTTTTCGAGCCGTTCCGCGCATCGTTCCACTCAAGTTCCAGCAACCGCAAACCGGCTCTTCGGATTGTCCGTGCGCCGGCTCCTGATCTAGCACGAACCAGCCGGCCTGACGCCAGATGTTCTGCCTTTATGGCGTGGGCGAGGCGGGCGGCCTGATCTTGGCCACTGCACAAATCCCAAGCAGTTTCAGAACCTTGTCAACGTGCTGCGCGCGTCAGCGGATGATTCCTTCGAAACTCGCCGCGATGCCGCGGGCAAACAGCGACCAGTCGAAGCCGAGCGCCAGCGCCAGATAGCCCCGTTCGATCATCTGGTTGGCTTGTTGGGGCGTGCGCGCCACCCCCCCGATCGGGACGCCGCTCTTGAGGATGCCCGCCTCGGCGCGCGCCATCAGCGCCAGCACTTCGGGGTCATCAACGCGGCCGCGTTTGTCGATGCTGGTGGCGAGGTCGCCGGGTCCGATCACGGCAACGTCAATGCCGGGCGTCGCCATGATCTCGTCGATGCGGTTGACCGCCTCGACGTGCTCGATGGTGATCATGCAGATCATGTCGTCGTCCGCGGTCGCCATATAGTCGGGCATCGAGACGCCCCAGCGAAACGGCGCGTGGAACGGGCCCCAGAGCCGCTCGCCGCGCGGCGGATAGCGCACGCTGCGCACGGCTTTTTCGGCGTCCTCGCGACTGCAGATCATCGGAAAATTGATTCCCAAGGCGCCGATATCCATCGGCGCCTTCGCAAGCCAGGGCTCGTTGGCGGCAATCCGCGCCAGCGGCACGCAAGGTGTGCCTGAGGTGGCGACGATCATGCCGTGTGCCGAACCGAGGTCGATCGGACCATGCTCGAGGTCGACGATGATCCAGTCGAACCCTGAACGGGCCATGATCTGCACCGTCTGAATGCTGGGAATTGTCGCAATCGCTCCAAATGTGGGGCGCCCCTCTCGCCATTGCTGGCG
>DATHHQ010000395.1:0-23437 GCA_035490095.1 Bradyrhizobium sp.
GCGCGACAAGGCGCGCCGCGAGGAAAGCTGGGGCAAGCTCGAGAAGGCCTTCAACAATAACGAGAAGGTTCACGGCGTCATCTTCAATCAGGTCAAGGGCGGCTTCACCGTCGATCTCGACGGCGCGGTGGCCTTCCTGCCGCGTTCGCAGGTCGATATCCGCCCGATCCGCGATGTCGCGCCATTGATGAACAACTCGCAGCCGTTCCAGATTCTCAAGATGGATCGCCGCCGCGGCAACATCGTGGTGTCGCGCCGCACGGTTCTCGAAGAGACCCGCGCCGAGCAGCGCCAGGAACTGGTGCAGAACCTCGAAGAGGGTCAGGTCATCGACGGCGTGGTCAAGAACATCACCGACTACGGCGCGTTCGTCGAACTGGAACCGGGCATCGAAGGCCTGATCCACGTCTCGGAAATGTCGTGGACCAAAAAGAACATGCATCCCGGCAAGATCGTTTCGACCTCGCAGGAAGTCGAAGTGCAGGTTCTCGAAGTCGATTCGGTCAAGCGCCGGATTTCGCTCGGCCTCAAGCAGACCATGCGCAATCCCTGGGAAGTGTTCGTCGAAAAATTCCCGGTCGGCTCGACGGTCGAAGGCGAGGTCAAGAACAAGACCGAGTTCGGCCTGTTCCTCGGGCTCGAAGGCGACGTGGATGGCATGGTCCATCTCTCCGACCTCGACTGGAAACTTCCGGGCGAGCAGGTGATCGACAACTTCAAGAAGGGCGACATGGTCAAGGCCGTGGTGCTCGACGTCGATGTCGAGAAGGAGCGCATCTCGCTCGGCGTCAAGCAGCTCGAGGGCGATCCGTTCGCCGAACCGGGCGACGTCAAGAAGGGCGCGGTCGTGACCTGCGAAGTGCTCGAGGTGAAGGAAAGTGGCATCGAGGTCCGGATTGCCGGCACCGAATTCACCACTTTCATCAAGCGGTCCGAACTGGCGCGTGAGCGCTCCGATCAACGCGCCGAGCGCTTCGCCGTCGGCGAAAAGGTCGATGCGCGGGTGATCCAGTTCGACAAGAAGGCCCGCAAGGTGCAGGTCTCGATCAAGGCGCTGGAAGTTGCCGAAGAGAAGGAGGCCATCGCGCAGTACGGTTCCTCCGATTCGGGGGCGACGCTGGGCGACATTCTCGGTACCGCGCTCAAGCAGCGCACCGACAAGTAAGCTTCTCGCTTTCTTGGTCGTCATCAATCGGGCCCCGGTTTCGACCGGGGCTTTTTTGTAATCTGCGGCGCGGCGTTCTTCTTCCCCTCTCCCCTTGTGGGAGAGGGTGGCACGGACGCGCGAAGCGCGTTCGTGACGGGTGAGGGGTTACGGTCTATCGATAGAAAGAGACCCCTCATCCGGCACGGACTTCGTCCATGCCACCTTCTCCCACAAGGGGAGAAGGGAACAGGTCTTGTTTTCTTTATATTGCGTCGCAATTGATGTAATCAGGACGTGGGATATTAGGGCTGTGCAGAGAAGACCGTGCGCCCCCTTTGAAGACCTCCCTTAGGAGAATTTCGATGTCGCTTGATTCGGATGTGATCGTCGATCGCCGCAGGATACGCCGCAAGCTGACCTTCTGGCGCGTAGCTGCCGTGGTATTCGCAATCGCTGCGATCGTCGTCGTGGGCGTGGTCGCAACGCCGGGCGGCCGCAGCGCGTTCACGACGTCAGGCTCGATTGCCCGCGTCCATATCGATGGCTTGATCCGCAGCGACAACGATCGGGTCGAGGCGCTGGAGCGGCTGGAAAAATCGCGCGCCGCGGCGGTCATCGTGCACATCAATTCGCCCGGCGGCACCACGGCGGGCTCCGAGCAGCTCTATGACGCGCTGGTGCGCCTGAAGGCGAAGAAGCCGCTGGTCGTGGTCGTCGAGGGACTGGCCGCGTCGGGCGGCTACATCACCGCCATCGCGGCCGATCATATCATTGCCCAGCAGAGCTCGCTGGTCGGCTCGATCGGCGTGCTGTTTCAGTTTCCGAATTTCTCCGAGTTGCTGAAAACCGTCGGCGTCAAGGTCGAGGAAGTGAAGTCTTCGCCGTTAAAAGCAGCACCCAACGGCTTTGAGCCGACCAGTCCGGAAGCGCGCGCGGCGCTCGACGCGCTGGTGAAGGACTCCTATGCGTGGTTTCGCGGTCTTGTGAAGGAACGGCGCGGCATGGACGATGCGCTGCTCGAGAAAGTTGCGGACGGACGGGTCTTCACCGGCCGCCAGGCGGTCGATCTCAAGCTGATCGATCAACTCGGCGACGAGAAAACCGCTATTGCATGGCTGGTCGCGCAAAAAAACATCAAGAGCGATCTGCCGGTGCGCGATTTCAAGCTGTCGCCGCGGTTCGGCGACCTGACTTTCCTGCGAACGGCGGCTTCCATCACGCTCGACGCGCTCGGCCTGGGCTCGATCGCCCGTCAAGTCGAGCAGGGCGGCGTTGCGCAGGCGGTCGATCGCCTCGGTCTCGATGGCATGTTGGCGCTTTGGTCTCCCGCGGGGTCCAACTGAGCGCCATAAGTACGGTTCCCGCACGGTCCTCCCGCATTGCGAGTGTTGCCGGAATACCCAATCCGGCCCTTTGTCACGCGTTTTCGCGGCGCGCAATTTGATTTAGCGTCTTGACAGTGCACGGCATTTTCACGGAAATGCATGTCCGCGCTCCCGGGTCCCAGTCTCGATGATCAAATCCGAACTCGTTCAACGCATCGCCGAGCACAACCCGCATCTCTATCAGCGGGATGTGGAGAACATTGTGAACGCGATCCTTGATGAGATCGTCGCGGCTTTGGCGCGCGGCGACCGGGTCGAACTGCGCGGTTTCGGCGCGTTTTCGGTAAAGCACCGTCCGGCCCGCGCCGGCCGCAATCCGCGCACCGGGGCACATGTGCCGGTGGATCAGAAAAGCGTTCCGTTTTTCAAGACCGGCAAGGAAATGCGCGAACGTCTGAACCGCGAAAACGCGGGATCGGACGCCGGCGCGTAGGCGTTTTAGATCGCGCGTATTCTGATCTCCATCAACGCGAGAGCTGGTCATGCGCAAGTTTCTCACAGCCGTGGTCCTGATTCCGCTGGGCTTGCTGTTTGTCGTCTTCGCGGTCGCCAATCGTCATATGGTGACGGTGTCGCTGGACCCGTTCAATTCCGCCGACCCGTCGGTGGGGTTCACGCTGCCGCTGTTCGTGGTCATCATCGCGGTCGCGATCGCGGGCGTGGTGGCGGGCGGCTCGGCGACCTGGTTCCGGCAGCGGCACTGGCGGCGCGCCGCGCGCCAGCACGAGGCCGATGCGCGGCAGGCGAGGGCGCAACTGGCGGATCTGCGTGCCGGCACGATGACGCCCTCGCGCTACGATCCGCAGCGGCTTTCCGCGCCCTTACAGGGCGGCGGATATGGCGCCTCCGGGCGAGACAAGCAGGGCGCGACGTTGTAGAACGCGGGCGCAAGCGCATCGCTTTTTCGCTTTCCCGTCGCCACCCTGACCCGTGCCCTGAAACATGTCCCTGATCGTCAAAATCTGCGGCCTGTCCACGCCTGAGACGCTCGACGTCGCGCTGGATGCCGGCGCGGACATGGTGGGATTCGTGTTCTTTCCGCCTTCGCCGCGCCATCTGAGCCTTGAGATCGGGCGCGAACTCGGCAGGCAGGCCAAGGGCCGCGCCACAAAAGTCGCGCTCACGGTCGATGCCGACGACGCGACGCTGGCCAACATCGTCGAGGCGCTGGCGCCGGATATCCTGCAGTTGCACGGCAAGGAAACCGTGGCGCGGCTGCGCGACATCAAGCAGAGATTCGGATTGCCGGTCATGAAGGCGATCGCGGTCGAGACCGCGGCCGATCTCGCGTCGTTGCCCGGCTTCGCCGCGGTGGCCGATCGCATCCTGTTCGATGCCCGCGCGCCCAGGGAAGCCACCCGTCCAGGCGGTCTTGGCGCGGTGTTCGACTGGCATGTGCTTGAGAAGCTCGACCTCCAGCTACCGTTCATGGTCTCGGGTGGCCTCAATGCCGGGAATGTCGCCGAGGCCGTTCGCGTCACCCGCGCCGGCGGCGTCGACATTTCCTCCGGCGTGGAGCGGGCAGCCGGCGTCAAGGATCCCGAGATGATCCGCAGCTTTATTCGCGCCGCGCGCGCCACCGACGAGTTGATGGTTCGATGAAACCAAATCTGCCCAATTCCTTCCGCAGCGGTCCCGACGAGCGCGGGCATTTCGGCATTTTCGGCGGACGCTTTGTCGCCGAAACGCTGATGCCGCTGATCCTCGATCTGGAGCAGGCTTACGCCGCCGCCAAGGCCGATCCGGCATTCGGTGCGGAAATGGACGGCTACCTCAAGCACTATGTCGGCCGGCCGTCGCCGCTGTATCTCGCCGAGCGCCTCACCGAACATCTCGGCGGCGCAAAAATCTATTTCAAGCGCGAGGAGCTGAACCACACCGGTTCGCACAAGGTCAACAACGTGCTCGGCCAGATCATGGTCGCCCGTCGCATGGGCAAGAAGCGGATCATCGCCGAGACCGGTGCCGGCCAGCACGGCGTCGCCACCGCCACGCTGTGCGCGCGGTTCGGGCTCGAGTGTGTGGTCTATATGGGCGCGGTCGATGTCGAGCGGCAGCAGGCCAATGTCATCCGCATGGAGATGCTGGGCGCCAGGGTGATCCCGGTGCAATCAGGCTCGCGTACCCTGAAGGACGCGATGAACGACGCGCTGCGCGACTGGGTCACGAACGTCCACAACACCTATTACTGCATCGGCACCATCGCAGGGCCGCATCCCTATCCGATGATGGTGCGCGACTTCCAGTCGATCATCGGCATCGAGACCCGCGCGCAGATGCAGGAAGCCGAAGGCCGCCTGCCGGACTCGCTGATCGCCTGTATCGGCGGCGGCTCCAACGCGATGGGATTGTTCCATCCGTTCCTCGATGATCCCGGCATCGAGATTTTCGGTGTCGAGGCGGCCGGCCACGGACTCACGCAGTTGCACGCGGCGTCGATCGCGGGCGGCCGCCCCGGCGTGCTGCACGGCAACCGCACTTATTTGCTGATGGACGACGACGGCCAGATCCAGGACGCGCATTCGATTTCGGCCGGACTGGATTATCCCGGCATCGGGCCGGAACATTCATGGCTGCACGAAACCGGCCGGGTGAAATATCTGTCGGCGACCGACGACGAAGCGCTGGCGGCGTTCCAATTGCTGTCGCGGCTGGAAGGCATCATTCCGGCGCTGGAGCCCGCGCACGCCATCGCCAAGGTGATGGAGCTCGCACCGAAGCGGCCAAAGGATCATCTGATGGTGGTCAATCTCTCCGGCCGCGGCGACAAGGACATCCCGCAAGTGGCGGATATTTTGCGGGGGAAGAAGTGATCGCCGAACGCTGCCGCCTCCTTCACCTCTCCCCGTCGGGGAGAGGTCGGCTGCGCAGCAGCCGGGTGAGGGGACTTTCGCTTTACTCGAACCGAAGCGTGCTTTCGATCATTTCGAGGACGCCTTCAAGATTGTCATACACGTCGCTATTCGAGACGCGGACAATGTGGAAGCCGCAGGCCTCCAGTACATCGGACCGGACCTTGTCTCTTGCTAGTTCGGCTGGTTCGGCATGCGTAACCCCGTCAACTTCGACGATCAGTTTCCCGTCCAGCGTCACGAAATCCACGACATACCGATCAATCGAATGCTGGCGGCGAAATTTCCACCGCGCCAGCCGCCGATTGCGCAGTGCTTGCCAAAGCTTCGCCTCGGCGCTCGTTTGCGACGAACGAAGGTGTCGGGCTCTCGTCTTGAACTTGTCCATCCCCCTCACCCGGCTGCTGCGCAGCCGACCTCTCCCCGGCGGGGAGAGGTATAGCACAGCGAACGCCAAACCATGACCACCCGCATCGACGCACGTTTCGCAGAGTTGAAGCAGGAAGGCCGTGCGGCCTTTATCACCTTCCTGACGGCCGGCGATCCCGATCCTGCGACCTCGCTCGACATCATCAAGGCGCTGCCGAAGGCAGGCGCCGATATCATCGAGATCGGCATGCCCTTCACCGATCCGATGGCGGACGGTCCGGCGATTCAGGCGGCGGGTTTGCGCGCGCTGAAGGCCGGCATGACGCTCAAGAAAACGCTGGCGATGGTGCGCGCGTTTCGCCACGACGACGCCACCACGCCGCTGGTGCTGATGGGCTATTACAATCCGATCTACATCTACGGCGTCGATCAATTTCTCGTCGACGCCAAAGCCGCGGGCGTCGATGGATTGATCATCGTCGACCTGCCGCCCGAGGAAGACGTTGAATTGTGCCTGCCGGCGATGCGGGCCGGGCTCAATTTCATCCGGCTGGCAACGCCGACCACGGACGACAAGCGCCTGCCCGCGGTGCTCGCGAATACCTCGGGCTTCGTCTATTACGTCTCCATCACCGGCATCACCGGCAGCGCCAGCGCCGATACCGCCGTGGTCGGCGAAGCCGTCGCCCGCATCAAGCGGCATACCAAATTGCCAGTTTGTGTCGGCTTCGGCATCCGGACGCCGGAGGCCGCCCACGGTATCGCGCAGAAGGCCGATGGCGCGGTGGTCGGCACCGCGCTGGTCGATGCCCTGCGCGGCAGCCTCGATGCCGAGGGCCGCGCGACCGCCAAGACCGTCGGCGCGGTGGCCGACCTGGTGGCTTCGCTGGCGCAGGGTGTGCGGGGCGCGAAACAGGCTGCGGAATAAGCCACAATTCCAGCGGAGACAGGCCGCGGGCGGCGGCTTGCCGGGCATTGCCCCAGTCGCCATATATTTAAGGTCGATTCGATCTCGATTCGGAGCGAAACATGAACTGGCTTACCAACGTCGTCCGGCCGAAGATCCGCAACATCCTGCGTCGCGAGACGCCGGAGAATCTGTGGATCAAGTGCCCTGATTCAGGGCAGCTGGTGTTCTACAAGGACGTCGAGAGCAACCAGTTCGTCATTCCCGGCTCGAACTACCACATGCGCATGGGCGCGGTGGCGCGGCTGAAATCGATCTTTGACAACGAGACCTGGTTCGACATCGCGCTGCCCGAGGTCACCGCCGATCCGCTGAAATTCCGAGACGAGCGCCGGTACGCCGACCGCATCAGGGATGCCCGCGCCAGGACCGGGCTGAACGACGCCATCAAGGTGGGCTACGGCAAGCTCGAGGGCGCCGGCACCGTGATCGCGGTGCAGGATTTCGATTTCATGGGCGGCTCGCTCGGCATGGCTGCCGGCGAGGCGATCGTGCGCGGGCTTGAACTCGCGGTCGAAAAGAAAGCCCCGTTCATCGTGTTCGCGGCCTCCGGCGGCGCGCGCATGCAGGAAGGCATTCTGTCGCTGATGCAGATGCCGCGCACCATTGTCGGCGTGCAGATGCTGCGCGAGACCAAGCAGCCCTATATCGTGGTGCTGACCAATCCGACCACCGGCGGCGTCACCGCCTCTTATGCCATGCTTGGCGACGTGCAGATCGCCGAGCCCGGCGCGCTGATCGGGTTTGCCGGCGCGCGCGTGATCGAACAGACCATCCGCGAGAAATTGCCGGAAGGCTTCCAGCGCGCAGAGTACCTCAAGGACCACGGCATGATCGACATGGTGGTGCACCGCCACGATCTGCGCCCGACGCTGGCGCGGCTCTGTCGGTTGCTGACCAGGTCGCCGGCGGTGGAAACCGCGTCGAAGCCCGCGCCGCCAATTACCATTCCGCCTGAGATCATGCTCCCGGCTCCGGATGTGGCGCCGGCAGCGCCGCACGCGTGAACGCGCCCGCGGCCAGGCCAGCGCCGCCGCTTGGCGAAGTGATGGCGCGGCTGTCCGCGCTGCACCCCCGGCGCATCGATCTTAGTCTGGAGCGGATGCAGCGGCTACTGGAGCGGCTCGACCATCCCGAGCGCAAGCTGCCGCCGGTCATTCATGTCGCCGGCACCAATGGCAAGGGTTCGACGATCGCGTATTTGCGCGCGATTCTGGCAGCCGCCGGCCTGCGCGTTCATGTCTATACCTCGCCCTATCTGGTGCGGATCAACGAATGCTTTCGGCTCGGCCGGGCAGGCGGCGGCACGCTGGTCAGCGATGACGAGTTGAGCACGGCGTTGGAGCATTGCGAGCGGGCCAATGCAGGCGCGCCGATCACCATTTTTGAAATCGAGACGGCGGCGGCGTTTTGTCTGTTCGCGCAGCATCCGGCCGATGTGGTGCTGCTCGAAGTCGGCCTCGGCGGCCGGCTTGACGCCACCAACGTGATCGAGGCGCCGCTGGTGACCGTGATCGCGCCCGTCAGCATGGATCACACCGAATTTCTGGGCGACACGCTGACGGCGATTGCCGGCGAAAAAGCCGCCATCATCAAGCGCGGCGTGGCGGCGGTTTGCGCGGAGCAAGTCCCCGAGGCTATGGCGGTGATCGAAGGGCAGGCGAGGGGCCTGCGCGCGCCGCTGCAGGCGGCCGGCCAGCAGTGGCATGTCAATGTCGAGTGCGGACGGCTGGTCTATCAGGACGATCGCGGCCTGATGGATCTGGCGGCGCCGCGGTTGTTCGGCCGGCATCAGTTCGACAATGCCGGTCTCGCCATTGCGACGCTGCGCGCGCAGCAACTGTTCAGGATCGATCCTGCCGCGTTCGAGGCCGGTATCGTCAATGCCGAATGGCCGGCGCGCATGCAGCGTCTGGCGTCGGGCGCTTTGGTGGAGCAGGCGCCGCGGGGTTGCGAGGTCTGGCTCGATGGCGGACACAATGCCGAAGGCGGGCGCGTGGTCGCGGCGGCGCTGGGCGATCTCGAAGAGCGGGTGTCGCGGCCGCTGGTCGTGATCGTCGGCATGATGGGCAACAAGGATGCCAACGGGTTTCTCGCCAACTTCGCCGGGCTGACGCGCCATATCATTGCGGTGCAGATACCGGATCGCGACCACGCGATGCCGCTGGATCGTCTCGCGGATGCCGTGCGTCAGTTGGGCATGCGGGTGGAAACCGCACCCAGTGTCGAGGCGGCGCTGCGTTCGCTCGCGGGCCTTGCCTATGACGTGCCGCCGCGCATCCTCATCACCGGGTCGCTTTATCTCGCCGGCCATGTGCTGAACCTGAACGGCACGCCGCCGCGATAGGTGTATGAATGCGCTTTGCCGCGATTGCCGATGTGCACGGAAACTATCTCGCGCTTGAGGCCGTTGTCGCCGACATCCGCGCGCAAGGCATCGACGACATCGTCAATCTCGGCGACATGGCGAGCGGCCCGCTCGACGCGCGACGGACGATGGATGCGCTGATGGCGCTTGATGCGGTTCATGTGCTCGGCAATCACGACCGCTATCTGATCGACCGCCTCCCTGAGAAGATGGGATCGTGGGACCGGCCGGCGCATGCGCAACTCGACGTCGGTCATCTCGATTGGCTGCGTGCGGTGCCGCCAAAGCGTGTGTTCCGCGATCAGGTCTTGCTCTGCCATGCGACGCCCGACAGCGACGAGGTCTATTGGCTGGAGACGGTTTTGCCTGACGGCACGGTTCGGATGGCGTCGCTTGAAGCGATCGAGAAGGCAGCCGAGGGCATCGCGCAGCGGCTGATTCTCTGCGGCCACAGCCATATCTCGCGCGCGGTCCGGCTTGCCGACGGGCGCATGGTCGTCAATCCCGGCAGCGTCGGCTCTCCCGGCTATCGCGATGTCCATCCGTTTCCGCATGTGGTGGAGGCCGGCACGCCGGACGCACGCTACGCCATCCTGGAGCTTGTCGAGGGCACCTGGCGCGCGACCTTCCGGCATGTGCCCTACGATCACGACGCGATGGCAGCACTGGCGCGCCGCAACGGCCAGCCTGAACTCGCCTCTGCGCTGGCGACCGGATGGATCAGATAGTGCGCTCGGCGAAAACTGCCGGCGACACCGTCGTCGCTGGTTCGACGGATCGGCCGATGTACGATTATGACGCGGAATACCGCCGTCTGAGGGCGGCCGGTCTTCAGGGCTGGGCCGGAAGTCAGCGCGACCGGAATTTTGCCCGCATGGCGGAAACACTTGACCGGCTGGAACGGGAAACCTTTCCCAGGCCGCCGGCAGGGGTGCTCGAACTTGGCTGCGGCAACGGCATGTCGTCGTCCCTGTTGATGGCCCAGAAGGGCTACGAGGTGCATGGCGTCGATATTTCCGAAACCGCTATCGCCTGGGCCGAGCAACAGTTCGCTGAAGCCGCTCTCTCCGGCTCGTTCCGCCAAGGCAGCGTCTGTGAGATGCCGTTCTTTCCCGAAAGGTTTTTTGATGTCGTGATCGACGGCAGTTGTCTGCATTGCCTGATCGGGAACGGCAGAATCCGGTGCCTTGCGGAGGTTCGTCGTATTCTTCTGTTCGAAGGTGTCTTTGTCATCAGCAGCATGTGCGGCTTGCCAAAGTCCGAGGAGGCCAAGGCTCGCTTTGACCCGGCGACCGGGCATTTATTGGAAAATGGCCGGGCGTATCGAACGCTGAAGCCTCTCGCGGATATTGCGAGCGAGTTGATGGAGCAAGGTTTCGAGCTGCAGGACAGCAGGCTTAGCGTCAATCCCTGGTGGGACCATGTCACGATGACCTGTCGAAGCACGAGTGGCCAAGAGTGATTCCACCAAGCATTATGCGCGCGACATGCGATTTCGTGTCCCGGACGCGATGCGGTGCGCAGCACCGCTTCGCAGAGCCGGGACCCACCCGCACCGGGACGGCCGCAGCTTCGTAGCCCGGATGGAGCGAAGCGCAATCCGGGATGCATCCAAATGCTTGCGCGATGGCCCCGGATTACGCTTCGCTCCATCCGGGCTACACTTGCTTCACGTCAGCAGCTTCATCGGATTGACAGCCCTTTGCTTCAGCTGGGGGAAGAACGCAAACGGCCGGCGATGAGCCGGCCGCTTTCAGCAATCGTTATGGCGCGAGAGCGTCAGACCGCAGCGGTGATCCACTGCTGCAGCTTCTGCTTTGGCGCGGCGCCGACCTGGCGCGAGGCCATCTCGCCGCCCTTGAAGATCATCAGGGTCGGGATCGACATCACGCCGTATTTCGAGGCCGTCTTCGGGCTCTCGTCGACGTTCAGCTTCACGATCTTGACCTTGTCGCCCATCACGCCGGAAATCTCGTCGAGCGCGGGCGCGATCATGCGGCAGGGGCCGCACCATTCGGCCCAGAAATCGACCACGACCGGACCGGTCGCGTTGAGCACTTCGGCCTCGAAATCGGCGTCAGAAACCTTGCCAACGGCCATTGGGAATACCTCGTTCAGTTTGGGAAGATGCGGCTTAAAGAATCGCCGCCGGGATCATGCAGCCAACGTATGAACGCGATCTTGCCGGGTCAAGCTCGGTCATCCCTTTGGATATGGGCTGCCAGCTCCGCGTCCAGCGCGGGGGAAGAAATCTCCATGAATTCAGGTGTTTCAGTCCAAAGCAGTGCTGCGCGGACCGGCAGTTGGGGATAAAGCTTCTGCAGCACCCCACGATAGAGCGCGAGCTGGCGGACATAGGCGGCAGGCGCCTGTGCGCCCGCGCCCGGCGGGGCGTGGTTGGTCTTGTAATCGACAATCAGGACCTCGTCCGGGGTCACCACCAGCCGGTCGATTTGCCCCGAAACCAATGCTGGCGGCCGTCCCGGCCGGTCCAGCCGCCCGACAATCGAGACCTCGGCGCGGCTATGAAGCGCAAATACCGGCGCGAAATGCGGATCCCCGATCAGGGCGAGCACCCCTCTTGCGAGCGCCTCCCGCTCGCCATCGGTCCAGCCGTCGGCGTTGCGGATGAGGTATTTTAGCGCCGCGTCGCGGCGGCGCTCGGCGGCGACATCGGGCAAGGATTGCAGCAGCCGGTGCACCAGCGTACCGCGCTGCAAGGCGCGCGCCCGCTCCATGACGGACTCGCCGGTCCGGATGCGCTGGCCTTCTTTCGCGGCCGGATCGGACGGGCGCAGGGGACTATCGACCCGCAACTCTGGTGGCGCAGCGGCATGCAACCACGCGGGCAGGTCGGTCGGAGCGGTGGGCACCAGAGCAGCGGCTTTGCCGGTAGGAACTGCTGCGTCCTCAAGCCGCGAGTAGCGCTTCACCACGCCGTCCGGCGTCTCGATCGTTTGCAGATGCAATCCGGAATTGCCGAGGCCTTTGTCGATCAGATCGTACCAGGAGAATCTTCGGATCGTATTCATGTTGCCCGGCATGCAGCCGCCGACGATCAGGCGGTCGGCCGCCCGCGTCATCGCCACATACAGCAGGCGGCGATATTCATCCTCGGTCTCGACAAGCATGGCCGCGCGGGCCGCCGCGACGCTTGCGGGATCGTCGGCCTTCTTGCCGGCCCAGACCACGACATCGGGTGCATGAAGCGGTGCGTTGTCTAGGGGCAGATGAATGAGTTTCAGGCGCTGCGTGTCCGCGGGCGATGTCGTGGTGTCGACCAGAAAAACCACCGACGCTTCCAGCCCCTTGGCGCCGTGCACGGTCATGACCCGGACTTCGTCGCGGGAAATTTCCATGTCGCGCTTCACTTCGGTGTCGGCCGCGCGCAGCCACGCCATGAAACCCTGCAGCGAGGCCGGCGCTTTACGCTCATAGCCCAGCGCCAGCTCGAGAAATTCGTCGAGCGCGTCGTTGGCTTCATGCCCGAGCCGCTTCAGCATGCGCGCGCGGCCGCCGTCGCCGCCGAGCAGCCAGGCATAGAACGCAAACGGTGTCTCCTGCAGCACGCGCGCCTCGCAGGCGCGGAGGCGATGCAGCGCAGCCTCGAATTTGCCGCCGGTCGCGGCGTGATGGTCCAACGCCTGCCGCAGCGAGCCCTTGCGCTGCCACGCCAGCGTGAACAGATCGTCGTCGGTGAGGCCGAACAGCGGACTCTTCAGCGCGACCGCAAGCGCCAGATCGTCCTGCGGCAACAGCAGCGCGTCGGCCAGATTCATCAGGTCGATGATGGCAATATGTTCGGTCAGCTTGAGCCGGTCAGCACCGGCGACCGGAATATTGGCGTGCTTCAGCGCCTGGATCACAGCGTCGAAGGCGTTGCCGCGCCGCCGCACCAGCACCAGCATGTCGCCGTAGCGAAGCGGGCGGCGATCGCCGGTCGGGCCGGTCATCGTGCCGCTTTCGACCAGCGACCTGATCTCGGCCTGAATGCGCTTGGCGAGCCTGACTTCCGGACTTGTCGCCGAAATCCCGTCGAACGGCGCCCGCCAGCCCTCCATGTCTTCTTTCTTGTCCGGCAGCTGCAATTCCCAGAGGTCGATCAGGCTCGGTCCGGCATCGGCGAGAAAGTTGTGGATCGGGTATCCACTTTCGGCGGAATGGATGCTGCGGTAGATCGCCTGTTCCCGAAACACATAATCGACCGATTGCAGGATCGCAGGCCCCGAACGGAACGAGTAGGTGAACGATACCGGATCGAATTTCAGGCCGGCATCGACAAACTTCCTCTCCAGCCCCCTGCGGCGGGTGTCGAATTCGCGCGGGGCCGCGCCCTGAAACGAGAAGATCGACTGCTTCTCGTCGCCGACCGCGAAGATGGTGCGGGTGACGCCATCGCGCGCGCCTTCGCCAGTGGTGAATTCGGAAATGATATGGGCAACGATGTCCCATTGCCGGGGGCTGGTGTCCTGCGCCTCGTCGATCAGCACGTGATCGACGCCGCGATCGAGCTTGTAATGCACCCAGCCGGAGGACACGCGGTCCAGCATCGCAAGCGTCTTGTCGATCAGATCGTCATAGTCGAGCAGGCCGCGCTCCTGCTTCTCGCGCCGGTAGTTCGCCGCCGCCGCGGTTGCGATCTGCAACAGCGCCTGGGTCCGGTCGCGGGTCGTGACCGCGCGGCGGCGCTCGATCAGCGGTCCGATGCGATCGCCTTCCAGCTCGAACAGACGCGCAATCGCCGGATGGGTGTCACCGAATTTTTTCGTCACCACGGTTTTACGGGGCGTGCGTTCGTCGGTGAGGAATATCCCGAGATATTCCTCCACCTGGGCGCTGCCGATGGAGTTCAGTGCTTGCCGAAGCCGCGCGGCGTGGCCTTGCTCGGATTTGCTGCCGGCGTCGAGGGTTGCTGTGACTTCCCTCCAGCGCGATCTCGGCAAGTTGGGCCCGTCGATGATCTCGCGCTCGACCTCTTCGATACGGTCGGCGGGATCGACATCGAGCGCGGCCGACATCTGCGCCGCCGCGGCGTCGGCGCTGCCGGCGCTGTCGGTCCATGCCATGAAGTGATCGCGGCTCAGGCAGGCTTCGCGCACGACATCCTTGAAGGTGACGTCGGCGGCACTGGCCATGGCGATATTGAGCGCCCGGCCGGCCGCGCTATGCGGATCGCGGGAGGCGTCGAGCAATACCTTGAGATTGGCGCGCTCCATCATCTCGTTCTGGTCGCGGTCGTCGATCACGGAAAAACGCGCCGGCACGTTGGCCTCGAACGGGAATTGTTGCAGCAGCCGGGTGCACAGCGCGTGGATGGTCTGCACTTTCAGCCCGCCCGGCGTTTCCAGCGCGCAGGCGAACAGTTCGCGGGCGCGCATCCTTAAAGTCGCATCGGGACGCGTAATTCCCGCATCGACGATGGCGGCATCGAGCGCCTTGTCGTCGAGCGTGACCCAATGGCCGAGGGTGGAGAACACCCGCTCGGCCATGTTGGCCGCGGCGGCCTTGGTGAAGGTGATGCAAAGGATCTTCTCCGGCGGCACCCCATTGAGCAACAGCCGGATCACGCGCTGCACCAGCACGTGGGTCTTGCCCGACCCGGCATTGGCGGAGACGAACGCGGAAGACTTAGGATCCGATGCGCGTGCCTGCGTGGCGCGGACGGCGTCGGGAATTTGACGCGGCGCGGTCACCATTCTTCGATCCCCAGTCCGCCGGCCGCGGACCATTCCTTGATGCGGGCGAGATCGTCGTAATTGCCGTAGCGGTTCGACCACATCGACAGATTAAGCGAGGTATAGGCCTGGGTTTCATTCTCGAAGGCGCGGATCAGCGCCTCCAGCTTCAGTCGCGCCTCATCGGCGGCGACATCGGGCGGCTGCGGGGCATCGCTTTTGTTGAACTTCAGCTCCAGTGATTTCTGCTCGCCGGGCGGATTGTTGCCGCTCAGGCGCACATAGACGAGTTCGCCGACCGAGCTGTCAGCCGGAATACCTTCGAAACCGCCTTCTCGCAGGATCGCCGCTTCCAGCGTCAGCTGCGGCGACAATCCCATCCGCACCTGCTTGCCGGTCGGCGGCTGCCCGGTCTTGTAGTCGAGAATGGCAAACGTCCCGTCATGACGACGCTCGATCCGGTCGGCGCGTGCCGACAAAACAAAAGTGCGCTCATTGTCGAGCCGGATCGGGATTTCGCCGCGGATTTCGGCGACGATCGTGCTGACATTGTCGCGCCGCGCGATTTCCCAATCCGCAAACCAGCCGGCGATGCGCTGGAAGCGCGGCCACCACAGCGCGCGGGCTTCCGGCCGCTCCATCAGCGGCGCGAAATATTTTTCCCCGATGCCGCGCAACGCGCGCGCGGGATCGTCAGGCAGCGTGGTGGAGAAAGTCTCCGTGAATTCGCCGAGAGCATCATGGATCGCCGAGCCGCGGTCGGCGGCCGACAGCGGCATGTCGACGGGATCGAGCGGCGCCAGTCTCAGAATGTATTTCGCATAGATGGTATAGGGATCGCGCAGCCAGTCCTCGATCGCGGTCACCGACAGTTTCAGGGGGCGCGTCTCGCGCGGCGGCGTCGGCGCGGGCTGCGGGATCGGCTCGACCTTGTCGGGTCGGTCCAGTTCATTCGCAAAGCGGACATATTTTTCGCCGGCCGCCTTCGCGGCCTGCCAGCGCGCTTCGCCCGCGACCGCCTCCAGCCGGTGCAGGAAGCGCGATGCCACCGCGGGCGCGCCGCCGACCTTGGCAGCGTGGCTGAGGATGACGTCGTCCGTGCCGAGCAACTGCGCGAAATCGTGCGCGGACAGGCCAATGCGCCGCTCCGGCAGATCCAGCCCCAGTTCGCGCCGCATCGGCCGGCTCAGCCATGGATCGGTCCGCGGTGCCGGCGGCCATACGCCTTCCACCAGCCCGCCGAGAATGACGCGGTCGGATTGGGTCAGCCGCGC
The DNA here is from genome assembly GCA_035490095.1 of Bradyrhizobium sp. GTDB lineage: Bacteria > Pseudomonadota > Alphaproteobacteria > Rhizobiales > Xanthobacteraceae > Bradyrhizobium. The sequence continues at coordinate 16,038 of DATHHQ010000395.1, forward strand.
TTCCAACTGGCCGTAGATGTGCAGGTGTGACGTCGCCGATTCGGATCGCCGCACCGTGCGGTCGCCGAACGCGGTCTGGAATACGTCCGGATAGTCGCCGAGCTGGACCATCAGGCCGCTTTGGGTTTGCTTGCCGAGCAGATCGTCGAACGCGGCGGCGAGCGCCGATCCCTGAGGGTCCTCGAAGGCGATCGCGATCTCATGCGGGTCGCGCGACAGCGCCATCAGGACCTCGCGATGGCGTTGCGCGATCTCGGCGAAATCATAGGGCTTCGAGGAGCTGAGACTCTCAAGCGGCAAAAGCGCTTGCTGCAACAGCTCGATCAGTTGACCCGCTCGATCGAGTTGCTCGCCTCCAAGCCTGGTCCTTGGCTCGGAGGGGTGCAGCGAGGAGGTCTCACCGGCTCTGAGTTTGACAAGTTCAACACGGAAGCGCTCGAACTCGCGCGCAAGGCCGCTGCTTCCTGCTTGCGGCCGCGTGCCACGCAGCAGCGCTAGCTCAAGCGTTTCGACAGCGCCCTTGAACGCGCCGGGCGCGCCGCCCAGCCGGCAGAGCGGATGCTTCAGCAGCGCCAGCAAGGTCGGCGGCTCAAGCTGTTTCGCCGCCGCCTCGGCGGCGAGCCGGGCGAAAACTCCAGCCGACGTGTCCATCAGCGCGTCGCCGCCGGAATCGTCGAATTCGAGATTCCAGCGGCCAAGCGCCGCCGTCACCCGCCGCGCCAGCGCGCGATCCGGCGTCACCAGCGCCGCCGACTTGTTCAGATGCCGCGCCTCGCGCATCGCGACCGCGATCGCCAGCGCTTCCATTTCAGCGTTGGCCGCTTCGATAACAGCGAGATTGGTCATGCCGCGCGATATCTTCTCGACGATGTCAGGCTGGCCCAGCCGCCGATGCCATTGCGCGGTGGCGTTCGAAGGCCGCATCGCCTCCGACACCAGCACGTCGCGCCCGTGCGGCGCCGGGGTGCCGAGGATCTCGACATCGCCGCGCTTGATGCCGAATTTTTCCAGCAGCGTGTGCATCGCGAATTGCGGATGGTTCGAGGCCGGCGGCGTGGAGAATTTGCCTTGCGTGTTGCGGATGCCGCCGATCAGGTGCCACGCATTGTCGTCGAGATCGGTATCGAGCCCCGGCAGCACCACAGCACCTTGCGGCAGGGCGGCCACGGCGCGGAGGAATTTCGCCGTCGCCGGCATCGAGCCGGTCGAGCCCGCCGCGATCACCGGACCGTCATGATGCGCGGTCAGCCGTGCGGCTTCGGCGTCGATCAAGCGATCGCGCCGATCCGCCGGCTCGATCCGTTGAATTTCCGCAAGGTGCGCCGGCCATGCCTGTCGCGCGATTTGCAGGAATTCGAGCGAGTGCTGCCAATATTTGTCGAGTTGATCCGGCACCAATCCGTCAAGCGCTTCCCAGCCGACGCCGCGGGTGACCATGTCGTCCATCAGGCGCGCCAGATCGCCCGCCAGGGCCAGCGTCGATGCCGGGCCACCAACCACAAGCGGCGCCGACACCGGACTCTTGGCCCACGCCGCGACCAGCCGCGCCAGCGTCAGCCTGCGGTCGAGTTCGCCAAGTTTGGGCGGAATGTCCAGTGGCGCCGCGCCGCCGTATTGCTCGGACTCCTCCGCGAACGCCAGTTCGTCTTCGTCAATGTCGCCGAGCGCGACAATGCGCGGCAGCACCGCTGCGTCGGTGTTCAGTTGGTCGAGAAAGATTTCCCGCGCCATTCGTCCGGCGCGCCGGGTTGGCAGATAGAGCGTTGCCTGCGCCAGCCGTGCCGGATTCGCGCGCGCATCGAAGCCGGCCACCAGCCGGCCGTCGATCAACGCGGCGATGACAGTGCGCAAGAACGGCGCTGATAGGGGAACGCTGAAAACGCGCATGGGCTTCCTGATTCGGGGTCAGGCTGCATCATGGCATGGGCTGAAGCGGGGAGGGAGTCGCCGGAGATTCATGCCGTCATTCCGGGTTCGCGTCTTCGACGCGCCCCGGAATGACAGTGGAATCACGCGACGCTTTCGAAAAAGGCCTCTTCCGCCGCCTCGATCGCGTCGGGAGTTCCCACATGCATCCACACGCCATCCAGCCGTAGGCCGAACAGCCGCTCCTGCTCGTTGGCGCGGTCGAACATCTTTGTCAGTGAGAATTCGCCTGATGGCGCATCGGCGAACAACGTCGGCGACATGATCGCGACACCCGCATAGACGAACGGAACCACCTGATGTTCCTTGCGCTTGCGCAACGCGCCATCGGGCAGCATCGTGTAGTCGCCGCGTCCGCCATAGCCGATGCTGCTGGTCGTCGGCGCCATTAGCAGCAGGATATCCATGCGCGCGGGGTCGAAGGTTTCGGCCAGCCGCGCCAGGTTGGGGCGCACGCCATCGATCCACAGCGTATCCGCGTTGACATGGAAAAACGGAGCCTGGCCGAGCAAAGGCAGCGCCTTGACGACGCCGCCGCCGGTGCCGAGCACATCGTTGCGCTCATCGGAGATGATCACCCGAGGCCGCACCCGCGCCGCCGTATGATCTATGATCTGGTCGGGCAAATAATGGACATTAACAACGGCATGGCTGACGCCAGCGTCGCCGAGTTTATCCAGCACATGATCGAGCAGCGCCCGGCCTGCCACCCGCACCAGCGGCTTTGGCATCCGGTCGGTGAGGGGGCGCATGCGGACGCCCAGACCGGCGGCGAGGACCATGGCTTTGGTGGGTTTGATCGACATTTTCAGGAAATTCTCGAACCGTTGTTCAGGGAGCGCCGGGTGGCGCAGATCATATCACGGCGATTGGCGGGGGCGCAGTGACCGTTGATGCGATAACCGTCCGGCGTGACAATTGTGCGACTGGTGCGCTGGCGCGATCAGACCTCGGTGTCCAGCGCCGCGTCCCGCCGGGACGGCTTTTTCTTCTTGTCGCCCTGCTTGAGGAAATTGACACCGATCTGGTCGCCGTTGACCCAGGACAGCTCGCAGCGGCGGTAGGCCAGGCCGGTTGACGACAGCAGCAGGAAGAATTCCTTCAGATGCAGGCCCTCGACGGATCCTTCCACCGTGAGTTTCGCCCCCGTCTCGGAGACATCTTCCATCGTGCATTCGCGCCGCCAGGTTCCGTCGATGCCCATCATATGCGCAGTGAAGCCGCGCTCGAATGTGACGCGCTCGCCCTTGCGCCGTTCTGCCACCATCATCTTGCTCCCGCACTCAAAGCAGCCGCCCCCGCGCTCCGGTGCAGGGTCTGCCGCAGGTTAATGCGAGGACGCCTAATAAGTGGTAAAACTACGCAGCCGGCGGTGGGACATGGGCCGAATACCAGGCCCGGACCGGTGCGAGCAGCGGGTGAGCCAGCGAACGGTTGAGATAGGTCCAGAGCCGGGGCTGATGGCGCAGATATTGCGGCTTGCCGTCGCGCCGGTTGAGCCGGGCAAAGGTGCCGAGCAGCCGGGTATTTCGCTGTGCCGACATGATGGCGTAAAGCTCGGCGAAACCGGCCGGATCGAACGCGTCGTCGGCCGCGCGCCGCGCCTTGATATAGCGCACCAGCAACGCCAGCTCGAGCTGCTCGGGTACGTCGATCCGCGCATCCTGCGCCAGCGATACCATGTCGTACGCGGCGGGGCCCAGCACGGCGTCCTGGAAGTCGATGATGCCGACTTTCGCGATACCGGAGCGTTCGTCGAGCCAGATCAGATTGGGCGAATGAAAGTCCCGTATCACCCAGGTCCTGGCGGCCGCGGCGGGCTTGCTCAGCAAATCGCGCCACATCGTGACGAATTCGTCGCGCATTTTATGGGTCGGCTCGACCCCGCGGTCGGGCAGATACCATTCGAGCATCAGCCCGGCCTCAATCAGCAGCGCATCGGTGTCGAAAGTGGGTATGGCGTAGGTGAGCTCGGGCGCCAGCGGCAGAATGAAAGGCAATACCACGCGGTGCAGCGCCGCCAGCATGTCGGCAGCGGCGTGATAGCGCTCCACGATCGGCCGCGGCGGATCGCCTTCGACAAAGCCCGCGCTGCCGAAATCCTCGGTGATCAGGAATCCGTTGTCGAGGTCGGTGTGATGAATGACGGGCGTCGAGAACCCGCGCTCGCGCAGGCCGCCGGCGATGGCGACAAACGGCTTCACGTCTTCGGCCAGATGAACCACCGCGCTGTATGATTTTCCGTCGTAGACCGCCGGCCCATCGGCTCGCCGTGGCGAATTCATCAGGATGACGACGCCATCGTCGCGGACCAGCCGCGCATAGGAACGGGTCGACGCGTCGCCGACCATGCGATGGCGGGTTGCGTCGGCATAGCCCGCCTCGTTGAGAAACTGCCGCAGCGCCTTGAGCCTTGCGACTTGAGCGGCCGCTTTTCCATAGCCGGTGACGTCAGCGGCGCGGGCCGTCGATACCAGCGCCGGACGAAGCGCGATGTTGATTCGGTCCTGGGGCAGTGCCTCGGGTGCGCGCTCAGGCCATTCGATCAGCACCACCGTGGCCTCGGGCAATGGCGACAAGCCGATCTCTTCCAGCTCCGAGGGATCGCTGACGCGGTAGAGATCCGCATGAACCAGCGGAAATGGCGGCAGATCGTAGGTTTGCGCAAGCGTGAAGGTCGGGCTCGGAACTTCGAGCGCGTCGTCGCTGGCGAGATATCGGATCATGGCGCGGGCGGCGGCGGTCTTGCCGGCGCCGAGATCGCCGGAGAGGGTGATGACATCGCCCGGGCTGATCAGCAAGGCCAGGTCAGCCATCAAATGCGCGGTCGCTGTCTCATCCGCAAGCGTCAGTGAGAATGTCGTGGGATCCATCATTCCGCGGCGTTGCGATGCGCAGCCTGATCGATCGGAAAGTCGCACGTGACGGTCGTGCCTTTGCCGACGATGGAATCGACGCGCACCTTGCCTCCGTGCAGCTCGACGAAGGAGCGCACCAGCGACAGGCCGAGGCCGGCGCCGCGGTGTCGCGACCCGTTGGAATGACTCTCGAACCAGTCGAACACCTTGTCCTTGACGTCGGGCGGGATGCCAGGACCGGAGTCGGTCACGCTGAAAATGACAGTGTGTTCGGTTCGTTTGGCGCTCAGGCCGACGGTGGCGTCCTGCGGCGAAAATCCGACGGCATTCGCCAGCAGATTATACAGCACTTGCACCACGCGGCGTTCGTCGCCCATGAAGTTGCCGATGTTGGGATCGACGTCGACCTTGAGTTTGATGCGGTCGGTTGCGAGCCGGTCCTGGATGCCTTCGGCGGCGGCTTCGATGGTCTTGCGGATGTCGACGGAGCCCAGGCTGAGCGACATCGCGCCGGCGTCAATGGTGGCGAGATCGAGAATGTTGTTGATGATCGCGAGCAGCGCGTTGGTCGAAGCGGTGATGTAGCCGAGATATTCGGCCTGCTTCGGCATCAAGGGGCCGGTCACCGGGTCGCTCAGGAAGTGGGCAAAACCGATGATGGTGGTCAGCGGCGAGCGTAATTCGTACGACACGTGGTGGACGAAATCGACCTTCATCTGGTCGGCGGTCTCGAGCGCCTCGTTGCGTTCGCGCAGCGCGCGTTCGACGTTTTCGGTATCGGTGATGTCCTGGAACGTCAGCATGGTGGCGCCGTCGGGCAGCGGCATGGTCATGCAGTCGAGCACGCTGCCATCCTTACGCTCGAGTTTCAGCGGCACCTCGGCCCGGTTTTCGATCGCGGTAATGGCTTCGCGCAGCGCCCGCCACGTCACCGCGTCATCGAGCAAGGGCCTGCACCAGGCTTCCACGGTCTCGATATGCGGCTGCTCGCGCAGCGCCTCGGGCGACAGCTTCCACATCTTCGCGAACGCCGGATTGAATAATTGCGCGCGGCCGTTGCTGCCGAACACCGCGACGGCCTCGGCGAGATTGTCGAGCGTTTCACGCTGCACCCGGATCAGACCGTCAAATCGCCGTGCCAGGTCCAGACTTTCGGTGACGTCGTCGAACAGATAGGTCACCCCGCCTTCCGGATTCGGCGTGGTGACGACGCTCACCGCGCGGCCGTCGGGCAGATACCAGGTGTCCTTTTCCGGTTCGACGGCGCGATAGGCCTCGTGCAGCTTCGCCTTCCAGGCCCGGAAATCCGGCTGTTCCGGAACTTTGCGCGCGGCGCGCAGCCGATCGAGCACGCTCGAATCGTCGGGGTTGCTGTCGAGAAACGCGCGGTCCAGATCCCACAGGCGGCGATAGGAATCGTTGTAGAACGCCAGCCGCCGCTGGGCGTCAAATACGGCCACGCCGGACGACAGTTGATCGAGGGTGCGGCGATGCGCCTCCGCCATGCGCACCAGCGCCGCGCGCAGCGCGGTTGCCTCGCCGGCATCGATCGCGATGCCGGCGCTGCCGTCGCCGAGATTCAGCGCGTGCACATCGTAGATGCGCCGCTCACCTCCGACCACGATCGGAAGCCGTGCCGTGAAGGTCGCTCTTTGGTTCAGCGCGCGGTCCATATCATGGCGGTCGCTGCTGTCGAGCAATTCGAGGTCGCGATCGATCGCATCCGCGACGCTGGTCGCCTCGGTCGCCCGCGCGTAGGCGGCATTGGCGTAGCTGAGACCGCCCTTGGCGCGCTTGGCCCAGATCGGCCAGGGCGCTGCCGCCAGGAAAGCCCGCAGTATTTCGGTTTCGTCCAGCAGCGCCTTGTGCCGCAGGTTCATTTCGGCGAGTTCCCGGCGCAATCCGCTCAGTGCACGAATCCGCACAATGGCCTGGCCGCCGATAGCGCGGCCCATGGCCTCGATGGCGTGTCCGCTGGACGTCGTCAGATTGAGCAGAAAGCCCTCCCCGGCATCGCGCAGCGCGTCGACCGCATGGTCCATCTGCAGCGCCGGCTCCGGCGGCAACCAGGTTCCAAATGCGAGGACGCGCTGTGGCCGATGCTGGGCATCCTGCGGCATCAGCAGCGAAGTGTCGCCGCTGATCTCCGGGCGATTGTCGCCCGCTGCCCACGAGATCAAAATCTGCGGTTCCGCGAACAACAATGCACGTAAACGGTCGGCCTGGACTTGCAGGTCCTGGACGTCGGAGCGCAGCAGTTCCTCGCTTCTTGCCGCGCGCAGCCGCGTGCGCATCAACAGGACCGCCGCCACCACCGAGAAGACGAGCAGCGCCAATGCCGTCGCCAGCACCGCGATTTCCTGGCGGTTCAGATCGAAGAATACCGGGATCATGTGGTGGAACGGTAACTCGCCGGCATGAGCGGGCGCGATCGACATCAGGACGGCGGTGCCAAGACCGATCAGGCCGTTGCGCGCCAGTGATGTGCACGACAGCAAGGTCCGACGCATCGCCACGATCACGCCCGACATGGTTTGCCCCAAACCGCACAATTTCACGCCCGGCGCATTACCCGCCGTTCGTTCGCGAATCGAGCGACAATATCCCCTAATGGGT
>DATHHQ010000396.1:0-3831 GCA_035490095.1 Bradyrhizobium sp.
CCCTGATTCCCACCATCCGAAAGCCGTCCTGTTCGAGGATGCGGCCGATTCCAGATAGCAGATGGTCGTCTCCGCCCCGGAACGCCGCCCACACGCGGCCGATGACGCGAAGCGTACCCCAATCCAGCCGAATCTCTGACAATGCCGGCCGCACCAGGGTGCCGATGAAAACCAGGTCGCGGCAGTTCTCGCTGCGAAACAGTTTTACCGCCCGGCCGACCTGACCAACCGAAATCCAGTGATGGCGAAACCGCTCCACCCGAACTGGATCGCAGGCGCCTTTCAGCGCGAAAAGAACGGGATTGAGGCCGCGCGCGATCAGGGAGTCCGCGACCGCGAACGGCATCACGCCGCCCGCCGCGATCAACCCTATGGGCGATGAAATCTGCAAAACCTCGTTCGTCATGGTTTGCCCCGACGACTCAAGACCTTTTGCCGTCTTTCACCGGCTGACACAGCTCGCGATTTTTTCCAGCATCGATGAAGGTCAGGATTTCCGCAATCGCTGGATCCGCAGCCGTCAGATCTCTCGCCTCGTTGAGACGCTCGGCAAAGACGCCAGGCCCGTGAAACAGCTTTTGATAGAACAATCTTATCACCGCGAGGCGCTCGCGGGTGAACTTGCGGCGTTTCATGCCGACGACGTTGAGACCGGTGAGCGTGGCAAACTGGCCGCTCGCAAGAGCGAACGGGATTACGTCGCTGCGCACGCCGCTGAGGGCGCCGACCATCACCTGCGCCCCCACCCTGGCGAATTGATGCACGGCCGACAGGCCGCCGATGAAAACGAAATCGCCGATCTCGCTGTGGCCGCCTAGCGTTGCCGAGGTCGCAAAGATCACGTCGTTGCCCACGATGCAGTCGTGACCGACATGGCTGCAATTCATGAAATAACCGCGATCGCCGACACGAGTAATGCCGCCGCCGGCCACCGTTCCGGCGTTCATGGTCACCTGCTCCCTGAGGGTGCAGCCCTGGCCGATCTGAAGCCTGGTGAGTTCGCCGCGATAACTCAGGGATTGCGGCGGCGTGCCCAACGAGACGAATGGATAGATCGTGCAGCCGTCGCCGATGGTGGTCTGCGCCGTGACGTGCACATGCGCGATCAGCTTGCAGTTCGCGCCGATCACGACATGGGGCCCGACGATGCAGTAGGGACCGATCGACGTGCCCTCGCCGATCACAGCGCCATCCTCAACCCGCGCGGTGGGATCGATCGTACTCATCGAGTGGGTCCAGTCAGCGACAATCGCAGGCGTTAATCTGTTGGGTTTTCCGGTGGTTAGCGCGACATGCCGGCGCTGTCTAGTGACGTATGGTTACGCCGTGTTTCGGCATGCTGGGGCGACATTCCCGGATTTGAGCTGGCGGATTTGCGATATCCTGACGGACGCCATGGTCCGAACCGCGACAGCATTGCTCCTGCACCTATTCACCGCGGAGGTTGGCTCCGAAACGGTCGACGTGAAGGGTCGCGGCACCGTCGATCTCAAGACGTTCGAATGCCGGGACATCAACCGGAGCAGCCTCATTCAGCGTGTCTGTTACGACAAGACCCAAAGCCATTTGATCACCAGCATCAAGGGCGTTTACGATCAGTATTGTGAACTTCCGGCGCAGACGTTCGAGGGTTTGATGGCCGCACCATCCATGGGGCAGTTTTTCAATCGGAATATCAGGGGACCTGGCGCGGATGGTCCGTATCAATGCCGGACGCATCGTTCGAATCATCGGTAGACGAGATGTCGCGTTAGAGCATGATCCGGAAAAGTGGGTACCGGTTTTCCGAAAAGATCATGCTCAAACAAAAAGATAGAGCGGGATAACGATTCGAAGAAAAGTCATCCCGCTCTAGAAAAGCCCCACCGAAGCACGCTTCCGCGGCATCAGTCGGTCAGCATCGCGCCAACGTCGGCTTCGGCCACAGTGGTGCCGTTCACGATGGCGTCGCCGTGAAACCACCACATGGTCTTGCGCCTGCCGATGCTGCGCATGTGGTACTCGATGGTGTCGCCGGGCATCACCGGCTTGCGGAACTTGCACTTGTCGATGGTGAGAAAATAAACCGCGCGCGGCTTTTCGGTGCCTTCAACCGATTTGATGCCGATCACGCCGGCGGTCTGCGCCATGGCTTCGATCATCATCACTCCCGGATAGACCGGGCGATCCGGAAAATGACCAAGGAATGGCGGTTCGTTGAAGGTGACATTCTTGACGCCGATGCCGCTGTAATCGCTCCGGATCTTGATGACCCGATCGATCAGCAGCATCGGATAGCGATGCGGAAGTGTTTTGAGGATTTCATTGATGTCGACGAGTTCAAACTTGACCGGTGCCTCCATCAATCGCGCCCCCCGCCCTTCGGATCGGCCGCGCCACCGCGCGTCAAACGCTCCACCGCAATGATTTCACGGAACCACTGTTTGGTCGGCTTGGCAAAGAAGCCACCCCAGCGTCCATTGGCCGGAATGTCGTCCTTGACGCCGCTCATCGCCGTGACCTGGGCACCGTCGCCGATGCGGAGGTGATTGTTGATTCCGACCTTGGCGCCCAGCGCGACATTGTCGCCAATCGTCAGGCTGCCCGCGAGTCCTATCTGGGCCGCAAGCAAACAATGCCTGCCGATCGTCACGTTGTGGCCGATCTGGACCTGATTGTCGATTTTCGTACCTTCCCCGATGACGGTATCGCGCAAGCTGCCGCGATCGATGGTGGTTCCAGCGCCGATCTCGACGTCGTTCTGGATCAGGACGCGGCCGGTTTGCGGCACTTTCAGATGACCATCCGGTCCGAAGAAAACGAAGCCATAGCCGTCCTGACCGATGCTGCAGCCGGGATGGATCAGGACGTTGTCGCCGATTAGCGCACATTGAATCGCCGTGTGCGCACCGACATTGCAGTCCCTGCCGATCCTGACATTGACGCCGATCACGACACCCGAACCGATCACCGTCCCGGAGCCAATTTCGGCGTTTGGGCCGATCACGGCAAGCGGATCTACAATCACGCCATCTTCCAGGCGCGCGGTCGGATCGATGACGGCGGACGGCGCGATGCCGGCATTGCCGAACCAGGATTGCGGGCGAAGCGCGTCGCCATGCAGCAGGCGCGCGACCTTCACAAATTCACGGAAAGGATGGACCGCGCGCAAAACGGCGACATGGGCGGGCACGCTGGCCTCGAATCGATTGCTAACCAGACAGGCCCCAGCCTTCGTCGAAGCGAGCTGGTCGGCATATTTCAGGTTGTCGAAAAATGTCAAATGCATCGGGCCGGCTTCTTCCAGCGAAGCCAGCCCCCTGATCTGTTGGCCGCCCCGCGACGGATCGGCCAAATGCGCCTTGGTCAACGCGGCGATATCAGCCAGCGTCGACAAAGGCGGTTGTTCGAAGAATGTCGGCTGCGCCATTCCACCCGTCGCGGTCCGGCCGGCAATCGAACTCAGAACGATGTCCCGCCGCCGAACTTGAATTCCTGCACGCGATCGTTCGCGCCTTTGGTAAGCGGCACTGCATAGTCAAAGCGTAGCGGACCGAACGGCGATGCCCAGATCAGACCGACACCCACCGAGGTACGAACGACATTGCCGTTGTCAAATATCAGACCTGTGCAGGTTCCCGCACTGACAGGATTGCGGGTCGAGGGAACACAGCCGGGCAAGTTGACTTCGCCCGTCTGCGCCCAGGATGTCGGTCCCTTATAGTCATAGAGCGAGCCGGCATCGGCATAAACCGAGCCTTTAAGTCCGACTTCCTTCGGCAGGAACCAGAACGGCATCTGCAATTCCGCCGACGCGCCCCAATATTTCGTGCCGCCGAGCGCATCGTTGGT
>DATHHQ010000397.1:0-3330 GCA_035490095.1 Bradyrhizobium sp.
GGGCCGACGCCCTGGCCAAAACAGGTCGCGGTCAACAGAATGATCGCGGAGGCCAGCGCCCGCATGCTGGGGCGGGCGACGGTCTGCGCGATGGCAAAGATCGGCCCGAGATGAAAGCCGACCAGAAACGAGGTCAGCGCCAATGCGGCGACCATGGTAGCGAAGTCTGACGTCAACATGCACACCGCGAACACCGGTCCGGCGAGGCCCGACGTGATCGCCGGTGCCCACAGTTTCCAGCGATCGTCGCGGCGGCTGATCTGCGCCACCATCAGGCCGCCGACCAGTGTGCCCGCCATCCCGAACAGCCCCTTGAAGGTGCCGGCATAGGTTCCGATCTCGGCGCTGCTCAGATGATGCACGCGCGCCAGAAAGGGCGGGATCCAGGCCGCGGTGGCGTAGTTGGTATAGGTCGTCAGGCAAAAGCCGATCAGGACGATGACAAAGGTCTGCTGCGAGGCGAGAAAGCCGACCGTCGGTCCGATCGGCTCAGGCGTGAAGGTCTCCGCCATGGCGCCTCGCGCTGGCTCCGACACCGTCAGCCACAACACCGCGGCCAGGGCGATGCCGGGCAGGCCGGCTGTGAAGAACGCCATTCGCCAGCCGTAGTGCTGATTGACGTAGCCGCCGATGAAATAGCCGAGGAATACCCCGAGATAAGTGCCAATGGCGTAGACGCCGAGCGCGCGGGGGCGTTCGTTCTTATCGAAGAGATCGGCGATCATGGATTGCGACGCCGGGGTGCCGGCGGATTCGCCGATGCCGACGCCGATTCTGGCGAGCGCCAGCGTCGCCACGCTCTGCGCCATGCCGCACAGGAACGTCATCGCGCTCCAAAAGGCGAAGGCGACGGCCACGATATTGCGCCGGTTGAGCCGGTCGGCGACCCGCGCGATGGGGATGCCGAGCAGCGAATAGAACAGCACGAAACCGAAGCCCGCGAGCAGCCCCATGGTGGTGTCGCTGAGCGTGAATTCCTTCTTGATCGGCTCGATCAGTACGTTGAAGATCGTGCGATCGAGAAAATTCAGCGCGTAGACCACCGTGAGCAGCCCCAGCACGTAGTAGCGGCGGGCAGATGGCCTCGCCGATGCGCCGGCCTGCGCGACCACCTGCGGCGCGAAATCGACCATGTTTCCCCCTGAGCTTCTTTTTGGAACGAGACGCCGTCGCTCACGCGTCGCGAGTGAAATTTCCAGCCTCGAATTCCACCGGTGACGCGTGTTGGTCGAACGAGACCCCGACGAGATCGCGCCCGGCGGCCATGGCGTCGAGCTGATCAGCCAGCAACCGCCGGATCATCAGGATACCGCGATCGCTCTGGCCGAAATGCTCCTCGGAATGCAGCGTTACCTGTCCCTGGCCGACCTGCGCTTCGTAATCGCCGGGGAATTGCTGATGTTCCTGTTCGGTCATGTCCCACCAGAACTTGCCGTTGAACTTCGAGCGCATCCGTCCGATATCGCCGGGTTGCTTGACCCGGCCAGCGACGTAGATACGGAATGAGGTGTTGTCGATCGGCAGTGTCCAGCCGATCGACTCGACGCGGGCGAACTGCGCGACCCGCGGATTGGGCACCACGCGCAGGGTAGGAAGAACAGCTTCGGTTACGCGGTAGAAGATCTTGCCGTCGTCCTGGTTGCGGATCGAACGCACGGTGACGCCGCGCGGCGACATCTCGAATTTCACTTGCGGCATCGAGGCCATCATGTTGGTGAATTGCGGGCCGCTGAACGATCCGTGCAGCACCGGGACGTGATAGGGATCGACCACGTTCTCGAAATGCTGCAGCCAGTTGCAGGGAATGACGGCCGGTCCGCCGCCGCCGATCGAGCTGTCGTCGGCTTCCACGAATTCGCCGTCGTCCATTTTCTCCAGGGCTTCGTAGCGTGGCAGCACCGGCATTTTCTCTGACGGGCCCATATAGGCGAAGATCAGCCCATAGCGTTCGGCAACCGGGTACCAGGGCTGGCGCACCTTGTCCCTGAACTGGCCGCCATCGGGTTCGCAGGGCTGTTCAAGGCAGCGGCCTTCGGTATCGAACTTCCAGCCGTGATAGCAACAGCGGATGCCGTCCTCCTCGACCTTGCCATAATAGAGCGTGGTGCCGCGGTGGCAGCAGCGGGCGTGCAGCAGGCCGACACGGCCATGCCTGCCGCGGAACAGGATCAGGTCCTCACCCAGCACGCGAACTTTTCGGGGGATGTCGGTGGCGTCAGCCGCAAGACCGATCGGGTGCCAGTAACGCCGGAGCAGTTCCCCCATCGGCGTGCCGCGCCCGACCTCGGTCAGTTCGGTCCGGCTGGCGGACGGCCTCATGGCGTAGGCGGTGCCGAGGTCGCGATCCCGCTGGGTGATGTTCATCGCTGCTTCCTCCCATCCGGCTTTGCCGCCGTGTTCGTTGAGATTGAGAACCTTTCGGAAAGTGAATAGTAGATAGATGACAATGTCAACGATTCCAAAAACCTTGGCACCAGAAGATTTTGTTGGCACACGTCTGCCATGAACCCGAAGTCGAAAACGGCGGTCCCGCCTCCGGCGAGTCCCGACAAAGACGGTCGGCTTGCACCGATCACGGCGATGATGTCGTCGCGGTTGATGGTGCTCGCCAATCTGCTGAAGCGCGGCGCCATCCTGCGCTACAAACGTCTGGTCGGACTTTCTTCGGTGGAGTTCGGGCTGGTGGCGTCGCTGGGGCACCGGCCGCCGATGAGCGTGGCCAGGCTCGCCGAGGCGGTTGGCATGGACAAGGGACAGATCAGCCGGGCGCTGGCCGGACTGGTATCGCGCAAGCTGGTTTCGAGAGCGGTCAACCCGAGGGATAACCGGGAAGTGCTGGTCTGCCTAACCCGGACCGGGCTGATCGCCCATGAGACGATCGTGGCGGGTGCACTTGAGCGCAATCAGCGCTTGCTGGAACAACTCAGCCAGGACGAAGTGGCAATGCTGCTGGGGCATATCGATCGTCTCACCGATACTGCCGCCAAAATGCTCGACGCGGAAAAAGACTTGAGCTGAGAGAAGCTCCGTGCCTCAGCTTCGGGCGTCCTTCCCGGGTTATCCCGCCGCATCTGGGGCCGGGCAGGAGCGTCAAAATAGCTTGTCTTGCGCCCCTTGTTGCGCTGCGCTAAGCCTCGGAATAATTCCAATGTAACGAATCTGCGGCGGTCCAAACCGCCGGAAAAGGCCCCGCCGATGACCGGCATCCTGCAGAATTATCTACCACTTGTGGTGTTTATCGGGGTCGCCGGCCTGATCGGTCTGGCGCTGCTGATCGCTCCCTTCCTCGTCGCCTTCCAGCAGCCCGATCCAGAAAAACTTTCCGCCCAT
>DATHHQ010000398.1:0-3436 GCA_035490095.1 Bradyrhizobium sp.
CAGAAGCTGGGCGTTCAACTGGTCGAGCGTCTTGACCGTACCGCCAGTGCCGTCACCGAAGGTGACATTGACCGCCGTGCCGCCGTTGAAGGAGGAGAAGGTCAGGGTCTTGCCGTTGATGCCGCCGGTGCCCGCGGTGCGCGATGCAGCGAAGCTGGTGCTTGTGCCGGTGGGGCCGGAGAGACCAAGCACGGACAGAGCGTTGCCAGTGCTGGTAATGTTCAGGTCGGAGGCCGTGCCGGTTGAGAGCTTCAGCGTGCCGTTCGCGGCGATCGTCGAAGCCGTCGCACCGGTTGCGTTCGCGACGGTGGCCACACCGGCCGTAATGCTCACGGTCTTCGTGCCCGTGGCAATGTCGATGGCGGTGAGGACGTCGGCGACCGTACCGCCCTGGAGGAAGACGGTCGAGTTGCCGGCCGCATCAGTCAGCAAGTTGGTGTTGCTGATGCCGGAGCCGGTCGGAACCGCGCCCAGTGCCGCAGCGTTGGCGTTCCTGAAGGTGATGGTCTTGCCGTTGACGTTCAGCGTCGAGCCGTCATCGACCAGATTGCCGAGGCTGGCGGCGGTTGTCGCACGAGCCGCCGTGAGTGTGGTTTGACCGGCACCAACGGCTGCCGTGAGGTTCAATGCCTTGAGGCTGTCTGCCTTGCCGGTGAGCGAAAGATCGGCACCCGTCGAGCTCTTGAGGGCCAGGATGCCGCCGGTGATGGCACTGGCCGTACCAGCCAGGGTCGCAATACCGGTGGTAGCACTGACCGCCGTGACGTACTGACGGCCGCTCGCGAGGTCAATGGCGGTCGTGAGGTCGCCAACGCTCGCGACCGAGTTCGTCGTTGCGGGGTCGCCGAGGTAGACCGTCGAATTACCGGTTCCGTCGGTGATGACGTTGCCCGCAATGCTTTGCCCGGAGGCAAGTACGCCAACCACCGGAAGGGCAGCTGCCTTGATCGTGATCGTCTTGCCGTTCACGCTGAACACGTCGCCGTCCTGGAACGACGAGGCAGCCTGGGTTGACAGACCGGCAACACCGGCACCGCCGGGGCCAAACAGCTTGGTGGCGGCCGTGATCGGGGCCGGCGAGGTGGCGTTGTCATTGACGAGGGCCGAAGCGGTGAGCGTGCCAGCAGTGGCGCCGAGGGTAATACCAGCCGCCGCTGCGGTCGTGCCGCCAGCAGTACCGTTATACAGCGCGCTGCTGATCGCAGTCGCGTTGGTGAAGCTCGTGGTACCGCGCAGATCGGTCGCAACTGCACCGGAGATCGTCGTCGAAACGTTCGACTTCGTGGAATAGCCGACCGTGGTCTGCAGCGCCTGGTTGGCGAGCGACTTCGCGGTGTCAACCAGCTTGGAGAGCGAGGTGATGCCGGTGTTGGCAGCCTGCAGAACCTGCACGCCGTTGCCGATACCATCCAGCAGGTTGCTGATGTCGCTGGCGCGGCCATCGAGCGACTGGGCGGTGAAGAAGTTGGTGGGATTGTCGAGCGCGGTATTCACTTTCTTGCCGGTCGAAAGGCGGCTCTGCGTGGTGGCAAGCAGATCGGCGGTCGACTGCAGCGAAAGCAAATTCTGACGGACGGAGGATGAGAGAACGATACCTGACATTTTACTAAATCCTTCTGGATGAACACTATTGACGCGACGCCGCACGTTTCTGTCGGCGACGGGGCCACACTGTTCTCTCAGCGCTACCTGTTCGTTAAATTTTCACTCCGTACAAATACCCGGAAATGGCAGTCGCCCGAGACCAGCCGCATGCAGGTTTCGTCGCGATTTTAATCGCGATCCGGTCGAGGCAAAGGCCATGAAAACGCATACGCAGCAGCCACTTTCGCGCAAGCTGCGAATGACATCGCTACGTCGACTGAAGAGTTTTCCGGCGTCAGGCGTCGAGAGCGGTGCGAATCATTTCCGCCAGCTCGAGCTTGCGATACGGCTTGGCGAGCAACAGAACGCCACCGTCGAGACGCCCGTCCTGAACCATGGCGTTTTTCTCGTAGCCCGACGTATACAATACCTTGAGCGAAGGCCTGCGATTCAAGGCTTCGATGGCCAGCTGCCGTCCGCTGATCGAACCCGGCATCATCACGTCGGTGAACAGAAGATCGATTTCTCCACCGTTATCGATGATCGTCAGCGCCTCGGTGGCGTTGCCCGCGTCAAGCGTCCGGTAGCCGAGACTCTGAACCTGGGTAACGACGTATCTGCGCACTAGAACATCATCCTCTACGATCAGGATAGCCTCATCGCCTCCGCTAGGGCTTTCCGCCAAGGGTTGAACCAGGGCCGACGTTCGAGGCAAATACATGCTGACGGACATCCCCCGGCCGCCTTCGTTGCGAACATCGATACGGCCATCGGACTGCCTGATGAAATCCTCGATCATGCCGAGGTCGGCAACGGGCCGATCTGAATGGACAACAGAAATCCCGTGGCCTGTGGCGTTGACGGCGATCATGACATCGTTAGCGGCGGTGATCCCGTCTTCCGCGCTGAAGCAGCTCTGCTCAGACGCCGCGGTGCTGGTGTCGAAGGTGAGCGTGCCGCCATCCGGCATCGCGTCACGCGCGATGACCGCAAGATTGAGAATCGCCGTCATGAACAGGTTGGGATCGATCAGGACAAACGGGGCTTCGGTGGCCTGCCGCGTATCGATCTCGATGTGTTCGCCGAGCGTGGGCCGCAGCAGACGGGCCGCGTCGACAAGCAGCGCATTGACGTCGACGGGGCGAGGCTGCGATGGCTGGCTGCGTGCGAACGCGAGCAGATTCGAGGTCAGGCTGGCGCCACGGTCGGCGGCCTCGGCGATCAGCCCCGCGATGGCTGCAAGGTCCGCGCGATCCGCGACAGCCTCCTGCAGGATTTCGATCGTGCCGCTGATGACGGTGAGGATGTTGTTGAAGTCGTGAACAACCCCGCCGGTCAACTGACCGACGATCTCCATCCTCCGGGCCTGGCAAATCTGCGCTTCCACAGCTTCTGCCGAAAGAGACTTCTGAAGCATATCCTTGAATTCCCCGGCGCCGCCTGGCCCCCCTGCGTCAATCGGGGATTACTATCTCAGCTGAATGACACTGGTGAAGCGGGACTGGGCTTCGGCCAGACATTCGTTGATCACAGTCAGCAGCGCCAGCGGCGTGAACGGCTTGCGCAAGCAGCGCGTTGCGCCGAGTTCGAGAGCCATTCTCAAAAAGTCTGGCGCTGGCGAGTCGAGATTCGCAAAGGCGTATCCGGACATCGCGACCAGTGGAATTGTCGGCGCGCGCTCGTGAAAAATCCGGATCGACTCGAAGCCGCGCATATGCGGCATGAAGATATCGACAATCATCAGGTCGAATGCCGTGCCTTCCAGCGCGCGAAGCCCGGCTTCGCCGCCGTCGGCGATGGTCACGTGAAAGCTGTGCCGTTCGAGATAAATCTCAATGGCCATGCAGACCAT
>DATHHQ010000399.1:0-13433 GCA_035490095.1 Bradyrhizobium sp.
TGTGCAAGGCCGGCGGCAGCACCGTGATATTGCCGGTGACCTCGCCGAGGCCGAAATATTGCACCAGCACCTTGCCGAGCTTCTTCAGCGCCGCCTTCTGGTCCTCGCGATACATCGGCGCGCCGGCATAGATGACATAACGCAACGATGAATGGTCGTAGCGCTCGACCGAGGGATGCTCGACCATCATCTTCAGGATGGTCGGCACCGTGAAGATGTTGCTAACGCGGTGGGTCTCGATCAGCCGGAACGCCTCGTCGATATCGAAACGTTCCGATGACAGCAGGATGGTCGGCACGCCGCGCGCGGTTTGCACGAGCTGGTGGATGCCGGCGCCATGCGACAGCGGCGCGACCACCAGGGACGCGTCCTTTTCCGTCGTGCCCGGCATCAGGTCCGCGAGGTGGTTGGTAATGACAAAAGCCATTTGGCCATGGGTCAGCACCGCCGCCTTGGAGCGCCCGGTGGTGCCCGATGTGAAGAAAAACCAGCAGGGATCGTCGTACTCGACATCAGCCGCCGCGATGGCAGCGCCCGCGTGGGCGGCGATCGCCTCGCTGACGGATTTTTCGCCGAACGCACCCTCGCCGATCCGCCAGATGAAGGCCAGCGCCGGGCTCACCGCTTCCACCGCGGCCACATGGCCAGGAAAATCGCCCTGACACAGGAAGGCCTTGGCGCCGGAGGCGGTGGCGAGCCAGGCAACCTCGTCCGGCATCAGCCGGAAATTGGTCGGCACCCAGACCGCGCCGAGCCGGAAGGCTGCGAACATCGACCAGAACATCTCGTCGCCATTCTTGGAATGGACCAGGATCCGGTCGCCCTTGACGATGCCGCGCGCGGCAAGCGCGGCTGCCAGCGCCGAAACCTGGCCGTCGATCTCGCGCCAGCTCCAGGACTTCTCGCCCCAGATGAAGCCGACCCGGTCGCCGTGCCGGCGGGCATTCTGGGTGAGGAGATGCGCGAGATTCATCACCCGGCGGGACATCGGCGTCACGCCGCCGCGCGGCGCGGTCCCGGTCACTTGGCGCGCTCCTGAAATGCGAGGGGATCGACACCTGCCACGCCGTCGATGCCGGTTGGTGTGGGCTCGCCCATCATCTGCGCTCCACCCACATGCTTGCCCCGATCAGCACCAGACCCGCCACACCCGAGACGATGCCGTGCTTGACGTGCAAGCGGGTCACGCCATCCTCGTGTCCGGGAAAGAAGCCCGGCAGCTGATCCGCCGGCATCAGGAAATAGACGCCGGCCATAGCGAGCAGGACGATGCCGAATACGGTCAGTATGAACTTCATGGATGCAGCCCTTTGGAATAAACGCGCAATCGGCGAACCGTTCGCTAGCCCTCGCCGTCTGCGAAAATTCAACCAGATTTATGGGCGATTGTTAATGGGCCCCGGTGAGTTCAATGGACGTTCACCGTACCCCGGTCCCGCCGCAGCGCTGGCACTTGACCACCTTGTCGCCCTTTTTCAGCAGGCCCTTGCCCTCGCAATTCTTGCATTTCTGCTTCTTCTTGATGTTGGGGCCTTTTGCATTGGCCATGATGATCTCCAGACGATGATGCCGCGGGAGCCGATTGAACGTCTCCCCGGAGGCGGACGTGCCGGGACGGCGTGATACGATCGCCGTTAATAGCATGCGTCAACTGGGAGCGTGCCGCCATTCGCCGGCCCACGGCGGAATGGCGCGCTAGAATGCCCGCGCCATTGCTGTCTGCTCCAGCTAGCGCCGCAATCGCCGTGCCTGTCGCTCAATACGGATGGCGATCCTTGTCGGTCCAGGCCTTGAGACCGAGATCGCGCTCGAAAGCTTCCGATACCGCGATGCGCCGCTTGTCCCACGGCTTGGCGAAGTCCTCGTATTGATAGGCGTCATCGAAGCCGATCGCGCTGGTGTCGGTCAGCGTGCTGGCAAAATACACGTGATCGATACGCGACCAGTAGATCGCGCTCATGCACATCGCGCAGGGCGCGCCGGTGATATAGATCCCGCAGCCCTTCAGCATTTTCGCGCGCTGCGTCAAGTTTGCGGAAGCTTGCCGCCAGTCGATTCACCGTTGTGGATGCGGCCGTCGCGTGGTGTCATGAACCTCACTTTGAGTCTGAGTTGGCATGTGCGCGGCCGCAACTGGATCGAACAATGATGATGACCCGACGCGCGCTGGTCTTGACCGGCGCAACTGGCCTTGCAGCCGCCATATCACGCTCCGCGTTCGCCAAGCCGGCCTCCTCGCCGAATGATCCCGTTGCCATCGTCAACGCGATCTATGCGCGCGCCGCCAAAGGCAGGGGCGACGGCGGCGGCGCGTTCATCATCGAAAACCAGGTGGCGAAAGCGAAATACCTGTCCAAATCGCTGGTCGAATTATGGGCCAACGCCGACGCTCACACGCCGAAGGGCGACGTCGGACCGGTGGATTTCGATCCGGTCACCAATTCGCAGGAGCCGAATGTCAAATCATTCAAACTGGTTCCGGAGAAGCTTGACCCAGACAAGGCCGTGATCGCCGTCATCATCGCAGGCCGGGGCGCGCCGCGCGCCAAATCCGTCGACAATACCATCCGCTACAGCCTCGTGCGCGACGACGGACAATGGAAGATCGACGATATCAGCGGCGCCAGCGACGGCGAAGCCTGGTCGATTCGGCAGATGCTAGGCAGCTCCCTGAAAAACTAGCGATCTGAGTGAAGACGCGCGGGTCTGTTGCCAAGCCAGCGGGCCTCGATCTCATCTATTTGTTTGAGCATGATCTCCGAACAAGCGCTTCGCGTTTATCCCGAGCGAAAACCGGTTCCCCCGTCGGGCCGTGGCCCGAGGGCATGATGCTTTTCCGGATCATGCTCCAGCTGCTATTGGCCGTGCTGGGCCAGGTCCTGATCGCTCAGGTCCCAGTCCTGCCACAACTGCAGGGCCGCCAGCAGCACCACTAATCCGCCGAGACTTGTATGCCAGAACCGGAGCAGGCCGTCGCCGGAATAGCCGAACATGTACGGCGAGGCGATCAGCCACAGCCCGATCATGATTTCGGCCACCTCCTCCCAACGCTGCAGCGCCACATATTGCAGCTGTGCGAGGCCGAATATCAGGACGCCGACCGTAAACGTATTCAGGATCACGAAGCTGCGTTCCGCATCGACAAGTTCATGGCTTGTCTGGGTGGGAAACCACGGCGACAACACGATCAGCACGCCAAGCAGCATGCCGCACCAGTCTTCCCACGTTCGATGAGTGCTGAAAAACCGAAAGTCCGACATGGTAAACCTCCCTTGAAAGAGGCATACGTCAGCGGCTGGCGAGCATGACACTCCGACTGTCAGGCGACCAATCCGGCCGCATCGGGGGCGTATGTCACCTGAAAACGTGGGGAAGATATTGGCTGTTGCAAGAGCCATTCGAAGCAATTTGTAATCTGCGACAGCTGGGAAGAAGTTGGCGGCGACCGTAAACCCCAGGGGTGCGGGCCCCGGGCGATGCGAATAGCGGGAATGCACCGACGGATCGGATGATATGAACGACACGGTTTCCGACAATCCTGCGCAACAGCGCTACGAACTCGCGGTCGACGGCCATGTCGCCGCGAGCTATTACGAGATCGCCGACGGCGTCATCACATTCGCCCATACCGAAGTGCCTCCGGAGCTTGGCGGCAAGGGTATCGGCTCGAAACTGATCAAGGGCGCGCTGGATCAGGTGCGAGCCGGGGGTTTGAAGGTGATCGCGCAATGTCCATTCGTGAAGGCGTATATCGAAAAACACCCTGAATACGCCGACCTGCTGAAATGAGCCTGACATGACCGGAGTCCGCGACAACAAGGCCCAGAACCGCTTCGAGCTTGATGTCGAAGGCGCGATGGCGTTTGCGAATTATCGCCTGGCGCCATCGACCGTGATCATCACCCACACCGAGACGCCGCGCGCGCTGCGCGGCCGCGGTGTCGCGTCGGAACTGGTGCAGGGTGCGCTGGAGTTGATCCGCGCCGATGGATCAAAGGTGGTCGCCGCCTGCGGCTTTGTGGTGGATTACCTGCGCAAGCATCCGGAGTATGCGGATTTGGTGGGGTGACACCATCAGCTGTCGTCCCTGAGAACGCAGGGACCCACCGATGTTAGCGATGAGCGGCGGTCGCCCCATCGTGTCTTACACCGTATCCAACCACTGACGCCCCGGCGTATGGGTCCCTGCGTTCGCAGGGACGACGGCGGAGCATGACGACACACCGGCAGCTATTACCTCGCCTCAGGTAATCCGGATCGACATGTCCGGCAGGCCTTCCAGCTTGCACAACAGCACGTCGCCCTTCACTACCGGGCCGACATTTTCGGGCGTGCCGGAATAGATGATGTCGCCGGCCTTCAGTTCGAACGCTTCGGACAGTTTGGAGATCTGCTCGGCCACGCTCCAGATCATGTTCTGCAGGTTCGAGTTCTGCTTGATCGTGTCATTCACCGCCAGCGAAATCGCGCCTTTGGTGAAATGTCCGGTTTTCGCCACGGGATGGATCGGACCCAGCACGGCGGAACGATCAAAGCTCTTGCCGATTTCCCACGGCTTCTTCTCGTCGCCCATCGCGCGCTGCAGATCACGCCGTGTCATATCGAGACCGAGCGTATAACCGTAGACATGTTCGAGCGCCGCTTCCACCGGGATGTTGGTGCCGCCCGACTTCAGCGCCGCCACCAGTTCGACCTCATAGTGATAGTTCTTGGTGAGCAAGGGATAAGGATGATCCGCAACGGTGCCGATGGCGACGTTCTGGATCGCGTCGGTGGGTTTCTGGAAGAAGAACGGCGGCTCCCGCGTCGGATCCGAGCCCATCTCACGCGAATGCGCCGCATAGTTGCGCCCGATGCAGTAGATGCGGCGGACCGGAAATACATCGGTCTCGCCGACGATGGGGATCGTGGTGGTGCCGACCGGAAAAATGGCTTTCGGGCCGGCTTGCGCCTCGGCCGGAACGCTTTGTGTCGCGGCGCCAGCCAGCGCCAGTGCACCGGTTGCGAGGATGGTCCTGCGATCGAGGGTAGCCATGAGCGTTCTCCTGTTCTGCCTGTTTTCTGTTATTCATTTTGTTGGCGGATTTTGATCGATCGGCTCCATGCCCGTGCTCTTGATTGCCACGGCACCGGCGCTGCTCCGCACGAGATCGATCAACGCCTGCGCCGACGGCTTTTCCCCGCTACCAGCGGCGATGGCAGCGGAATATATCGTATAGTTCTGAATCTCGGAAGGCAGCGGGCCGGCCAGCACCGCGCCTTTGACGGGGAGGATTTCGCTGATCTGCTGGAGCGCGATATCGGCTTCGCCGCTCGCGACGCGATCCGCCGCGGCGCCGCCCTGCACCAGAACGGCTTTCCGTCTAACCTCGGCACCAATGCCGAGCCGGTCGATCAGACCCGACACGTAGATGCCACTGCTGCCACCCGCGGCCGGATCGACATAGGCAACGCTCTTTGCCGCCAGCAGCGCCTGTTTGAAGGCATCCACGCTGCCGATGTCGGGCTTGGCAGCGCCTTCCCGGATCGCCATGCCGACGCCCACTTTAACCAAATCGATACCGCCCTCAAGCTTGCCTGATTTGCCGAGCGCGGTGAGCGCGGCCGGCGATGCGATCACCAGATCGAAACTTTCGCCCGCCTCGATGCGGTTGATAATGTTGCCGACCGTGCCGGTTTCCCATTTGACCTTGCGACCAGATGCCTCAAATTGCGGAATGACCGCCAGCAGCACCTGCTTGAAAGCCCCCGCAGTGAGAACCTTGAGCGGCTCCGCCCGCGCCTCGCCGGACAAGACGACCGCAATTGCAAAGGCGAGCGCGACATACCTCACTCTCAACATACTCGCTCCTCCCGGTGCAATTGTTTCCGATCTCAAAAAGACCCGCGGGGCGACGAGACCAAGGCACGCTCGTCCCATCGCTCCGCCATGGCCGCTCACATCACGGCTTCTTCGGCTCGTCGGCGCCCTTGATGGCGGCGATTCCCGCGGCGGCGACCTGTTCATCCTGCTGAGACGTTGCGCCACTGACGCCGACGCTGCCGATGACGACGCCATTGACCATGATCGGGAGCCCGCCCTGCAGTAGCAGATGGCCGGCGGTGCCGATCGCCGGACGGGTCTTGATGGCTTCTTCCAGCAACGCTGAACTTCGGCCAAACAGCGCCGCGGTGCGGGCCTTGCCCGGGGCGATGTCGACGCTGATGGTCGGCGCGCCGTCCATCCGTTCGAGCATGATCAGCCTGCCGGAATCGTCCGCGACGGCGATCACCATTTTCCAGCCGTTCTTGGTGGCCTCGGCAATAGCCGCGTTCATGGCATTTCGCGCCTCGCCATTCGTCATGGACTTGCGATCAGCAAGATCGGCATTGGCTGTCGAGAGCAACGCGCTCGCCGACAAAACCAGCGCGGTCGAAACACTCAGCAATACTCGTTTCATGTTTGGCTTCCCCCGTTTGTATGCTTGTTGCATGGCTTCTTATCACAGCATCAAACCCGCCTCGCCACCAGATATTCCGTCATGGGAATGTGATACCCAGGCGAGTGTCTGCTGCGGTGCAACTTACGCCAGTTTCGCACGGTCTTCGGCCACATAATGAGCTCGCGAGCGCTCTCGTGAACATTTTGACCGTCGCCGACCGAAATATCCACCGCGGTTCTGTCGAGACATCGCAGCGACAGTCTGCGGCCTTGATCCCGCGCCATCTGTGATCGATCAACGCGCATCGGTTTGCAGCTATCCGTTCCACCGGCGACGGCACCGACGCGCTGATTTACGCGGTACCTTGAGGCCGTTTGCGAATGTCCACCCAGCTCATCCGAGGTCTCGGCGCCGAGCCTGGATCGCCGCGAGGATCGCCGACGGCTCCTGGTCGAGTTGCGAGAGATTGACGATCAGCCGGCGCCTGCGTCCGTCCGGCCTCGTTCCGTGCACGAAGAGCCAGTTGTTCTGGCGCGTGAGGTGCGTGATCGCGCCCAATGGCAGCGTGCCGGGACCCCAGAACAGTTTCGACGTAACGCTGCGGTCGTCGACGATCAGCTCGACGCGCGGCCACAGGCGGCGCCAGAGCACGATCCCGATGCACCCGATGCATATGAGGGCGCAGCTCAGGAAAAAGGCCGCCCGGACTCCGCCGGGAACGTCGTTGAGATAAGCAATTCGGCCTTCGGCATGGAAGCTCGGGCTCCAGGCCTGAGCGGTCATCCAGACCAGCAGCGCCAAGGCGGGAACGAGGACGAACAGCTGCCAGACGCCTTGCCGGGAGCGCGCGATCAGCGTCCGGCCGATCATCGACCGGACCTGTTTTGGCGGGGGCTCAGCGCGCCGCCCCTGCCGAGTGCCCTCGGCGCGCGACGGTGACGGATCGGCGCTCGCAAGGTCGTCACGGGCGGTGTGGCTCATCGATCAACTCCCGATGCTTCCATTCCCTGAGGGGCTGTCGATCGATCCTCCGCATTGTTTCCGCACTATTTGTGACCGATCGATCTGGTTTCGTCGTGCGTGGCGGACGGAAGACCAACGGATGCGTGCATGAGTAGCGAGTCTCGCGGAGCCCGCTGAGAAGCCCGCAGTTTGCCAAAAAAAAGCAAACTTTGAGAACGACAAAAAGCAGGATCATCTGCGGATGCACGTAGCCACCGCTGCAGCACGCTGCCGATCTTTGTGCCACGAGGGAGGCGTTGTCGTGCGAAGGTTCATTCACGCGAGTCCCCTGGCCGGAGTCCCTGCAGGTGCAATCGCCATCCCCGGCAACGCCGATCGCACCGGATGCGGCGCGGCGGCTGCAACGAGACCGGCGCGCCGCCATGGCGCCGCCCTGATCGTTGCGGCGCTCGGGTGTCTTTGCAGCACCGCGGCCGTTGCTCAGTGGAATCCGCATTTCACGGCGAGTATGGGTCGCGGCTACGGCAATATCGCGCTCAGCCAGTCGATCCTCAGCGGCACGCGGCGGCTCGGCACAGGCGCAACGGTGCGCTCAAACGTACCACGGGCGGCTTCCTTGACGCCTGCCCAAATCGATGCGGCGCTGACCTACACCGCCGATCCCACGCAAAGCGATCGGATCCGTGTAGCGATGATCGACACCATGGGCGGTCAGAACCCGGCGACGCGCGAGCAAATGACGAAAGCCTTCGCTGACGATGCCGTGCTGAAGGAATTTGACCGCGTCATGTCCGCCAACGGCCACTCCAGCCGCAACGTCGCTGACGACATGGCGGCGCTGCTGGTGCTTTGCTGGGAGATTTACACCGGCGGGACCGCCAACAAACTGCAGATCGCGGGCGCGCACCGGCAGTCGCGCGGCATCTTCCTCGGCACACCGGCGCTGCGCACCATGACCAACGCCGAGCGCGAGGAGATGGCGGAGCGGATCGCCTATCAGTTCGTGATCAGCGACATGGTCAACCAGGTGGCCTTGAGCAGTGGCGATCAGGCTCAGCAGGCGCAGATACGGCAATCGGCTGCCGCCGTGATGCGCCAGCGGGTTGATATCGATATCACACGGTTGCGGCTCACCGAGAGGGGGTTCAGCAAGAAGTCTTGACCTGCAAGCGCGAAACGCCGGCACGGGCCGGCCCATCGTACCGAACAAAAGGCCCGCCATTGGCGGGCCTCATGGATTGCACCGGACACTCAAACCTGCGCGCCTGCAGGCCTCAGTGCTTGATCTCGGGAGGCAGCTTGCCGCCATTCGCAGCAAGCTTGGTCATCACCTGCTTGTGCAGCCAGATGTTCATGCTGGCGGAATCATTGCTGTCGCCGGTGTAACCGAGTTCCTTGGCAAGCTCCTTGCGGGCGCTGAAGCTGGAATCGATGTCAAGCGCCTTCATCAGATCGACGATCGAGGTGCGCCATGCCAGCTTTTCACCCTTGGCGGCAGCCGCCTTGTCCACGATGGCTGCGACATCGACGGTTTGTGCCGGCGCCGCCGATCCAGAAGACGATCCAGTGCTCGTGGCCGTACCGCCTCCTGCCGGCGCAGCTTCGGCCTTGGTACCGAAGATCGCACCCATGATTTTCCCGAAAATACTCATTGTTTGCTCCCAGTGAATTTGAAAATCGTGTGACGGGGATTGAGCAGCACTTTTCTTGGCTCGCGGCTGCACCGGACCGGATCGCCACCAACCTTAACCATCTCAAATGCAATTGCCAATGCAGGACGAAGTTCCGGATTAACCGCGCGGTGGCTAAATAATGGCCGAATAACGTAGCGCGCGTTTGCGCTGCGA
Organism: Bradyrhizobium sp.; assembly: GCA_035490095.1. Taxonomy (GTDB): domain Bacteria; phylum Pseudomonadota; class Alphaproteobacteria; order Rhizobiales; family Xanthobacteraceae; genus Bradyrhizobium. The sequence goes on from DATHHQ010000399.1 coordinate 9,233, forward strand.
TGTTTGCGTCGCGACAATGCAAGCCCTCACCGAAGCGTGAGCGATGACGCCGATGATTGGGAGTACGATGGTAGTTCAGTTCGCGACATGCCTGTTTCGGTTTTCTGTTATCGCGTCTGGCCTGATCGTGATCGTTTCCGCAAATGGCCCGCTAGCGTCTTTGACCGGCGCGAAATTCGGCCGCTGCGTCAAGGGAGACAACGACCATGGCCACACCATACCCAGGCAATGTCACACCACTCGCTCAGGCTTCACAAGACAGCGTAGCCGGGCCTGTCATCCGGACCATCCAGCTTTCCGATCTGCATGAAGCACTGCGTTTGGGCTGGGAGGATTTCAAGGCGGTACCAAGCCACGCCATCATCCTGTGCGTGATCTATCCGGTACTCGGACTGGTGCTGGCACGAACGGTGCTGGGCTACTCTGTGCTTCCACTGCTGTTTCCATTGGCGGCGGGCTTTGCCCTGCTCGGTCCGTTCGCAGCGCTCGGCCTCTATGAATTGAGCCGCCGCCGTGAACGAGGCGAAGAGGCTTCCGCCTGGGACGCGGTCGACGTGATCCGCTCGCCGTCGTTCGGCGCCATGCTCGGGCTTGGTACGCTATTGTTCGCGCTGTTCGTGACCTGGGTCGCGACCGCGCAGGCCATTTACGTCGCAGCGTTCGGTTACGAAGCCGCGGCCGGGATTCCGGACTTCGCCATGCGCGTTCTCACGACGCCTGAGGGATGGTGGCTGATCGTGGCCGGTTGCGGCGTCGGTTTCCTGTTCGCCGTGGTCGCGTTGTGTATCAGCGTGGTTTCGTTCCCGTTGATGCTCGACCGTCATGCCGGCGCCGGCGATGCGATGGTGACGTCGCTCCGCGCCGTTGCGCGAAATCCGACACCGATGGCGGCATGGGGATTGATCGTCGCGGTGCTGCTGGTGGCGGGATCGCTGCCGTTCTTCCTTGGCCTCGCCGTGGTGATCCCGCTGCTCGGCCACGCCACCTGGCATCTCTATCGCAAGGTGATCGAGGCGGATCTCAATCCACAACCGCTCCCTCCCCGCCGTCAGCGCGAGCGACGCTCCGCGGCGGATTTCCCGGCCGCCTTGTTTTCATGGCGTCGCAAGGACGGCGCATAAGCCGTAGCCAGAGCTTAAGAAATTGCCGAGCCGCCGGTTGATTGTCGACCGACGGTTTGGCATCCGCACGCTTCGTCGCTTCCGCCTTCGCTCGTTGAGCTACGGCTGACAAGTCGCTGCTCGCAATAACGTTAGGCAGGTAGCCTTGTTTTGGCCGCGGTTGCCAACGACATTTTATTGTGCCCGGGCATCACACTTCATAGCGAAGGATTCTGTGCTGGTGACCCCCCGATGACCCCTGATTTTCTTCTCCGAGTGCTCACGGTAGGCGCGGTCCTGATGATGCCGGGAGCCTCCGCGCTTGCCGCACCATGCGGCACCGGCAAGTTTGAGGCGTGGCTCGACGGTTTCAAGAATGAGGCCGCCGCCAAGGGAATCTCCCAGTCCGCCATCGCGTCCGGCCTCGCCGGCGTCACGCTGGATCAGGCGGTGCTCTCCCGGGATCATTCGCAGCGGGTCTTCAATCAGAGCTTCGAGGAGTTCTCCGGCCGCATGGTCCCTCCCCGCCTCGCGCGTGGCGCCAGCCTGATGAAGCAATACGGTTCGGTGCTGGGGCGAATCGAACAGAGCTACGGCGTGCCCGGTGAGGTGCTGGTGGCGATCTGGGGGTTAGAGACCGACTTCGGCGTCAACACCGGAAAATTTTCGACCCTGCGTTCGCTGGCGACGCTGGCTTACGATTGCCGGCGATCGGAAATGTTCCAGACCGAGCTGATGGACGCGTTGCGCATCGTCGAGCGCGGCGATCTCGCACCAGCGGAAATGCGCGGCGCGTGGGCCGGCGAAATCGGCCAGACCCAGTTCATGCCGTCGTCCTACATTAAATTCGCGGTCGATTTTGACGGCAACGGCCGCCGCGACCTGTTGCGCAGCGCGCCAGACGTGCTGGCATCGACCGCGAACTACCTTGCGAATTATGGCTGGCAGCGCGGCAGGGACTGGGAATCCGGCAGCGCGAACTTCGCCGTGATCCAGCAATGGAACAAGAGCGAGGTCTACGCGAAGACGATTGCATATTTCGCGAGCCAACTCGCGCGCGCGCCCTGAACATTGAGCGCATTCGCCGCCCGCCTGAAGGGCCGATCGCGCGACGCAACCGGCCCCTTGCATCAAGCCTTACTTCGCCGCGCCTACGTGCATCGCCTTGGTGAGATGCATTGCACATGCGCCCATCTTGCCGCCGAGCATCGCGTCTTGCGCCTGCGCGACTTCCTTTTGCGCCGTGAACTTGCCTTCGCCATCGGCCATGGCTTCGATCATCGATTCGGCTTTCGACAAGTTTTCGCCACTGCAGCCAGCCATCTTCGCGGCGGATGCGGGAACGACTGCGTAGGCAACGGCAGCCATTGCGGCTACTCCGAGTAACTTATTGATCATGTTACTTTCCCCTTTAAAACAGAACAGGCATCATTGCCGGATTCTGTGAAACGATCTTTCGCCGATTGACGGAAAGTTGCGGAATGAATTTCGCGCGATGCAAATGTGATCGGCGCGCAATGCAAAGCCTCATGCGCAAAGTCGCTTTTGCATTACAGATTCGTAACGAAATTCGGTACATCAGTATCGTTGCCGCGCACGCTCGGAGCGGTGACTTCAATAAAATCAAATGAACGTCGCGTCGGTTCGAACTTCCGCGTTCGGTAATCGAATAAAATCGGCAGCGGATGCATCGCGTCATCGCCGCCATGACAGCTTGTGATTTTTCAGTGCACCCGCCGCACCAACACCACGAAGCGATTGGCCGCGGAACGCTCGATGGCCATCCCTGCCCGGCACAGGCGACCCTCGCCGCGCTGGGAGTTGCGCCAGCCCACACCAGATAGCCACTGCGAGTTCCGTCCGTTTGAACGTCACGGCGCCAGCCGGCTTCACAGCGATCCCTGCGCCGCACCACGCCTGAGCTCAGGGTTCACCCGACGCTCGCTGCCTGCCTAAATAATGATCTTTAGTTCATTTCATGCATGCGAATCGCGCATGAAGTAACGGCCGAATCACCTCGAATCAAATCGCCGAGACCCCCATTTTAGACGTCTTCCTTAATTCTATCCCGGCAATGCCCACCCTTGATTCTCCGGAGTCCAGTGTCGCCGCTACGACAATGTCGTGAATACACGGGATATTTACCCAGAATCGGCCGACGATGGCACTCCCGGCCGATTCACTGAGTGGTCATGCCGAGAGGTTAATCGGCCCTTACCGTTGCTATGCGTTCCATACTTAGCTGCACCGCAGCATTGGAACTACTGCAATGCGGTATGCTCATCTATATTCATTTCAACGATGAAGCCCCTTCAAAGGCTGAATCGAAGATACAAGGAGACTACCCATGTTGCTCTCGCTCATCCGCATGATCCAGGCGTTCCGGGACTATCAGCGCAATGTCAGCGAACTGTCCCAGCTTAGCGATCGCGAACTGGCCGATATCGGTCTTGATCGCTCGGACATTCCGCGCGTTGCTGCCGGCACCTATAACGGCTGATCGCTTTTCAGCCTACTGTTGAGACGGATAACGCCCGCCTCGCTGCGGGCGTTGTCGTATCCGGCGCTGGTGAACTGGCAGACGCCAAATCGGCGGCACAGAGTCGCCTTGCGCATTCCACCGCGCCTGAAAACGCGCTACCTGTCTCGCCATGACAGGCATCAAGTCTACCTCTCAATCCGTGCATATTATCGGCGCCGGCCTCGCCGGCTCGGAAGCGGCCTGGCAGGTTGCCAGATCGGGAATCCCGGTGGTTCTGCACGAGATGCGGCCCCACCGGATGACCGAAGCGCACCGCACCGACGGCCTTGCCGAACTCGTGTGTTCCAATTCGTTTCGCTCTGACGATGCCGCCAACAATGCGGTTGGGCTGCTGCACGCGGAAATGCGCCGGCTGGGATCGCTGATCATGCGTGCCGCCGATGCCAATCAGGTTCCCGCCGGCGGCGCATTGGCAGTCGACCGCGACGGATTTTCCGCCGCCGTTACCAAAGCCCTCGACGATCATCCCCTGATCGAAATTGATCGCGCTGAAATCGACGGCCTGCCGCCCGCGGACTGGCGCAATGTCATCGTCGCGACCGGGCCTTTGACCTCGGCG
>DATHHQ010000400.1:0-4512 GCA_035490095.1 Bradyrhizobium sp.
TTGCCGCCGTCGACGTTGAGGACATCGCCGGTGACGAATGAAGCTTGGTCGGACGCGATAAAGACGATCGCGTTGGCGACCTCCTCCGAGAGACCGAGCCGACCCATCGGAACGCTCGTCACCAGAGCCGCTTTATTCTCCGGCGTGCCCGTAAAACGGGTCAACATGCCAGTGTCGGTAGGGCCGGGCGCCACGCAGTTCACACGGATTCCCGACTTGGCGATCTCGAGCGCCACCGACTTGGTGATGCCTTCGACGGCGTGCTTGCTGCCGGCATAGATGGAGGCCCCCGCCGCAGCCGCGTGCCCGTAGGTCGAGGAGATGTTGATAATGCTGCCGCTGCCCTGTCCCTGCATGGCGCGCACCTCGTGCTTCATGCTCAGGATCACGCCGAGAACATTGGTGTCGAATGTCGCGGCATAGCTTTCCGCGGTCTGGTCGGTGATCGGGCCGACCTTGCCTTCGGTGCCAGCATTATTCACCGCGACATCGAGGCGGCCAAACCGCGCGACGGTCTTGTCGACCAGAGCGCGGACGTCATCCTCCTTGCGCACATCGGCGCGGACAAAGTCGGCCTCGGCGCCGAGCGAGCGCAGGGCTTCGACAAGCTCCTTGCCCTCTTTGTCGCGCCGGCCTGAGACCACGACTCGCGCGCCTTGCTTTGCAAAGGCAATGGCGGTGGCGTGGCCAATACCGGTCAAAGCACCGGTGATCAATACGACTGGTTTGCTCATTTTCCGTTCCTCACAATTTCGCGCTTCCTACCGGCAAAGCATGAATGGCAGCGCCGGAAGCTGATGATTGCCCACGGGCGTCTCCCGAGAGCGCTTCCATTCAGGGCTAAGTGGGAGCCCCTAGCGCCTGCGCCAAAGACTTTGTAAGTAGGGGGGCATGCCTTGAAGATATGGAAGGCGCTATGGAGCTACGGCACCTACGCTATTTCGTCGCGGTCGCCGAGGAGGGCAGCCTTACGCTCGCGGCCGAGAAACGGCTGCACACTGCGCAGCCTTCCCTCAGCCGGCAAATCCGCGATCTCGAATACGAGGTCGGCGTTCAGCTTATGAGCCGCAGCGTGCATGGCATCGAATTGACCGCCGCCGGGCGGACCTTTCTCGATCATGCGCGGTTGGCGCTCGCGGAGGTGGAGGCAGCCATTGAGGCGGCGCGGCGGGCCGCTCACCCAGCCAAACCGACCTTTGCCCTCGGATTTTTGACTGGGCAGGAGATGGATTGGCTTCCGAAGGCCATGCGCATCCTTCGAGATGAATTGCCCAATATCGAGGTCTCGGTCTCCAGCCAATATTCTCCCGATCTTGCCCAGGCTCTGCTGAGGGGAAAGCTCGACTTGGCCTTCATGCGCCGCGAAATGCAAATGCCCGACCTGGACTATACGCTCATCGTCAAGGAGCCGCTTGTCATTGCCATGCCGAGCGATCATCGCCTGGCGTCGCGGAAAGCCATCGCGCTTCAAGACATCGCCGATGAGATATTCATCGGCATGTCGAACACGGCTCCCACGCTTCAGGTGGTTATAGATGACTACCTGAAACGATCGGGGATGGATTTCCGGCCAGTGCACAGGGTCGATAATCTGGCGATGGCGATGTCCCTGGTCGCATCGACCGGGGGCGTGGCGCTGCTGCCCGCCTATGTGAAGAACTTCCTGCCGGGGTCCGTGACCAGCCGTCCGCTCGATGGCGAGGCACCGACGATCGATCTCGTCATCGGCTACAACAAGACCAACATCTCGCCAATTCTCCGACTGTTCCTTTCGCGTGTCGACCAGCTGAAGAAGAAGGCTCCGCCGGCGGTCGGGACGCGCGCCTGACCTGCGTGATCACGGGCGGGGGTACTGCCTCAGTTACCCTGCTACGCGAAACAGGTGCGACGCAACCATGTCCGAGATTATGATGCCGGCTCAACCGGTCGATGCTCGAAGTCGGCTTTGACCCATCTCGGACATCTGCCAGCCGTACAGGCGGGAATTATGCTATGTTCCGTCCGTCGGCATTGGGGACAGCGCAATGAAGCGGCGCGAGTTCATTACGCTTGTAGGCGGTGTAGCGGCTGCATGGCCGCTCGCCGTACGAGCGCAGCAACCAGCAAAGACGAAGCGCGTCGCAATGGTTCACCCGTCGGCCAAGGTCGACGACCTAACCATAAATGGTCCTGCGGCTTTCAAGGCCTTTTTCGAGGAGTTGAGCCGTCTTGGCTACGTTGAGGGCCAGAACCTCGCGGTCGAACGATATTCAGGCGAGGGACGCCCTGAGCGCTATATCGGATTGGCCCGTGAAGTCGTTAGCTCGCATCCCGATCTGATTTTCTCGATTGCGGGCCCACTCGCATTGTTGTTCAAAACGGCGACGCCAACAATCCCGATTGTGACAATAACTGCCGATCCGATCGCCACAGGACTTGTGCCAAGCATTGCACATCCGGGCGGCAACATCACAGGCGTCACAGTCGATGCGGGATTGGAAATCCTGGGGAAACGTATCGGGCTTCTAGTCGAGGCGACATCGAAACCATCTAATGCTGGTTACCTCGCATCGCGAGGAGGTTGGGAAAGACCGAGCGGCGCGGCGGCACGCGAAGCAGCCAAACGGGCCGGAATTTCCCTAACAGGCGAACTTTTGGTCACCTTTAACGAAGGAGAGTACCGTCGTGTATTCTCCACGCTGAGGCAAGACCGAGTAGATGCGATAATAGTGTCTGACGAACCTGAGCACATCACCTATCTAGTGCCGCTCGTCGAACTGATTGCGAAGAGCTCGATTCCCGCAGTTTATCCGTATCGCGACTTTGTCGAAGTTGGCGGACTGATGTCCTATTCAATCGACCTTTTGGACGCTTTTCGCCGCCTCGCCAACCTCGTCGATCAAATTCTCAAAGGCGCTAATCCGAGAGACATCCCCTTTTATCAAGCGACCAAATTCGAGCTGGCCATCAATGCGAAGACTGCGAAAGCGCTTGGCCTCGATTTGCCGGCGACGTTGATTGGTCGCGCCGACGAGGTGATCGAATAGCCAGCGTATCGGGTTAGCCTCAATGTCGCATATTGGTACTTTTGAGACATGCCGACTCGGACCTAGGTTGACGATGGCAGAATGTCTGCCGTTGGGGCTAAAGTCATCACGCCCGTACGTGTCGCGTCGGGGCGCAAGGCGGAGGGGGAACAGCATGGCAGCGCGCGGATCAGGTGGACTGCTCCTTTGCGTGGGTCTGCTGCTTGCGATGCCGGCGCTGGCCGCCACGCCGGCCGACCGGAGCGAGTGCGCCGCCAGCGCCGACAAGCCCGACGTCGGGGGCGCGGCCTGCAGCCGCATCATCGACGATGCAAGCGAGCAGGTGGCAGAACGTGTCAAGGCCTTCACGAACCGGGGCCGCGGCTCCTTCAACAGGAAGGATTACGACCGCGCGATTGCCGACTACGGCGAGGCCATCAAGCTCAGCCCGAAGGACGCCTCCGCCTTTACGCACCGGTGCGAGGCATACGAGGGCAAAGAGGACCACGACGCGGCCATTGCGGATTGCACCGAGGCGATCAAGATCGATCCGAAATATGGCTGGGCCTACAACAACCGTGGCGTCGCCTACTACGGCCTGCATGAATACGACGCAGCGCTGGCCGACCACGCCGAGGCGATCAGGGTCGATTCCAGGGACGTGTGGGCCTATGCCCGCCGCGGCATGGCGTGGACGGAAAAGGGTGAATTCGACCGGGCGGTCGCCGATATCACCGAGGCGGTCACAATCGATCCGAAATACGCCTTTGGTTTCGGCCAAAGGGGTCAGGCGCTCTTCAGGAAGAGGTTGATCACGAAAAAAGGCGGATGGGAGCCCGCGATCGCAGACTACGGCGAGGCAATCAAGCTCGATCCAAATCTGCTTTGGCTGTACAGCTCGCGTGGCGTTGCCTACAGCAACAATCGCCAATACGACCTCGCCGTTCCGGATTGCAGCGAGGTCATCAAACGCGAACCCAAGAATTCCGGCGGGTATAATTGCCGCGGCGTCGCTTACGAAGGCTTGAAGGACTATCGCCGCGCGATCGCCGACTATGATCAGTCGATCAGCATCAATCCAAGGAACGGCGTGGCGTATTGGAATCGCGGCAATGCCGATATGGCGCTGCGCAAGATCGATGACGCGATCCGGGACTACGACCAGGCGATCGCGATAAACCCCAAGGACTTCAACGCTTTCAACTCCCGCGGCAAGGCCTACGTCGCAAAGGGTGACAGCAACCGCGCGGTTACAGATTTCACGCAAGCGATCCAGTTCGGTCCGTCCTATATCGAGGCCTACAACAACCGCGGCCTCTCCAATGAAGTGCTGGGCCGCGGCGCCGAGGCGCTCGCCGATTTCCGCAAGGCGCAATCGATCGACCCGGCCGACCGGCTCAGCAAGCAACAGCTCCGCGTGCTCGGTTTCTGACCGCGGTCCATGCGCGTGTCATCACCAAAGCGGGCAATGCCGGGCGCAGGCTGATCGCGATTTTTGTGGCTGACG
>DATHHQ010000401.1:0-17461 GCA_035490095.1 Bradyrhizobium sp.
ACGTTCAAATAGACGTCATAACCCGACAGCTTGACGCCGCAGTGGGCTTCCAGCACCGCCAGCACCATCGAAAGCCGGCTCGGATCCCAGCCCACCACCGCGCGGCGCGGCGTGCCGAGCGTGGTCGGCGCCACCAGCGCCTGCAATTCCACCAGCACCGGGCGGGTGCCTTCGATACCTGCGAACACCGCCGTGCCCGGACTGCCGAGATCGCGCTCGGACAAGAACAGCTCGGACGGATTGGAGACTTCGCGCAGGCCCAGGCCCGTCATCTCGAACACGCCGATTTCGTCGGTGGGGCCGAAGCGATTCTTGACCGCGCGCAGAATCCGGAATTGCTGCGAGCCTTCGCCCTCGAACGACAGCACCGCGTCGACCATGTGTTCGACCACGCGCGGTCCCGCGATCTGGCCGTCTTTTGTCACGTGACCGACCAGGATAATCGCCGCGCCGGATTTCTTCGCGAACCGGATCAATGCCTGCGCGGAGGCGCGGACCTGTGTCACCGTGCCGGGTGCTGATTCCACCGTATCGGTCCACATGGTCTGGATCGAATCGATCACGATCAGGCGCGGCACCGGTCCTTGCGACAGCGTCGAGACGATGTCCTCGACGGAAGTTTCCGCGGCGAGCTGCACCGGCGCATCGGCAAGGCCAAGCCGCTCGGCGCGCAGCCGCACCTGCGCCACTGCCTCTTCGCCGGATATGTAAATCGCGCGATGGCCGGCCCGCGCCATCAGGGAGGTTGCCTGCGTCAGCAGCGTCGATTTGCCGATGCCGGGATCGCCACCGACCAGCAGCACCGAGCCGCGCACAAAACCGCCGCCGGTGACGCGATCGAGCTCGGCCATCCCGGAGGGCAGGCGAGGGGCCTCAACGCTCTTGCCGGTGAGGGTTTCCAGCGCGAACAGCCGGCCCTTGCGCTTGCTGCGGATCGAGACCGGCATCGAGGTTGGGCCGGTGGTGTCTTCCTCGGCCAGCGTGTTCCATTCGCCGCAGGATTCGCACTTGCCCTGCCAGCGGTTATACGCCGCGCCGCAGTTCTGGCAGACGAAAGAGAGGGGGGATTTGGCCATGAAGGGGTGAGTCGCCTTGAGATTACGTCGCGGTTGATAGCACGGAAATCTAAATGTTCCTATTTTGTTCTAGGGCGTGGGGATTCCGCATGACCTGACTCGCCTTTGGCGAGTGTCGGCGGCTAGGGTTGTCGCATGGTGGAATCGGCCAGCGAGATACGGATGGATTGGAGATCTCGACACGCGGAAGCAGCGAGGGATGCCCGTCACCTATGCAAGCTTGAAAGCCCGGTGCAGGTCATAATCGCTTTGATGGTGACGCTGGCGACGCTTTTTTTCATTTGGAACGTTGGCGGTCAAAACGACGCCGCTACGGAACTGACCACCAGAATTGGAACTAGCCTTGGCATTCTCTTAATCTTCCCGTTCGTCTACCTTTGGAAGCTATTCAGAGTCGGATGGTGGATTGAACGGCGCGCCTCGATGCTCATGATATTTTTCGGTGCGCTTGTTGCCATCGGTGGTGCTGGCATAGCCGCGACGGCCTTCTATCAAGCTCGACTGCCAAAGGTTGCACCACTTGGGGCTTTGTTGCCATTCGCGGCCAATCCTGAAATCACTTGGGATTTTGAGGGCTTGAATCCGAATATTTCTTTTTTGGGTGTCACCGGTCCAGGCGCGGGTTCGCTCGTTTATTCATTTCAGGCGCGAGGTACGAATAACACTGACAAGCCGATCAAGGGAATTTCTGGCACGCTTCAGTCCGATCGAACCTTGAAAGAAATCCCAGTCGAATTCGACTTCTCAGGTGCAGATGGGATTCAAAAAAGGGGACAGTTTTCTGCGAGATCATTCTTTTCTGCAGATAAGCATGGAATTCCGTTCCATGATTTTGGAAAAGATTGGGCCTCTTTTACATTTTCCTACACGTATAATGGGCGTACTTTTTCAGTCCCGATAAATGAGCCAGCCGTTCGCAAGATGGTCGCGCGGGTTGTATTTGGTGGAGCATTTTTCGAGGGTGACAAATAGCGGCAGGTCAACGATGGGCTAGCAACCATCCTTGGGACCTCTCCTTGATTCATTGCAGCGCGTCTGCTTCCTTTTCAAATCCAAACCCGCCGCTTGATGTATTATGTGAAATATCACATAATACATCATGGTTCGAAGGGCTGACGAGCCGAGGCCGCTTGTCTGGCGCGGAGCCTCGAAGACCGACTTTATGGCGTTTCCCCCGACCGCGCAGCGAGAGATGGGCTATGCGCTGTTTTTGGCGCAAATGGGCGAACGCCATTCAACCATGGCCAAGACGCTTGGCGGCTTCGGCGGAGCAACCGTGATCGAGGTGAGGGAAAGCCATGATGGCAACGCCTACCGGGCGGTTTACACGGTGCGCTACGCCGACGCAGTCTACGTGCTTCACGCGTTCCAGAAGAAATCAAAGAAGGGCATCGCGACGCCCAGGGCAGAAATCGACTTGATCGAAAAACGTCTGAAAGATCTGATCAAGGAAAAGGAAGGACGACAATGACAAAAACACCTGCCGCCAAGGATCCGACGCGAAACGTGTGGCTGCAGCTCGGATTCCGCGATGCCGAAGAGCATTTTCTAAAGGCTGAGCTCGTCCTTCGGCTGGACAAGGCAATCACGTCTCTCGGCTTGACCCAACGCGCCGCCGCGCGGCGGATTGGAGCCACTCAGCCCGAGTTGTCGAAAATCCTGGGAGGAAAATTCACCGAAGTTTCCCTCGAACGGCTGATGCGCTTTCTGACCGCTCTCGGCTGTCGTATCGAGATCAAAATCGGGGCCGGGCAGGAAAACAAGGCCGGGGACGTCACAATCAAAGATGTCCGACGTACGGCGGCGTGAAGCGGTGCCACCTCCCACGCGGTGCGGCGGCCAGACGCGGCACTCGGCGGCTGTGGAAGAACCCAGACGGCGAAATCGTACAAAATCGTGCGGTGGCGCGTCGTGATTGATTCGAACCTCATTTGAGCGACACAAACGGCACGGCAGAACTAGGCACCATGGTCGTTGGCAGGACTCCGTTCCAGCGCTCGGCCTGCGCCAGCGTGACCAGATTCGGATTGGTGCTGAGCGCCCTGGCTCGGGCCTCGATGGCGGCGGCTTCGGCTTAGCCGGTTATCTTGATGTTCGACGCCCGCGCTTCGCCGTTCAATCGGGTGGCATCGGCGTTGGCTTGCGCCTCGGCGCGAACGGCGTTGGCTTTCGCGTTCGCCTGAGTGACGGTGATTTGGGCCTGCACCTTTTCACGTTCGGCGTTCTGCGGCTCGCCTCGAAGTGATCACGCCACGTTATGGACACGCGTCCATATGCCGAGCGGTTGCTCGAGACCGCGGATCGCCTGCGGCGGCTGTGCCACTAGATGCGTGAAGTCGGCGTCGGAACTGCTTGTTTCCGCGCGCGCTCGCTGCACGAGACCGTCGCTGGCGATGATCGCGCAGCCGAATTCGCGGGTCAGCGATTCCAGCCGGCTTGCCGCATTCACGGTGGTACCGATGACGGCGAATTCGAGCCGGTTCAGCCCGAGGTCTCCGAGGACGACCTGGCCGTAATGCAGTCCGATGCTGATCCGGATCGGCGGCTCGCCGCGATGCCTGCGCTCGCGGTTCAAATCGTCGATCGCACCCAGCATGGTTTGCGCGCAGCGAAGCGCATTTCCGGCGTCGGAAGCGCCGGGGAAGGGTGTGCCGAACGTCGCCATCAATCCGTCGCCAAGATATTTGTCCAGCGTTCCCTCGTGCCGGAAAATCTCGCACTCCATGAGTTCGTGGAAGCGCCGCAGCGTCCCGATCACTTCGGCCGGGCTGCGGCCGTCGGCGTAGGCGGTGAAGCCGACGATGTCGGCGAAAAGCACCGCCACGTTCTCGGTGCGGACCTGCTTGAGCGGCTCGTCGTTTTTGGACAATTGCTCGACGACATTGGGCGAAAAGTAGCGCGCCAGATTGGTGCGCTCGCGTTCAATCCCGGCGTGACTGACGAGCAGCGCGTTGGAACGGCGCACCGCCACGGCGAGCGTCACCGCGACGATCAGGAACACGACGATTTCCTGAAACCGCGCCGCGATATTGATCGCGGTGGGGTCGATCAGCGCGAACATCCTGACGTCGGAGCCAACGGCGGCCCGCACCCGTTCGGCCAGCGCGGCGTGGGTTTCAGGTTGTAGCCAGACCCAGCCGACGCTGACTGCCCACAGCGCTGCCGTCCAGGTCCCCATCGCGATGACCGTTCGCCAGGAATAGGCCAGCGGTGCGGTGGCCAGCAGCACAAAGAAGTAGATGAACGTGTTGAACCGGAATTGCATTTCGATCGGCCAGCCTCCGGGGCTCCAGGGATTGGGCACCACGGCGATGAAGGTCATCAACGCCAGGTCGCAAAACATCAGGAACAGTTCGGGCCGGGATACGCCGGCTTTGCCGACCTTGAGCTGGGCCCAGCCGATGACAGCGAAAAGGCCGAGCGACACGATGTAATAGATCACCTCCCAATGGGGGTTCATGATCGGCAGCGTCAGCGCTATCACCGCGAGCGCGACCCAACGCGCGCGAACGGCGAGCCACAAGCCTTCGCGCTTGCTGTCTGCCAGCGCCGCCTCGGCGAATTTCTGGATGTCTTGTTGAACGCCGGTTCGCCCATCCGTCCGGTTACCGGAATGGGGGAAAACGCCAGCATCAGCCAATACGCTCAAATGCCCGCTCCTTCGACTTGGGAAATCGGCTCACGCAATGGGCCGTGAAGCGGGGGTATATTTCAAGTGGGGCGAGATCAGGCCGGCGCGAATATATCGGCGTTCGCGCCCTCAGGTTTTCAGGCTGGGCTTTGAGGGGCGTCGACGCCCGGGCGTTCCCGGGCGCCGCAATCGTCCAGGTTTATTTCAGCGACACAAACGGCACGGCAGAACCGGGCACCATGGTCGTTGGCAGGACCCCGTTCCAGCGCTCGGCCTGCACCAGCGTGACCAGATTCGGATTGGTACCGAGCGCCCTGGCCCGGGCCTCGATGGCGGCGGCTTCGGCCTCGCCGGTTAACTTGATGTTCGTCGCCCTGGCTTCGCCGTTCAACCGGGTGGCATCGGCATTCGCCTGCGCCTCCGCGCGAACGGCGTTGGCTTTCGCCATCGCCTGGGTGACGGTGATTTGTGCCTGCACCTTTTCGCGTTCGGCATTCTGCTGCAGCTTCTGCACCTCGACCTCGGCCAGCATGCGCTGTTCGATCGAGTGCAGATAGTTCGCGCTGAACTCGATATTCTCGAGTTGAACGCTCTCGATGATGATCATCGGGTCGAATTTCAGTGTCTCGGCAATGGCGTCCTTGATCGCGTTGTTCAGCGCGCCGCGCTCCTGAATGGCCTTTACCGCGGTATATCGGCCGAACACGACCTTGACCTGCTGGTTCACGACGGGGCTGACGACCTGATTCACCGCCGTGTCCAGTCGTCCGAATTTGGCGTAGAGGTCCGATACCTTGTCCGGCGATGCCCGCAAGGTCACGCTGATCTTCAGATCGGCCGGTTGCTGATCGTAGGAGTACGAGTTCATCTTGTCCCACGTATAGGTCGAGGTTTTGACGCTGATCTTCTCGACGCCGTCGATCAACGGTACCTTGAAGCCCAGGCCCGGCTGCGCCGTGCCGATCACCGCGCCGTTGCGAAGCAGGACGCCGCGCTCGGTTTGATCGACCGTGTACCAGCTTCCCAATATCGCGATGAGAACGACAAGACCCGCGATGGCAGCGCCGACAGTTCCTCTGATCATCTTTAGTTTCTCCTGGTTGCGGGTGATTTGAAATTCGTCTGTGGCCATTCATCTATTTATGGCCGCTCCCGGAATGGCATGTGACACGCGTCACTTCGTCGGCCATTCCCTGAGGATGGTTCAGATCGAAATAGCGGAAACCGGTGGATTTTATGAAGTTGCTGCCGACCACAGCAAGGAAAGGCCGGCCGCGATCATGATGCCGTCCATGACAAGGCGAAACATTTCCGGCTCGAGTCGCAAGACAAAACGCTTGGCGATGAAGGCGCCGAACATCAGCGACGCGCCCGCGATCAGGCCTTTCAGTGCGATATCGGGCGTCAGGGCGCCGAACCGCTGGAAGGTCACCGATTTGGAGAGATAGAGGCCGAGCGAGCTTGCCGCTTCGGTGGCGAGAAACGCGCCCCTGGTGAGGCCGTAAAACAGAAACAACGGCACGCTCAATGGCCCGGTCGAAACCACGATGCCGGTGATGTAGCCGATCACGGCGCCGCCGACGGCGAGGTGCCAGAGCGATATCTTGAGGTTGTGCCGGGCGAGCCAGTGCCGCACCGGCACCATCGCGATCAGGAACAGGCCGATCGAGATGTCGACCGCATGCGACGGCAGCGCCAGCAGCGTGCGTGCGCCCAGCGCCGCGGCCGGAATCCCCGTGATCGAGTAGGCGGCGCAGGCGCGCCAGTCGACCTCGCGCCACCAGGCGAGAATGCGCGACAGATTGGCCATCACGGCGGCGACCGCCATGATCGGCACCGCCTGCTTCGGCCCGTATTGATAGACCAGCACCGGCATCAGCATGATCGACGAACCGGTGCCGACAATGCCGCTGATGGTGCCGGCGACCAGCCCGACCGCAAGGACGAAGAGGAAGTTCAAGGGGGTTCCTCGGTGACAACGTGTGAAGCATCCTCATCCTGAAGGAGCGGCGCCTTCGCCGCGTCTTGAAGGATGAGGGGTGTATGGCATCATGGTTCGAGACGGCGCAAGAGCGCCTCCTCACCATGAGGCGGTGCAATGACGGCGCGCATAGTATCGCACGTGGCCCGGATTGCGCGGAGCCTGTCATCGAGCGGCGTTTCGCGCCGACCCGTCCAACTCTGACGTCATTCCCCGATGTGCAAGTGCACATCGTGGATGCGCCACTTGGCGCAGGCCCGGAATCCATACTCCCTGTCGTGGTTATGGATTCCGGGCTCGCGCGGAGCCTGTCATCGGGCCGCGCTTTGCGCGGACCCGTTGGCGCGCCCCGGAATGACGGTTCTCAACTGAATTGGCTCTTTGAAAACTGAATCGGAAATGAGAGCGCGTTTCGCCTATGCAACCCGGAGGATAGATGCGCGCGAGACGGCGTGGTTAACCAGCCGTAGCGGTTGAGACGAGAATCTCAGCGGTCTCGCGGCCGAGTCCTTAAAATTTGAAGCGTATTAACATCATCTCGAATGCAAGGGCTTGGAACACGCGATGAAAAATCTCAGTCTGATTCCGGTTGCCGAACAACGGGCCCGTACCATGCCCACATCCGATTTTTTCGGCGGGGCGGGTGATAGCTTCCCCTGGCTCGCCGGCGCCATGCTGGCATTCGAATCCTGCGAAGTCATCCGTCTGCGATTGGCAAAGCTTGCCATCGGCGGCGATGGCTCGGATCGCGAAGCCTGTCTGATGGTGGACGAGAAAATCAACGCGATGTTTGAAGCCGGTGCGAGCGTGATGGCCGGCGCGTCCGCTGCGACCGTCATCGGCCGCTATCGCGAGCATGTCGCGGCCAACGCGAAGCGCCTTTCGGCGGCTTAACGGAGCACAATCCACGCCGGTGCATGGTCGCTGGCGCCTTCCTCGGCCCGTTCCTTGGCGTCGACGCCTGCCTTGATCAGGCGTGGCGCGAGCACCGGGCTCACGAGCAGATGATCGAGCCTCAATCCCGCGTCACGCGGCCAGCGGTTTCGCTTGTAGTCCCAGAACGTGAACATCGGCTTCGACGGATGGCGTTCGCGGATCGCATCAAGCCAGCCTTGCGCCACCAGGGATTTGAAGGCGGCGCGGCTCTTCGGCTGGATCAGCGCATCCTTGTCCCATGATCTGGTCGGATAAATATCGAGCTCCGTGGGCGCGACGTTGTAGTCGCCCGCCAGCACGACGGGGATGTCCTGCTTGATGAATTTCGCGGCGTGCGACTTGAGCCGCCTGAACCATTCGAGCTTGTAGTCGAATTTCGGCCCGGGCTGCGGATTGCCGTTCGGAAGGTAGATGCTGGTGACGATGATGCCGCGGACGGCGGCCTCGATATAGCGCGCCTCCTTGTCGTCGGGGTCGCCGGGCAACTCGGTCCTGATCAGCACGGGTTCGGCCTTTCGCGCCAGGATGGCGACGCCGTTCCAGGTCCTTTGTCCGCGCCAGACCGCGCCGTAGCCGGCCTTGTTGATGGCATCGATCGGAAAATCCGCGTCGGTCGATTTCAATTCCTGCAGCGCGACGACGTCCGGCTTCGCGGCGTGCAACCATCGCAGCAGGTTCGGCAGGCGCCGGTTGATGTTGTTGATGTTGAACGTTGCGACCTTCACGTCTGACAGCAGATGTCAGACAGGCGTTGCAGGTGCCGGCTCGGTCGTCGCAGCCCCGCCCTTATAGATCCGCGCATAGCGCGGACCGAGGCTGCTGAGAACCTCGTAGCCGATGGTGCCGAAATGGTGCGCAAGCTCGTCGACCGTGATGCCCTCGCCAATCAGCGTCACCATGTGACCGCGCCGTGCGGCGTTATGGGGAAGATCGGTGATATCGACCGCCATCAGGTCCATCGAGATGCGGCCCGCCACCGGGCAGCGTTTGCCCGCGACCATCACATCGGCGCCGCGGGTGCCGTCGTTACTGCCGCCGGCGCGGAAATATCCGTCGGCATAGCCGGCCGAGACGATGGCGAGCCGGGTCTGTCGCCGCGCGGTCCAGGTTCCGCCATAGCCGACGCTTTCGCCGCGCTCGATATTGCGGATCTGCGCGATGCGGGCCTTCAATTCGACCACCGGCTGCATCGGATTGTCGGCCTCAGGCGTTGGATTGACGCCGTAGAGCGCCGCACCCGGCCGCACCATGTCGAACTGGAAATGCGCGCCGAGAAAGACACCGGAGGAATTCGACAGCGAGGCCGGCACCCCGGAAAAAAGACTGGCGATCTCGCGGAAGGTCGCGAGCTGCTTGGCGTTGAGCGGATGATGGAGGCTCTCGGCGCAGGCAAGATGGCTCATGACCAGCGTGATGCCGTGATCGCCGGAATTGATCCTGGGAATGATGCCCAGCGCGTCCGTAACCGTGAAGCCGAGCCGGTTCATGCCGGTGTCGATATGAATGGCGGCACCACCGGCCCAGCCGGAGCGCCGGCAAAACACATCCCATTCGGCGAGTTCATGGAGGTCGCCGATCACGGGCCTGGCGTCGATTTTGGCGAACGCATCGCCGCTGTTCTGGAAGAAGCCGCTGAGCACGTAGATCGCGGCGGACGGGACGGCGGCGCGGGCGGCGCGCGCTTCATCCAACGTGGCGACGAAAAACGTCCTGCAGCCGGCGCCGGCGAGCGCGCGGGCGACGGGACCGATCCCGCAGCCATAGGCATCCGCCTTGATCACGCCGGCGCATTCTGCCGGAACGGCGGTTTTCTCCAGCTTGCGCCAGTTGGCGACGATGGCGTCAAGATCGACCGTGAGCACGCCGGTAGCGCTCGCAGCCGTGGCCGCCTCGCTGGCTTCAGGCGACAACGCGGTGCTTGTCGGGATCGATTTCGGATCGGAAACGATGTTCATACCGCACTTTACGCGCGGGACGCGGGCGGTTCAACCGCGCAGCGGTACCAATCAAATCCGCTCCGGCAAATGGCTGTCCTGCGCCAGGTCGCCAAACCGCGTAAACTGGCCCTCAAACTGCAACTCGACCGTTCCCGTGGGTCCGTGGCGTTGCTTGCCGATGATGACTTCGGCCTTGCCGTGCACCAGCGACATGTCGAGCTGCCATTTTTCGTATTCGGGCGTGCCGACCCGCGGCTCCTTGTTGGCGAGGTAATATTCCTCGCGAAACACGAACATCACGACATCGGCGTCCTGTTCGATCGAGCCGGATTCACGCAGGTCGGACAGTTGCGGGCGCTTGTCGTCGCGGCTTTCGACCTGACGCGACAGCTGCGACAGCGCGATCACCGGAACGTTCAATTCCTTGGCCAGCGCCTTCAGGCTGGTGGTGATCTCGGTTACCTCCTGCACGCGGTTGTCGGAACGCTTGCCCGATCCCTGCAACAGCTGGATATAGTCGACCACGATCAGATCGAGGCCTTTCTGGCGTTTCAACCGCCGGGCGCGGGCGGTCAACTGCGAAATCGACAGGCCGCCGGTTTCGTCGACATAAAGCGGCAGCGACTGCAGTTCGATCGAGTAGTCGCGGATTTTCTCGAAGTCGGCTTCGGTAATGCCGCCGCGCCGGATCGAGCTCGATGAGATACTGGTCTGCTCGGCGAGAATACGGGTGGCGAGCTGCTCGGCCGACATTTCGCAGGAGAAGAAGCCGACAATGCCGCCGTTGATGGACTTCATGGTGCCGTCAGCCTGGACTTCGGCGCGATGGGCCTTGGCCACGTTGTAGGCGATGTTGGTGGCGAGCGCGGTCTTGCCCATGCCGGGACGCCCGGCGACGATGATCAGATCGGACGATTGCAGGCCGCCCATCTTGGTGTCGAGATCGCGCAAGCCGGTGGCGATGCCGGACAATTTGCCGTCGCGCTGAAACGCCTTTGCCGCCATATCGACGGCGACGGTGAGGGCCTGCGCGAAGCGCTGGAAGCCGCCGTCGTAGCGGCCGGACTCGGCCAGTTCGTACAGCCTGCGCTCGGCATCCTCGATCTGCGCGCGCGGCGCGAAATCCACCGGCGCGTCGAAGGCGACATTGACCATGTCCTCGCCGATCCGGATCAGATCGCGGCGCAGCGCCAGTTCATAGACGGTGCGTCCATAGTCCTGCGCATTGATGATGGTGGTCGCTTCCGCGGCGAGGCGGGCGAGGTATTGGCCGACCGTCATGCCGCCGATGTCGGTATCGGCCGGAACGAAGGTCTTCAACGTGACCGGGGTCGCGACCTTACCCATCCGGATCAGGCTGCCGGCGGTCTCGTAGATCGTCTGATGGATCGGCTCGAAGAAATGCTTCGGCTCGAGAAAATCCGAAACCCGGTAGAACGCGTCATTGTTGACCAGAATCGCGCCCAGCAGACTCTGTTCCGCTTCGATATTGTGCGGTGCGCTCCGATAGGCCGGAGTTCCCGCGTCGGGAGCGAGCTTGAGCACGTTCGAATCAAAGAGGGCCATGGTTCTCCACTGTTCTCGGGACTTTGTCGGATACGGGGCGGGGGCGGCGATAAAGCACCACTCCCGCGCACCGCGAAAGCGGCAGCGCGCCTTATGCCCGATTCACACATTGCATGTATGAATCCTGACCAGGCCGCTCATTGCCGCTTGACGGGATTCCGCAAGGATTTCGGGCGAGGCGATTCCGTCGCCGAATGGAACTTGAGAAAATTCTGGCGCGCAGGCTGAACCTTTTCGCCGCATGGGGATACGCACCCCTAGGGCCGACGAATGCTCCGAGCCGCGATCTCAGCGCTGAATCAAATCAGGATGAGATAGATCAAGGCGATCAGGGCTGCCCCGACGCCGGTGGCGATCAAGGCGTAGTCGGTGCCGATGTCGCGATGCGGATCGAACGATGATGGGTACGTCTTCTGGGCCATTTTGCAGGTTTAAGACAGCCCGGCAGTGCCTTTTGTGAAGTAGATCACATCTGACGGATTTTCTTTACGGGACGTTGGCCGGGAACGGGTTAGTGACGTCGGAGTTGTCAGCGGCACGAATTGGCAAGGACGGGCGATGGGCCAGCAACTTCAGTCATGGCGATCGGGAAACGGCCAAAATCTGTGGCTGTCCAGGCTGATCGACGCCATGGAAAAGGTCTCCCGCCCCGAATACCGCGCGGTTCCCTGCGATCGATCGGTGCTGGCTGCGGTACGCGCGCAGCTTGCGCGTCCGGCGTCGCCATACGCTCACTGCGCACCCCGATTCGGCCTGCGACATTAGATTTCGGATTAGAGATTATTCGCCCGCAATTTGCAACCGAGGTCGCGTGCCCAGCTCGAGCCCGCGCAGTTTCGCCTCCTCATGGGTGATGTAATCGCGCGTCATGGGCACCACGCCCTGGTGCTTGGCGAGCTGGATCTGGAAATTCATCAAGTCCTGCTTGCGAAATGCCATTTCCGACGACGCCAGGTAAAATTCCCACATCCGCGCGAATCGCTCGTCATAGAGCCGCACCGCTTCTTCCCGCCGCGCCATGAAGCGCTCGCGCCACGCCTTCAGCGTTTCCGCGTAATGCAGCCGGAGGATTTCGATGTCGCACACCACCAGTCCGGCGCGCTCGATGGCGGGGACCACCTCGGAAAGCGCGGGGATGTAGCCGCCGGGGAAGATGTACTTCGTAATCCAGGGGCTGGTGACGTCGGGTCCGCCGAACCGGCCGATCGAATGCAGCAGCATGACGCCGTCGTCGGTAAGAAGCTCGGCACACCGCTTGAAATAGGTCTCGTAGAAGTCGACGCCGACATGTTCGAACATGCCCACCGACACGATGCGGTCGAACGGGCCGGAAATGTCGCGATAGTCCTCAAGGAAAAACTTGGCCGACGCCGCCAGATTTTTCTCGGCCGCGCGGTCGTTTGACACCTGCAATTGCTCGGTCGATAGCGTGACGCCGGTAATATTGGCGCCGGTCATTTCGGCGAGGTACAGGCCAAGTCCGCCCCAGCCGGATCCGATGTCGAGCACGCGGTCGCCGCGCCCGACCAACAGCTTGGCGGCGAGATGGCGCTTCTTGGCGAGTTGGGCGTCGTCAAGGGTCAGGTCCGGCGTCTCGAAATAGGCGCAGCTATATTGCTTGTCGGCATCGAGGAAGAGGGAATAGAGCCGCCCGTCGAGATCGTAATGATGCGCGACATTGTTTTTCGAGCGGTCGCGCGGATTGAACTGCTTGGCGTGTCTGGCCAGATAACGCAGCCACCACTGCAGCTTGGCCCAACGCGGCAATATTTCGGGCTGATCCATCAGGATCGCCAGCGCGTCGGCGATTGAGCCATTTTCGACGACGAAAGTGCCCTCCATATAGACTTCGCCCAGCGCAAGTTCGGGGTTGAGAAGAACCCGGCGTTCCGCCTCAGTGGTCAGGAATCGCACGCAGACCGGCTCGCCGGTCCCGTCGCCACAGCTGAATTTCGCCCCGCTCGCGGTCGTGAACGTCATCGCGCCGCGGCGGATGAACTGCTGCAGGAAATAACGCAACAAACGATCCATCGAAACCACCAATTGAGCGATCCCGTAAAGGCTGACGTAACGGCGTCACCCCTTGAGGACGTGGGGACACAATAGTTAGTTCCCGAGCGCCTCATAAAGAACATATGAGTGCAGGTGTCTGTGCGCTAGTGCACTGTTCACAAAGCGGATATTCGAAAAGATCGCATTCACGCCCCTGCACCATATGTTCGCTTCCATTCGCGGCATAATCGGCTAAAAGGTGACCGCCGCCGCCATCGTCGAATCTTAAGGCGCTGGAAGTGATTTCGGCATCTGGAGAATTATGAATGTTGAGCCGAGCGCTCAGGCTAGCGACGGTGACGCTTCTGATCGGCTGTTTCGCGGCGGTCCCGGTGCAGGCGCAAAATCTAGAAGCCGGCAAGAGCCCGTCCCAGATTTTCGCAGGCACTTGCTCGGCCTGCCACAAGAGTCCCCGGGGTCTCTTAAAGACCGTTCCGGCCGGATCCCTGCCGGGCTTCCTGCGCCAGCACTACACCACCAGCAGCGATATGGCCTCGCTGCTCTCCGCCTTTCTGACATCCAATGGGGCGGCCGATACGCGCTACGTCGGTACTCAGCCCAAGCAGGACAAGGATGCGAAGCCGGAGGCCAAGCCGGCCGGTCCGGCTGAGCAGCTCGACCGGCAGGGCCGCAGGCTGCGTCCGCCCGTGCCACCGCAAGACATACCCAAGCCTGAAACGCAGCCGCAACAGGCCGAGAGGCCGGATGACGGCGAGGAGCTTGCGCCGCAAGCCGAGCCCCGGCGTCAGGGCCGCAACGCCAAGCGGTTGGCGCGTCCGTCAGAGGCGTCCGACGTTGCCAAACCTGCTGTGGAAGGTCGGGCTCCCGCTCACGCAACGAGCGAGCGCGGCCCCGAAGGCCGTAAATCCGCTGCCAAGCAGAGGCTGAGCAAGAGGGGCAAGCCGGGCGGCGAAGAGCTGCCTAAAACCGATGCAGGCAAGGCCGACGCTGCTAGGGATGAACCCCCAAAGCGCGAGCCCGTGCAGGAAGACAGGCCCCAGAACGACACCAAATACGAGGGCAGACCCGAGGGCGCGAGCACCCCGGGTGAGGGCAAGTCCGAGGCTGCCAAGTCCGAGGCTGCCAAGTCCGAGGCTGCCAAGATCGAGGCGCCGAAGCAGACCGGCAACGGCGACGCCCCGGCACTGCGGTCCGATCCGGTCCCATCGGTCACACCAGCGCCGCAGGCTTCCCCAGCGGCGCCCACGGCCGCCTCCAGCGGGACGGCAGAGCCCACGACGGGTGCGTCGGGACCCTCGCCGCAGCCTGCGCCCCCGGCGGTGACGGCCTTGGTTCCGCCCCCGCCACCGGTTGCCCCGGCGGGACCGCCGGTACCGCCGATCTCGCAATAGGTTTTGGCAGAAGACGCGTCCCAGCCCGTGGCCCGGCTTGACCCTTTCTAGAGTGTTACTCTAGAGTAGTGTTCTAGCGCGATCCGGGAGATGAACATGGTCGCTCGCGCCCGCGGGGATTTGCTGGCTGCCGGGTTGGCGGTGTTTGATCGGGACGGCTTTGAAGGCGCGACCGTCTCGGCGATTCGTACCCTGGCGCGGGCTTCCAACGGCAGCTTCTTCCATTTCTTCGGATCGAAGAAGGAACTCGCAGGCACCCTGTTTCTGGAAGTGCTGCAGCGCTATCACGCCGCAATGCTTGCTGCGATCGACACTTCCTTGAGCGCGCGGGAGGGCATCGGTTGTTTGATCCGCGCGCATCTCGACTGGGTGGTGAACAACCGGCGCGAAGCGCGCTACCTGTTCGAGATTTCGCGCAGCGAATGGACCGAAGATCTGCGGGACGCGCAGCGGGCGCAGAATTCGCGTCTGGCCGAAGGCATCAAGGCGTGGTGCGCGCCGCTGATCGCGCGCGGCGAACTGTTACTGATGACGCCGACGCTGTTCTTCAGCCAGATCATTGGTCCGGCGCAGATATTTTGTCGCGCGTGGCTGTCGGGCCGCGACCCTGCCGATCCGAGGCATCAGGCCGACATTCTGATCGCCTGCGCCATCCGCGCGCTGGTCGCGCCGGACGCCGCTCAGAAAACCGGAGCCAAATCATGACTGCTGATCTCGACGTGAATCTTGGCGTGAATCTCGACCTGGATCTCGATTTGGACTTCGCGCCGATCGCAAAGCGAATCCGCGAGAGCGTCGGCCGGCAGGGATTCATGATCCATGTCGGTGCGGAGCTGTCAGAACTGGCGCGCGGGTCATGCACGCTGGCGGTCGATCGGCGGCCCGAGCTGTTGCAGCAGCATGGCTTGTTCCACGGCGGCGTCACCGCCTTCCTGGTGGACAATGCGACGACCATTGCCGCGGCGACATCGCGCGGCCAGCCGGCGCTGACCGCAGAATACAAATTGAATTTGTTGTCGCCTGCGGCCGGCGATCGGCTGATCTGCCGTGCGCGCGTGATCAAGCCGGGACGGCTGGTCGCGGTGGTCGCCGCAGATGTTTTTTGTTTGATTGATGGAGTTGAGAAACACACAGCAACCGCATTGGCGTCGATTGCGATGCTTACGGCCGAAGTGTCAGCCAAAATCCCAAGCCCGGCCTGAGAGGGCCGGGCTTGAACGGGTCAATGCGACGCAAGAAGGCGGCGTTACTTGTCGGTAGCTGCGTCTTCCTGCGGCTCCGCGTCGTCGCGGCGGGCTTCCGGGTCGAAGAATTCGCCGGCGGCGGCGAGCGCTTCGGCGGCCGCGTCCTGATCTTCCTGACGGGTGGAGATGTCCTCGCCGCGGTTGATGCGTTCGGCCTCATCGGCACTTCGCGCAACCGTCACGGTGACGCCGACCTCGACTTCCGGATGCACGGCGATGGCGATCTTGTGCCTGCCGATGGTCTTGATCGGGGCGTCCAGCATGACCTGGCTGCGGGCGATGGTGACGCCATCGCTCTCGAACGAGGAGATGATGTCGCGAACCGTGACCGATCCGAACAACTGGCCGGTTTCGGAAGCCTGACGCAGCACCATCACGTTGCGGCCGTCGATCTTCTCCGCGACCTTGGTTGCCTCGCCCTTGGCTTGCAGGTTGCGGGCCTCCAACTCGGCCTTCATGCCGTCGAACTTGGCGCGATTGTCCGAGGTGGCGCGCAGCGCCTTGCCGCGCTTCAACAGAAAATTGCGGGCAAACCCGTCCTTGACGCGGACGACTTCGCCCATCTGGCCGAGTTTGGCGACGCGCTCCAGCAAAATGACTTCCATGTTCGTTCTCCTTTGAGGTGATGAAGTTATCGGGTTGAGCTAAAGTGAGAGTTCAGGACGCGGGGATCGGCGGCGGCCTCCGCTGCAGGTAGCGCTGACGAAATCCGAAAATGGCGTCGGCGAGACCGAGAGCCACCATCAGAAGAATGGGCCAGCCGATCACCATCACGAGGACGTAGGTACAGCACAGCCAGATCGCGCGGTTTTTCGACGCCAGCGTCAGCGTATGCAGCACCGCGAAGCCGGTGAAGGCGTAGGCCATCATCAAGGCTGCCGTGACAATCTGCCCCAGGATCGCAAGCAGCCCGCCGGCAAAACAGAAGGCGATAGCAACGCACAATGCGGCGAGCGTCATCGGCGGCAGCGCTGCGCTTTTCAGGTCGGGCCAGGGCCGGTGCAATCGTGCCGATGTCGCCGTGATTTTCGCGGCGAGCCAGAGATTGAGCGTCAGCGTCAGCATGGCGACGAGTGCCGCGGCAGCCGGCGCGATGCTCACCAATGCATCGATCCTTTGCTCGATTTCGGCTGACGTAGCCGGGTCGCTCTGACCGATGATCCGCAGCAAGCCCCGCCGCAGCGCGCCGGTGATGGTGGCCGCATCCGTGCCAAGCGTGAGCAGAGCTGCCATCGTGGTCAGTGCGGCAAAGCCGGTGACCCAAATCAGGATGCGGCCGACCGGGTACCACTCCAGATCAGGCGCAGCCGGCGATGCGCCGTTGCCGGACGAGACGCCATTGGCCGCGGGCCGCCCGAGCAGGGCGAGATGCCCAAGCCACCAGGCGGGCAGCGCGACCGTGAGGACAAACGCGATGCAGTAGGGAAGGCCAAAGATCGCGCCGAGACCGGTGGCCGCACTGATGCCGCCGATGGTGGCGCTGAGCGGTCCCCATCCGAGCGCCGCCATCATCAGTGGCAAAGGCGCCAGATAAAACAGCAGCAGCGAGATCAGCGCGCCCGAGACGATCGAGGCGAACATCAGCGCCGACGCGCAGCCGGCCGCCATGGCAATGAGAACGATCGCGATCATCAGCTGTCCCGCTCCTTTCGAGCGGTTAGAGGTTTTTAAGAACCCCAACCATCG
>DATHHQ010000402.1:0-2799 GCA_035490095.1 Bradyrhizobium sp.
GTGCCGCTCACGCGCGTCGGCGAGGCGCAGGACATCGCCAACGGCGTGCTGTTCCTCTGCACCGAGGCCGCCAACTACATGACCGGCCAGGAGCTGGTGATCGACGGCGGCATGACCGCGGGCGGCCGGCCGCCGCAGCGGTCGTCTTAGGTGCCCTTGGCGTCTCGGACAGCATAGATGTCTCGAGGCTAGGCACGGGTCCGCTTGCCCTGTCTTCCAGATGAAATTGACCGCCAAGCCGGCATCTGAAACGGTTTGAGGATGCACTTCGAAATTCTTGGCGATATCGAGTCGTTGAGACCATCGCCGCCGGCACCGGAATCAGGGAAATAGCCAGACTTCGGAAGCTCTATGGCCGTGCACGCTGGCGCAAGCGTAAGGGCTTTGCTCTTGTACGGCTTCGAAATGGCCGGGTCGTCAAGCGTGGAGATTCACTGGTATGAAGCCGGTTCGATCGGCAAGCGAGAATTCAAGATCAAACGTCTCTTGTGAGAAAAGTCATGGCTAGAGCGATAAAGCGGGTCGTCATTTGCCCCGACAATACCGGATACGAGGCTTCACTGGAGCGTTGGAAGATCTATGTCTCGCTTTCCGACAGGAACGCTGAGAGGCTCGGTCAGATTCGTGTGATCGATGAGTCTGGCGAGGACTATCTCTATGAAAAAAGCGCCTTCAAGGAGGTGTCGCTGCCGCAGTCGGTCCGTCGCGCCGTGCTCCTTGCGGCATAGCGCCCGCTGTTGCCTGGGAGGGTGGCAGCTTCCATATGCGCGCGGTCGGCATCGTGCCACTATCGAAGCGCAGGACATCGCCAACGACGTGCTGTTCCTCTGCACCGAGGATGCCAATTACATGACGGGGCAGGATCTGGTGACCGACGGCGGCATGACGGCAGGCGGACGGCCGCCGCAGCGGCAGTAGGGGCCGTGGCCGCCGCCGCAGCAAAGGGTTGGATCGTCGTCGCGGCACTGAATGCGGCGATCGCGATCGCCGTTGGCGCCTTTGCCGCCCATGGCGTCGATCCCTCGACCGAGGCCGGCCGCAAGGCGCGCGAGTGGCTGCAGACAGGCAGCCAGTACGAACTGATCCATGCGTTGGCGATCCTGGCGGTGGTCGTCCTGGCCCGCGGCACGATGCTGAATGGCCGCGTCGCCCTCGTCGCGCAGTGCCTGTTCCTCGCCGGCAGCGTGTTCTTCCCGGGCGCCCTTTATGCGCTCGCCTTCGGTGGCCCACGATGGTTCGGCGCGGTGGCCCCGCTGGGCGGTACGGCCTTCATCCTGGGCTGGCTGAGCGTCGTACTCGCTGCGGTGATGAACAGCGACGCCGACTGAAATTTTCGAGGCTGCTGGACTGCTGACGACACGTCGCATTGGCGGCATGGCCGCGGCTGGAAGGCCGCCCCGGCGGCAGGCAAGCGTCGCTCGGCCTTTGGCCTCGGGATGTCAGCAATGCTGTCATCCCGGGCGCAGCGAAGGATCTTTCTCTTTCGGGAGTGCCAGCACTGCCAGCAGCGCTCGGAGTCCAGTCACGCAATTTTTTGGCTCCCTTACGGAGCGCAATAATTCCGATTCGAACTCACGCCAGGGGCCTTGGCCCGGGTGGGCGCCTGCTTTCGGTCAGGCAGTCACCGACAAAATGAACCGGCAGTTGGTGAGTTTCTGCGCGTCATGGTGCGCAGAAACTCGCTAATAAATCTTAAGAAAAACTTGTAATAATCTTAAGTTACCTTATATAAAGGGAATCGACCCGAAGAGGGCAACATATGCAAGTCGACATCAATGCCATGGCAGATGTGACGCGGACCGAATTTCGCGTTGATTGGCGAATCACTAGCGGAAATTGCGCGAATTGCGGAAACTCCCGCCGGCGCCGCAAACCAGAGAGTGGTTTAGGAAAGCTGCTCGTCCATCAGCTTCAGCGCCTCGGCCGCGAAGGCACGCATGTTGGCGACGCGATCGTTCGATCCCGTGCGCAGGGTGCGCGCCATCTTGCCCTTGGGGCCGACGACGGCGACGCAGGTGTGGCCGGCGGGATCGCCATAGGAATTGCCGGTCGGTCCCGAGGCGCCGGTTTCGGCGAGGCCCCAGGTCGTGTTCAGCCGTTCGCGGACGAGTTCAGCCGCGAGCGTCGCCCATGGTTCGGAGGAGGAACGGATGCCGGCGCGCTTTTCCTTGGTCGCGGTCAGGAAGGCCTCGCCTGCCGGGCGGGTATAGACCACGGCGCCGCCCATGAAGTAGGCCGAGGCGCCGGGCACGGCCAGCAGCACGGCCGAGATCAGGCCGCCGGCCGACGATTCGGACACGCCGACCGTCTCCTTGCGCGCCTTCAGTTTCTCGCCGACTTTCTTTGCCAGCGGCAGAAGCGAATCCATTCGTCAGTCCTTCTTCTTGGTGAAGATGTCGAGCACCAGCGGCACCGACTTGCCGATCCACACCGCGCGGTCGCGATGGTCTTCGAGGTCGTGGCCGGTATTGGGATGGATGAACACGGTGAGGTCGCCGTGGTTCAGCGTCAGCCAGGAGATCAGCGGCGCAAGCTTGTCGTTCTTGAACGCCACCTGGTAGCTGAACATCGGATGCGGCCCGACCGGCTTCTCGTGGAAGCGGCCCATCTCGATGTCGAAGCTTTTTTCGATGCGCTCGCGCAGCGCCCAGGCCGAATCCCGCGAGGCGGCGTCGAAGTAGACGTGGGCGTGCCAGTCCTTGATTTGTGCAGTGTCCATCGAAGCAGCCTATCACATTGTAGAACCCGCCTGTCGGAACCCCGGACCGTTCCCCGAACCGGGCAGGCTTGCTAGGGTCC
>DATHHQ010000403.1:0-5495 GCA_035490095.1 Bradyrhizobium sp.
GATGACTTTTCTTCGAATCGTCATCCCGCTCTATCTTTTTGTTTGAGCATGATCTCCGGGCAAACGCTTCGCGTTTGTCCCGAGGGAAAACCGGTATCCACCCTCGGATCAAGTCCGAGGGCATGCTTTTCCGGATCATGCCTCTAGCCGCGCGGCTAATGAGACGGCGAGAATAGCCGGGCGCGCATGCCCTGGGTAGGTTGTAGGCGCGGCACCCGGCTATCCTGCCGCGGCGGCGCGGCCCTTCAACTCGGCATGCAAAATTGAAGAAACACTGACCATTTCGCGCCCGCGAGATGGCTGGGTCATGACCTTGTCGGGAACTTGGTGTGTTGGTTCAGAAGTTCGCTTCATGAGTGCAGTTGAGTCCGTCGGGAACCAACCGACCAAAACCACACTGGAATCATTCCGTTGCGATGGCCTTTTCAAGTCCAATATTCACAACAGGGTGGGGCAGGGCGGTGCGAGCCTTCGAATTCGTGACAATGGCTCGCGGCAGAATTCGAATTGCGTTGTGCCACAATTCTGCCCCCGCAGCGCCGGGCTTTTGGTCCCGGAGCGCGCCGATCAACCGCTGTCGGCCAGCGGCTCGCTGGCCGGGATATCGGCAAATAGCAGGATAGCGGCGCGTTACGCCTTGGCGAAATTCAGCTCCACGCCGACGCCGTCGGGATCGTAGAAGAAGAATTGGGTGTCGCCGGTACGCGGCACGATGCTCTCGCGGAATTTCACGCCTCTGGACTGCAGGCGCTTGCGCACACCGTCGACATCGGACGCCGCAAAGGCGATGTGGTCGAGGCGGCCGGTGTCTTCATACTTTTTCTCGGTGCCACGCACCACGATGCCTTCGCGCGGCTTGCGCGTGCCCATCAGATGCACGGTGGCTTGGCCGCCCGAATAAAGCCAGTAGCCGGGGAAGTCGAGCGGCGGCCGATCGCCATTCTCCAGCCCCAGCACGTCGCAATAGAAATCCTTGGTACGCTCCAGATCAGAGGGTTCGATGGTGTAGTGCTGCAGTCCGCCGAGTGGCATGGGGTTTCTCCTGTTAGACGAAGGTGAGGTCGGCATCGGCGCCCATCATCCAGGCACCGACGGTTTCAAAATGCCTGAGCTGGCCCTGCAACTGCTGGGTTACGGTGTGGATGTCGCGGAAGCGGCGTTCCAGTGGATGGTTCTCGAAGATCGCGGTGGCGCCCGCGGCATTGTAGGTGAAGTCGACCGCCTCGCGCGCCTTGTGGATGGCGTGGGTCGCGGCCATCCGGATATTGATGCGCTGCGCCACCGTGATGGTGGCGCCGGCGGTGAGCGCTTTCCAGGTGTCGGCCATCGACTGCAGCACGTAGCCGCGCGCCGCGCGCAGGTTGACTTCGGCCTGGGCCAGATTGGACTGCACCACCGCATTGTCGCGCAGCGGGCTTTTGGTTCCGCGCGGCACCTTGTTGCGTGCGACATCGAGGAAGCTGTCGAGCGCGCCGCGGGCGATACCGCAGGCGACGCCGGCGAAGCCTACCTGGTAACAGGTGCCGGAACCCATCCGGTAGAGCGGGCCGCTCTCGCGACACTCCCGATCGAATTCGCGGGTGATCGAATGGTCTGATCGAACAAAGAAGTCGTCCAGCGCAAACTGGTCGCTGGCCGTGCCGCGCAGGCCGACCGTGTTCCAGATGTCGGTCCACTGCGCATCCTCGGTGCGCACCAGCATGGTCCGCTCCTGCTGTTCGCCGTTGACGTCGCGTTTCGGCGAGCCGTCGGCGGCGTAGATCGGGCAATGGGCGCCGAGCCAGGTGGCGTGGCGGCCGCCCGAAGCGAAGGACCATACGCCCGTAACCTTGTAGCCACCCTCGCACTCGACCGCCCTGACCTTGGGACCGGGACCCCAGGCGAGCACCGCGCGCGGGTCGTTGCCGAAGATCGCATGCGCCACCGGCAGGTCGAGATAAGCCGCCGCCATCGCGCAGCCACCGGCCTGGCTCAGGCACCAGGCCGTCGAAGCGTCGGCTCGGGCAATGGTCTCGATCACATGGAAGAAGGTGACGGGGTCGGTCTCGATCCCGTCAGATGAGCGCGGCAGCAGCAATCGAAACAGCCGCGCCTCATGGAGCTTGTCGAGCAGCGCTGGCGGCAGCCGGCGCGTGCTCTCGATCTCGTTCGAGGCGGCGCCGACGGCCGGACGGACGGCCTCGGCGCGGGAGATCACGGTCTGGTCTCCCGCGAGGTCGGCAGAAGTTGCGATCATCGTATCCAAGGCTAGGCTCGTCGTGCTGCGGTCGCGGCGGTGGATAGATCAAGCCCCTCGGCCAGTTCCTTGTCGATCTGCTCGATCGACTTGCCCCGGGTCTCGATCCCGAGGAAGTAATATACCGCGCCGGCCATCAGGAACCAGCAGCCGAGATAGATGAAGGCTGTCGGAATCTGGGGCAGCGGCACATCGGGCTTGAGGTAGTTGTTTGAGCCTACGATCAGGGCGAGGCCGAGCGGACCAATGATCTTGCCGATGCCGCCGAAGCCATAGGCCGAGCCCATGCCCGAAGTTCGCAGGTGCGAGGGCCAGACCTCCGCCGCATAGGGGCCGACAATGGCGAAACCGCCGTCGGCGAAGAAGAAGGCCACCGCCAGGATCAGCCAAAAAGCCGATACGCCAAACAGCGTGGCGTCGTAGTACTGGCCTGCCACGATGGTCAGGACGCCCGCGCCCAAGCCGAGCAGGCCGCCCGCGTTGCGCCGTCCCATCAGTTCCGAGAAGAACGAGAAGGAGAGGCGGCCGATGAAGCCAACCACGCTGAGCAGGATCATCATCTTGGCGGCTTCCTGCGGGGTTACCTTCAGCAAAATCACGAACAGCGACGGCGCCCAAAGCGTGATGCCATAGACGCCGGTTTGCGCGCCGGCATTGCCGAGCCACGAGACGATCAGGCTGCGCGGATATTTGAAGAGGTCGAGCCAGTTGCTCTTGATGATCGGGCCGGCGTCGGCGGCCGTCGGCAATGGCAGGGCGGTCGGTTCCATCTGCAGCGCCCAGGCGAGCGACTGGCGCGCCTCCTCGTAACGGCCTTGCCGGCAAAGCCAGCGTGGCGATTCCGGCACCCAAAGCCGAACCAGCAGCACGAGTAACGCGGGCAGCACGCCGACCGCGAACAACAGCCGCCACTCACCGGATCCCACCAGGGCGCCCATCACAGCACCGAGCCCGACGCCCAACGGGATGACGCAGGTCACGAGACCGCCGACCCAGCCACGCTTGGAGGACGGCATGAACTCCTGCACCAGTGGCAGATCCACGCAATAGAGCCCGCCGACGCCGACGCCCACGAAGAAGCGCATGATCGCGAGATAAATCCAGCCATTGTCAGGCGTGAAGTAAAGCAGGCCGGTGGCGATGGAGAAATTGAGCACGGTGCCGATAAAGACCTTGCGGCGGCCGATGCGGTCGGCGAGCCAGCCCCAGACATAGGCGCCGATGATGGCGCCGACACCTGAGCTCAAAAGCACGACAGCCGACTGTCCGAACGTCAGCTTCCACGGGCCGATCAGGAAGGCGAGCACAAAGCCGATCAGGAAGTAGTCGAAGAATTCCAATGCGTCGCCGATAATGGCCGCGGCTAGGATCTTGAGTTGGTTGCCGGTCAGACTCGTGCGTCGATCGAGTATCTCGAACATGGCGTTTCCCCTTGGCGCATGTTCGTTTTTTAGCGGGCGTCGCGCCTACGCACCGACAATGCCGCGAAAGCTACCCTGTCGACGCGACGAACGGAAGCCCGCCGATACGCGGGGCACCTGCGCGCAAATGAGAACGGCGCGATCCTTCGCTCCGGGGGGACCGAGCCACTGCAGATTGCGGCCATTGGCATGTTCGCGTGCGACGAGTCTCGCGAGCGCGCAGCTTGTGTTGGGTTAGACCGGACGCGGAGCGATAGAACCATATTGTTTAATGTTTCCCGCTAGCGTTGCTGCACAATTGGGCAAAGGCCGACGTCGATGGAAGAGAAGCGCAAGCACCCACGGACCGAAATCGACGAACCGGCTTACGTGTCGGCGGGCGGCTCCGTGATGAGCTGCATCGTGCGAAATATCTCGCCCGAAGGCGCCGCCATCGATATTGAGAACCCGGCGTTCGTACCCCCACGCTTTCGCCTGGTGATGGCGAGCGACTCCTCGGTCCGCGAGTGCCGGGTTGCCTGGATTCAGAAGAACCGGATCGGCCTGACTTTCGTCGACACGCCGTAAGCACCGCATCATTGCGCCTCTCGCAAAGGGCAGGGCGGTCCCGCTTCTGCGTCGATCGGCCCGGCCGTCCGAGTTCCATCGGGTCGCGTTCTGGACATAAAGCGGGAGCAGGCTGATTCGATCGCCGCCCGGTTGTGTTCGGTGACAGTGAGCGCTGCTTCCCTCCCGCGTTCCAGAAGGGTGTAGCCATGATTACCTCGGCAAAGTGCAGAGTCTACGCCAGGCAAAGCCAGCTGCTTGGAAAGACCCTCGATGTTTCAATTGAGCGGCGCAAACAAGCTGCGACCATGGCGCTAAAGTGGAATTGGCTCGCCGACCGGATCGATCGCGACGAGGCCAAGCTCGCAAAACCCGACCCGCGTGAACGTGCGGGCCTGGCTTCGGAGGCAACCATGCCGGCCGTGAAGCTCCGTGCCTCAACAATCCTCGGCGCGTTCGATGAGGTGCAGTCCGAGCTTGTCGGCAAGGCGGTGATCCTTACCGACGGTAGGTCCGGGACGGTGGAGAACGTCTGGCTTGACGAATTGCACGGCGTGCGAATCTCTGTCGCGGGCCACGACGGAAAATGGCCTGTCTCAACCATCAAGTTCGCACGGACCGGCTGAGTGGCTGACCATCGTCAGGCGAACCGTCGAGTTTGAGCAATATTGAACTGCGCCCCGCGCTGCAAGATTGTAGATCGAACCATCGCCGCAGTGTACCCGGCTTTTACCGGCGACTGAGAGTGTTGTGCTCCCGCCTTTTCAGGGAGCGGCAGAATGCCCGCATTTCAAAGCGTCCCCGAGTTCGAGTTGTCTGAGAAGTACCACCTGAAGGCGGCGGGTTGCGAGAAATGCGCCGAGCACGCATCCGATCAAACCACCGAACACGAATGGCAGGAACTCGCAACGCAATGGCATTCGATGGCGGACCAAGCCGCCAGGATGTCGGATGACGCTTCGCACGATGACCGTGCGTAGAGCGACAGGCGGTAGGTTCCCTTTTATTTCGAAGATTGACCACTATTGACCAGCGCCTCCGGAACCCGAAGCGCAGTGTTGATTCGTCACCGCCATCCCTGGGTACCTACCGGTGACCGAGCATTTTACGCTCATGCCCGATCCGAGGTGGAGAACCATGGTCGATTTTCCAGCCGCAATACCGCTGCTTGCCATTCAGCGACTTCGCTGCCCAAAATGCCAAACGCGCATGACGCTTGCGCGCATCTTGCCAGGACCCACCGGATTTGAACTTCGAACGTTCGATTGCTCCCGCTGCGATCATGTCGAAAA
>DATHHQ010000404.1:0-19368 GCA_035490095.1 Bradyrhizobium sp.
CTCAGGATGAGGAGTCCGTGATTGCTCAGCCGTAATACCGCCAGCGCTGCGGTGGGCGACGCGGCGGACGGGTCATCAGCATCGCCAATGCAAAGCCGATGCCGCCTGCGATCAACAGCGCGCCGAGCGGATTATCCTGCACCTTTTTCGCCACGACTTCCGAACCCTCGCGGAGGGTATCGCCGCTGTTCTCGTAGGCGTCCTTGGCGTAGCTGGCCGCGGCATCGCCGGCGTCGCGCGCGGCATCCTTGGCCTGGCCGTACAGATTCTGCACCGTGCCGGCGGCCTCGCGGACACGGCCCGCAGCCTGCGCTTGAGCGTCGCCTGCCATATCGCCGACAGTGCCTTCGACTTTACCGGCAATATCCTTTGCCGAGCCGGCAATTCGATCCTTGTCCATCGCGCTCACTCCTTGTTACGCGCCTTGCGAAATACGCGCCTTGAGATGATTCTCGGTGAGCTAACCGATAAGGCCCGTTCCGGTTCCGGTAATGCGTCGATACGCCTTGGCCAAAGGCGAATGCGATCCTTCAGAGAATCAAACCGCCGTCGACCACCAGGGTTTGACCGACGATATAGGCCGCAAGCGGCGACGCCAGGAACAGCGCGGCGCCCGCCATGTCGGCCGGTGTTCCCAGCCGTTTCAGCGGTATCCGCCCGATCGCGCCCTCGAGCCGCTTCGGATTTTCCGTCGTCACCTTGGTCATCTTGGTATCGACGAGGCCGGGCGCGATGCCGTTGACGCGGATGCCATCCTCGGCCCACGCCTCGCCGAGCGTCCGGGTCAATCCGACGGCGCCGGTCTTCGAGGCGTTGTAGGCCGGATTGCCCTTGGTCGAATGATAGGCGGCGGTCGAACTGACAATGATGAGCGAACCGCTGGCCGCACCGAGCATCTGATGAAATCGGGTCGCGCACGCCATCAGGCTGATCAGATTGACCTCCAGCACATGACGAAATCCCGACATTTCGAATTCGCCGCGCCGGTAGATCACCGCCCCCTGCGCC
Organism: Bradyrhizobium sp.; assembly: GCA_035490095.1. GTDB lineage: Bacteria > Pseudomonadota > Alphaproteobacteria > Rhizobiales > Xanthobacteraceae > Bradyrhizobium. The sequence goes on from DATHHQ010000404.1 coordinate 1,009, forward strand.
AGCACCAGCACATCGAGCCGGTCGAACGTCGGCTTAAAATTTTCGATCGCCTTGGTATCGTTGACGTCAAGCTGAGCGTAATTCAGACCCGCAAGATCCGAACCCTCGCTCACTGAATAGTCGCCCGCACTCGCGCGGGTGCCGCAGACATGCACGCGCGCGCCCTTGGCCCGGAACGCTTGCGCGACGCCGTTGCCGATGCCGCTGGAGCCACCAACGACAAGAACCTGCTTTGCGCTGAAATCCAGTTCGTTCATCTCCCCGCGATCCTTTTTTGCATTGTTTGACCTCTCTGGAGATCGGTGCCAGCCTTGTCAATCCTGCAGTGCACGACAGCTTCAGCGAGTATTCCATGTCCGATTTCAAACAACTCAGCCGCTCAGTCGCGGGATTGACCGTTCTCGTCACCGGTGCGGCCGGTGGCATGGGCCGCGCCACGGCGCGGGTGTTCGCGGCCGAAGGCGCCAAGGTGGCGGTCACCGATTTTAGTGCGGATGGCGCGCAAGCGGTTGCTGACGAGATCGTCGCCAAGGGCGAGATTGCAAAAGCCTGGACGCTCGATGTGGCCAATCACGATGACGTCAACGTTGTCGTGAACGATATCGCCGCGCATTTCGGCGGGCTCGACATTGTCGTCAATAATGCAGGCATTTCGGTGCGAGTGGCGATCGACGATGATGGCTATGAGGAGGCATGGGCAAAGGGGCTTGCCGTGATGCTGACGGCGCATCCGCGGGTGATCCGCGCCGCGCTGCCATATTTGCGCAAATCGAAATCCCCACGCATCGTCAATATCGCCTCCACCGAGGCGCTCGGCGCCACCGCTTTGCACAGCCCCTATTCGGCGGCGAAGGCGGGCGTGGTTGGATTGACGCGTTCGCTCGCGGTCGAACTCGGCCGTGACGGCATCACCGTGAACTGCATCTGCCCCGGCCCGATCACCACTGGCATGACGGCACGCATCAGCGACGACCACAAGGCGATCTATGCACGACGCCGAACCGCACTCGGCCGCTACGGCGACCCCGAGGAGGTCGCCCACATGACGCTGAGCCTCTGCCTGCCCGCGGCTTCATTCCTGACCGGCGCGATCATCCCGGTGGACGGCGGCCTGATGGCGCGGAATGCGTGAGTTGGGCTTTAGGCCGGTTGACACAACGTGAAAGAATTTGTTCAGCGACAACCGCTCCAGCCCATGGATAGATGCATTATGGCCGGGTCCATATTCGCGTTGGGGCTTCAAATTGAGTGCATTGATTTTCGATTTTGACGGCGTGATCGCTGACAGCGAGGCGCTGGCTAACACCGTGCTGGCGGAATTCATCACTGATCTTGGTCACGCGACAAGTCTCGAGGACGCACTTGAACACTACTCCGGGCGACGATGGGACGATGCCATTGCGGCGATCGAGTCTGCGGTAGGCAAGCCGCTACCGTGGAGTTTCTCGGACGATCTCAAGCTCGCGATTCTTGATCGATTTCGTACCGACCTCACGGAGGTAAGCGGGGCCAGCAAGTTCATTCAGACGTTCTCCGACGTGCCCCGATGCATCGCGTCCTCCAGTTCGATCGATCGTTTGCAGCTCTGTCTCTCGATCCTCGATCTCACAGACAAATTCGGCCGCAGCGTATTCAGCGCGGATATGGTGTCGCGCGGGAAGCCGCACCCAGACATATTTTTGCTCGCTGCCGACAGACTGGGGGTGAGCCCCAAATCATGCCTCGTCATCGAAGACAGCACGAGCGGCATCAAGGCGGCCGTGGCTGCGGGCATGACGGCTGTGGGCCTGTGCGCAGCCTCGCATATTCGCGAGGGCCATCAACTCAAGCTCCGTGAAGCAGGTGCCGTGCACCTGGCCAAATCCTGGGACGAAGTGACAAAGATAGCGGCGCAGTTTCTTGACGGAGCTTCGCGCCATCCGCCGACATGACCCGCAGAGCCGGTTGACATCGCACCATCAGGGAGTAGTTTTTTACGCAATGAGGGCGGATCAACCGCATCCCTCGATCAGGAGAAACGTCATGACTGTCTCGATCCGGCAGCTACACTCGCATTTCTTCGGTGAAGTTTCCGGCGCCGATTTGCGACAGCCGCTGACGCCGCAGGAAGCCGCCGACATCGAGGCCGGCATGGACAAATACGCCGTGCTGCTGTTCCGCAATCAGGACATTACCGACGAGCAGCAGATGGCGTTCGCGCTGAATTTCGGCGAGCGCGAGAATCCGCGCGGCGGCAATATCGTCAAACCACAGGATTCCCGGCTTAGCACCGGCCTTAACGATGTTTCCAACCTCGACAAGGACGGCAGGCCGCTACCGCGCGACAGCCGTGTTCATCTGTTCAATCTCGGTAACTGCCTGTGGCATTCCGACAGTTCGTTCCGTCCCATTCCGGCAAAATTTTCGCTGCTGTCGGCGCGGGTGGTGAACCCCAAGGGCGGCAATACCGAATTTGCCGACATGCGTGCGGCCTATGACGCGCTCGACCACGACACCAAGGCCGAGATCGAGGACATGATCTGCGAGCATTCGCTGATGTATTCGCGCGGCTCGCTGGGTTTTCTCGATTACACCGAGGAAGAAAAGCAACTGTTCAAGCCGGTGCTGCAGCGGCTGGTGCGGACGCATCCGGTGCATGGCCGCAAGTCGCTGTATCTGTCGTCGCACGCCGGCGGCATCGTCGGCATGACGGTGCCGGAGGCGCGGGTATTGCTGCGCGACCTCAACGAGCACGCCACCCAGCGCGAATTCGTCTACGTCCACAAATGGACGCTGCATGACCTTGTGATGTGGGACAACCGCCAGACCATGCACCGGGTGCGGCGTTACGATCAGTCGCAGCCGCGCGACATGCGCCGCGCCACGGTCGCCGGCACCGCGCCGACCGTGGCGCAGCAGGCAGCGGAGTAAGGGAAAAACACTTCGTCGTCCCGGCCTTCGACGTTGTGAATATATCTCCGCCCTCATCCTGAGGAGCTTGCGAAGCAAGCGTCTCGAAGGATGGACGCAAAGCGCGGACTCGCGGCCATCCTTCGAGACGCGCGCAAGGCGCGCTCCTCAGGATGAGGTCAGAGATTCACACTCGTGCGCCGGGGACGACGTGCCGTTTTTGTGAAACGCCGGCCTGGAAACGCTCTACGCGTGCCCTGCTTCGTTCGACAGCATGCCCGGATCGACCCCGATCTTGCGCAGCGCCCGCAGGTATTTTTCCTCGACGTCGCCGCCGAACACCAGATCCGGATCGGCATCGCAGTGCAGCCAGCCGTTGTCCTGGATCTCGTTTTCCAGTTGCCCGGCTTCCCAGCCGGCATAGCCCAGCGCCAGGATGGCGTGCTTCGGCCCGGCGCCCTTCGCAATCGCCTTGAGTATATCGACCGTCGCGGTCAGGCAGATTCCGTCGTCGATTCTCAAGGTCGCATCCTTGATGAAGAAATCGCTCGAATGCAGCACGAAGCCGCGGCCGGTGTCGACCGGGCCGCCCTTGAGTACCTTCATGGTTCCGGCGTTTTCCGGCAGCTTGATCTGGTCGGCCTTCTCGATGATGTCGAGTTGTACCAGCAATTCGGGAAAATCGATACTGCCCGCCGGACGATTGACGATGATGCCCATGGCGCCTTCGGAGGAATGCGCGCAGAGATAGATCACGGAACGCTCGAAGCGCGGATCTCCCATCACGGGCATGGCGATCAGCAGCTGGCCGTCGAGATAGCCGTCACCCGCCGAATTGTCGCCCATGCCGGCGGCCTTGCGGCGAACAGTCCTTGGTTTTTTGCCTTCAGGGTCCATCCGCATCGGACTCTCGTGTTGGTACACATCCTGATATTGGGTGCCGGTTCTGTCAATCAAGCTTGGCGCCGCACCCAGAAATTACATCACAAGCAATTCAATGGTTTACGGTCCCGCTTGCCTGTAAAGACCTCCCATGATCGCCAAAGTTCCCATGCGTGCCGCACTCGGCCTGGCCACAACCATAGTTGCATCGTGCCTGGCGATCGGCGCTCGCGCCCAGGATGCGTCGCCGTGGCAGCGGGACGGACATTCCGCGGTCCGGCTGCTGGCGGGTTCGCGCAGCGGCGCGGTGCTGCTCGGCGGCATCGCCTTCCAGCTTCAACCGGGATGGAAAACCTACTGGCGGACGCCCGGCGATTCCGGCGTGCCGCCGCGCTTCGACTTCTCCAAATCGGAAAATATCGAAGCTGTGACCATCCTGTGGCCGGCGCCGACCAAATTCGACGACGGCGCCGGCGGCCACTCGCTGGGCTACAAGAACCAGATCGTGCTGCCATTGCGGATCGTTGCGAAAAATGCCGACAAGCCGGTGACGCTTCGCGCCGACATCAATTACGCGGTCTGCGAGAAGCTCTGCATTCCCGTCGAAGCCATTGCCGAACTCGCCTTCGCCAGCGTGGCGAGCACCGAAGACAGCGCACTGTTCGCAGCCCTCGACACGGTGCCGAAGCCAGCCAGTATCGGCGATCCCAATCCGCTGACCATCCGCGACGTCAAGCGCGACGGCAAATCCTCGGTTCTGGTCGATGTGGCGACATCGGACACCAGGGAGGTCAGCCTGTTTGTCGAAGGGCCGACGCCGGACTGGGCGCTGCCGGTGCCGACATTGCTCGAACCGAGCCCGCCCGGGGTCAAGCGCTTCAGCTTCGAGCTCGACGGCCTGCCTCCGGGCGCCAAGCCCGAAGGTGCGGCGCTCAAATTGACGCTGGTCGGCGGCGACCGCGCCTACGAATTCAATATCAATCTGAATTGACCCCGCGTCGTCCCGGCGAACCGCCGGGATCCCAGCGTGAGCGCAATTGCGCTCATCGCGGCGGCGCGGACTCGCGTTCAAGCCGTGGGCAGACACCTTCCACAAGCACCATCGCCGAATTATGGGTTGCCGGCATTCGCCGGGACGACGCTTGGCGGCGGCTCCCACCCAACCTAATCTTAACGAATAGTTGATAGGCCGAATGGTCGCCGCACCACGCGGCGCTGTTTCAGGATTTACCGCCGTGAGCGTGACGGACGCACCATCCACGACAGTTCCGCCCGCAGGCGTGATGGCGCGGCTGCGATCGATGCTTGGTGGCTCCGGAGAAGCATCCCTGACCAAGCGGCTGGCCGGCACGATTTTCATCATCCGCGTCATCAGCGCGGCGCTGGCCTATCTTTCGCAGATCCTGCTGGCGCGCTGGATTGGCGGTTCGGATTACGGCGTCTATGTCTATGTCTGGACCTGGGTGCTGCTGCTCGGCAGCATGATGGATTTCGGCATCTCGGCGTCCGCGCAGAAAATCATTCCGGAATATCGCGCCTGCGGCGAACACGAATTGCTGCGCGGATTTCTTTCCGGCAGCCGCTGGATGACGTTTGCCGTTTCCGCACTGGTCTCGGTGCTGCTGGCGATTGTCGTGGACGGGCTGTCGCCGTGGATCGACGCCAACGCGATCACACCGCTTTTCATCGGCTGTCTCACGCTGCCCGCCTTCGTGGTTGCCAACACCCAGGACGGCATCGCGCGCTCGCACGACTGGATGCGGCTCGGATTGATGCCGCAGTTCATCGTGCGGCAGTCGCTGATCATCGGCTTTACCGCGGGCGCCTTCGCGCTCGGCTTCGATCTCGGCGCGACGCCTGCGATGCTCGCCAGTGCGGCGGCGGTGTGGATCGCCATGATCGGACAGATGATCGTGCTGAACCGCCGGCTCGGCCGCCATATCAAGCCTGGCCCGAAGGCTTACGATTTCCGCGGATGGCTGGCGATCTCGCTGCCGATCCTGATGGTGGAAAGTTTCTATCTGCTGCTGTCCTACACCGACGTGCTGGTGCTGCAGCAATTTCGTTCATCCGAAGAGGTCGGCGTCTATTTCGCCGTGGTCAAGACGCTGGCGCTGGTATCGTTCATTCACTACGCGATGTCGGCGACAACAGCGCACCGCTTTGCCGAATATCACGCCAGCGGCGACAGAGCGCGGCTGTCTGCCTATGTCGCGCATGCGATCAAATGGACGTTCTGGCCGTCCCTCGCGGCAACCATCCTGCTGCTGGCGATGGGCAAGCCGCTGCTGTGGCTGTTCGGACCGCAATTCGTCGTCGGCTACGACATCATGTTCGTCGCGGCCATTGGCCTCGTGGTGCGCTCCGCGATCGGCCCGGTGGAGCGGCTGCTCAACATGCTTGGCCATCAGCACATCTGCGCGCTGGCCTACGCGCTGGCCTTCGCCATGAACGTGGTGCTGTGCATGGCGCTGGTGCCCCGCTTCGGCGGTCACGGCGCCGCCGCGGCGACCTCGATCTCGCTGGTGTTCGAGACCGTGCTGCTGTTCTGGATCGTGCGGAAGCGGCTCGGCCTTCACGTGCTGGCGTTCGGGAAGGCCGCAGCGTCCACCTCATCCTGAAGGAGCAGCCACTTGGCCGCGTCTCGAAGGATGAGATTCACTCCGGCTCATGGTTCGAGACGGCGCAAGTGCGCCTCCTCACCATGAGGCATATCCCTTACTCCGCGGTCCAGCCGCCGTCGATCGACAGGTTGGCGCCGGTGATTTGGGCTGCGTCGTCGCCGCAGAGAAACAGCGCCAGTGCTGCGACCTGCTCGGAGGTGACGAATTCCTTGGTCGGCTGTGCTTCCAGGAGCACGTCGTGGATGACCTGCTCCTTGGTCAAATTGCGCGCCTTCATGGTCTCCGGAATTTGATGCTCGACCAGCGGCGTCCAGACATAGCCCGGGCTGATGCAGTTGCAAGTGATCTTGAAGGTCGCGAGTTCCAACGCCACGGTCTTGGTGAGGCCGGCGATGCCGTGCTTGGCCGACACATAGGCCGACTTGAACGGCGAGGCCACCAGCGAATGCGCCGAGGCGGTGTTGATGATGCGGCCCCAGCCGCGTTTCTTCATGCCGGGCACCGCGGCGCGGATACCGTAAAACGCAGACGACAGGTTGATGGCGATGATCGCTTCCCATTTCTCGGGCGGAAACTCCTCGATCGGCGACACGAATTGGATACCGGCATTGTTGACGAGAACGTCGACCGAGCCGAAGGTGTTTTGGCCGAGCGCGATCATGCCGGCGATTTCCGCGGGCTTGGTCATGTCGGCGGGCGAATGAACCGCCTTGACCTTGAAGTCGCTCTCGATGGCGGCCCGCTCCTTCTCGATGTCGGCGGGCGCACCCATGCCGTTGAGAACGATATTGGCGCCGGCACCTGCAAAGGCGCGCGCATACGCCAGTCCAATGCCGCTGGTCGAGCCGGTCACCACAGCGGTCTTGCCTGTCAACGTACCCATTTTCATTTACTCCTGTTTGCCGTCGGGGTTTTTGGTGCCCTCGCCCGTGAGATCGTAAGTCATCATGGTCTCGCCGGATTGCGGCCGCTCCAGCCAATCTTCGTGACGCATCGACAGATGAACGTCGCGCACGCCCGCTTCCCAATGCTCGACCATGCCGACACGTGAAAAATCGTAGTCCTTGGAGGACGATTCGTAATTCTTGCTGCGGTAGATCAGGTGCACCACCGTAACCGTGCTTTCCCTGGCGGCTTCGCGCAGAAGCTCAACCGAGGGATCGTTCTTCAGATAATCCGGCAACTTCCCGATCAATTCGCGCAACGCCTTGCGGGCGTTGTGAATCTGCCTGTTCTTGTCGGTATTCATGCGGGTGCGGCTGGAAAAGCGAATGTCTTTCTCGCGTTCGGCCGCCTCGAGCAGCGAAATCGGCAGCGGCCCGCGCGCGCTGAACAGGTCGACCTGGAAGATCAGGAGATCGCGGGTGGCCTCTGCATCCAGCACATAATCGAGCGGCGTGTTGGTGGCGATGCCACCGTCCCAAAAATGCTCGCCGTCAATTTCGACGGAAGGAAAGCCCGGCGGCAACGCGCCGGAGGCCATGATGTGTTCAGGTCCAATTTTCTTGCCCAGCTTCCTGAATTCGAAATTATCGAAATACTTGAAATTTCCGCTGGTCACGCTCACCGCGCCGACGCTGAGCCGGGTCTTCAGGTCGTTGATCCGGTCGAAATCGACCACGCGCTCCAGTGTTTTTTTAAGCGGCGCGGTGTCGTAATAGCTCTGCGATTGTGGGCTGCCCTGCGGCCAAAGCGGCGCCGGGGGAATTCGCGGCGTGAAAAAGCCGGGAACGCCGAAGGTCGCAATCAAAGCGGCGCTGGTTTCATTGAACAAGGACCGCGCGCGGTCGCCTTTCACAACGGGATTCCACGAGACCGGGGACGAGACCGTCTGCCAGAATTCCTTGAGGCGCTCCACCCGTTTTTCGCGCGGATTACCGGCGATGATCGCGGCGTTGATGGCGCCGATCGAGATGCCGGCAATCCATTCCGGCTCAAAATCGTGGTGACACAGCGCCTGGTAGGCGCCGGCCTGATAGGAGCCGAGCGCGCCGCCGCCCTGTAGAACAAGCACGCGTTGCGCATCCGCAGGCGTGGTAGCTGGCGCAGGATTGGAAGTATCCATCATGACATCGATCAAACTATTAAAACTGACGGTACCGTGGCGTCAGTTCGCGATGACGTCAATCAGCACGGTGACCGAACTGCGATCACGCCCAGTTTATCGCGGCTCGGCTGATGCCAGAATGAGCGTCCAGAATACCTTGTATTTGGTATTCGGAGCATAGCTCGCCGCGATGCCCAATTTTGTGACACCGTTTTTCAGCATATTCGCCCGGTGCGGGGGCGAGTCGCGCCAGCCTGAAAACGCTTCCGCCAGGGTGTGATATCCGGCCGACACATTTTCCACCGCCAGCGTCGCCGGATATCCCGATGCGTTCAGGCGCTTGGTCAGCGGCGCCTTGACGTCGTGGTCGAGCTTGTTGCGGCTTGCCATCACCTGCGACTGCGATTCCGCAAGCTTCATGAGATCGGGATCCACCGCAACGCCGCCGAGCCCGTTGTTCTGCCGGTAGAGCGAGATCATCGAGGCCGCGGCCTGCGGATCGAGCTTGGCGCCGCCATTGGCCATGTTGAGATACATGGTCGGCTGATCGGGCGCAGGAACCTCCCCCGCGCAGCCGCCCAACGCCAAAAGCAAGATAATTGCGACCGCCGCGCGCATGATTCGAAATCCCCAAATGAAAGGCGGTTGTTGCATACCAACAGTGGCTGAATGGTGAACGGCGGGGACTTTTGGAATCGGGCGGCTAATCTTGCCCAGCGAAAATCCGGTAGCGTCGGGGTTGCAGTCCGACGATATCGCCTGTCTGCAGTTCCCGATCCCGGGGCGCGTCGATCTCAATCACGGTGGCGCACTCGCCGGCCGACAAAGCGATTTCCGCGCGCTGGATCGGGCCGAACGATCGGACCCGCTGTACCGCGCCCTCAAGCGCACCGCTGCCAGCCGGGCCGATCTGCATGTCATGGCGACGGACGAACAATTTCGATGCGCCGGCAGCCGCGCCGTTCGCCGCGATATTCAGCGCCTTGCCGCCGAGCCGGACGCAGCCGTCGCTGATATCCACCGGCAGCACGATCGACTCGCCGATGAAGCCGTGCACGAAGGCGGTGGCGGGATGGTCATAGACCTCACCCGGCGTGCCGATCTGCTCGATGCGGCCCTTGTCCATCACCACCACCCGGTTGGCCACTTCCAGCGCCTCTTCCTGATCGTGGGTAACGAAAATCGACGTGACGTGGATTTCGGAATGCAGCGAGCGCAGCCATTGCCGCAGTTCCTTGCGCACCTTGGCATCGAGCGCGCCGAACGGCTCGTCGAGCAGCAGAATGCGGGGTTCGATTGCCAGCGCGCGCGCAAGCGCAATGCGCTGGCGCTGGCCGCCGGACAACTGGCTCGGATAGCGATTGGAAAGCCAGTCGAGTTGCACCAGATCCAGCAACTCCTTGACGCGCGCGCGGATGCTCGCCTCGCTCTTGCGAACCGTGCGCGGCTGCACCCGCAGCCCGAACGCCACATTTTCGAACACGGTCATGTGGCGGAACAGCGCATAGTGCTGGAACACGAATCCGACCTGGCGCTCGCTGGCGCCACGGGATAGCGCGTCTTCGCCGTCGAACGACACCTCACCGGCGTCGGGCCAGTCGAGCCCCGCGATGATCCGCAGCAGCGTGGTCTTGCCCGAGCCCGACGGCCCGAGCAGCGCCAGCAATTCGCCGTTGGCGACCTTCAGATCGACGCCGTCGAGCGCGGCAAACGCGCCGAATTTCTTCACGATATTCTTGACTTCAATCACGCGGAAATTGCCCTTCGTCCAGATGCCGCTCGAGAATGGTTTTCGCCACCAAGGTAATCAGCGCCAGCATTGCCAGCAACGACGCGATCGCGAACGACGATACGAATTGATATTCGTTATAGAGGATTTCAACCAGCAGCGGCATAGTGTTGGTCTCGCCGCGAATGTGCCCTGAGACCACCGACACCGCGCCGAATTCGCCCATCGCCCGCGCATTGCAGAGCAGCACGCCGTACAGCACACCCCACTTGATATTCGGCAAGGTGACGCGGAAGAAGGTCTGCAGGCCCGACGCGCCCAGCGAGATCGCGGCCTCCTCCTCCTGCGTGCCCTGTTCCTGCATCAGCGGTATCAGCGCACGCGCGACGAACGGAAACGTCACGAAAATGGTCGCCAGCGCGATGCCGGGCACCGCGAACAGCACATGGACGTCATGGCTTTGCAGCCACGGTCCCCAATAGCCCTGCGCGCCGAACAGCAGCACGAAGACCAGGCCCGAAATCACCGGGCTGACCGAGAACGGCAGATCGATCAGCGAGATCAGAAAGGTCTTGCCGCGAAAGTCGAACTTGGCGATCGCCCAGGCCGCGACCAGGCCGAACACCAGGTTGAGGCCGACCGAGATCGCCGCGACCATCAGCGTCAGCCTTATCGCCGACAGCGCTTCCGGATCGGACAGCGCTGTGAAATACGCGCCAACCCCCTTGGAGAACGCCTGCGCAAACACCACCACAAGCGGCAGCACGACGAAGACGGTCAGGAAGATCACGGCCATCGCGATGATGACAAGGCGAACAAGCATGGGCTCGGTGCGCAGATCGTCCCGAGCCGGGCTTGATGAGAATTGAGGCGCGTTCATCGCGAATGTCTCGACAGCGGCGGCGTGCTCCCTCTCCCACCCAACTCGGGTTTACCCGAGTTGGGCATATCAAACTGTCGAAGTCGGATATATCCGACTTCGATGGGAGAGGGTTGGGGTGAGGGGGTACGGTCTATCGTTAGTCTGTAACCCCTCACCCGGATCGCTAAAGCGATCCGACCTCTCCCCATGGGAGAGGTGAACGAGAGTCGTTGCCGCGGCATTTCCAGATTCATGAATCAATCTCTAATGCGCAGGAATGCGGGTTTGCGCCCAGCGCTGGATCCGATTGACCGCGAAGATGATCAGGAATGACGCCACCAGCATGACGACCGCGATCGCCGTGGCGTCGGCATAGCGAAATTCCGAGAGCCGGATCACGATCAGCAGCGGCGCGATTTCAGAGACGTTCGGCAAATTGCCGGCAATGAAAATGACCGAACCGTACTCGCCGACCGCGCGCGCGAAAGCCAGCGCAAATCCCGTCAGCAGCGCCGGAATCAAACTCGGCAGGATCACCTTGGTGACCGTGTGCCAGCGGTTGGCGCCGAGGCTGGCGGCGGCTTCCTCGATCTCGACGTCGAGGTCGATCAGCACCGGCTGCACCGTTCGCACCACAAAGGGAATGCCGATGAAGATCATCGCGACGAAAATGCCGACCGGCGTGAACGCCACCTTGATGCCGAGTTCGGCAAGTGGCGCCCCGAGCCAGCCCTTTTGCGCGAACAGCGACGTCAGCGCGACGCCGGCGACCGCCGTCGGCAAGGCAAATGGAATATCGACGATGGCGTCGAACAGCCGGCGGCCCGGAAAGCGGTATCGCACCAGCGCCCAGACGATGATCATCCCCATCACCAGGTTGACCGATGCGGCGGCAAAGGCGAGGCCGAACGAAATCTTCAGCGCATTCAGGGTACGGCGGCTGGTGAGGATGTCCCAGAATTGATCGAGACTCAGTTCGAATGTCCTGAGGAACAGGCCGGCGAGCGGGATCAGGATGATGACGGAGAGCCATGTCAGCGTCAGGCCCATGGTGAGACCAAACCCCGGCAATGTGCTGCGTCGCCCCGCGCCTCCGCTCACATTGCCCCCTGATTCCGCTTCGACAGATCAGTTCTTGTAAATCTGGTCGAAAACGCCGCCTTCGCTGAAGTGTTCCTTCTGCGCTTTGGTCCAGCCGCCGAAAACGTCGTCGATCGTGAACAATTCGACCTTTGCGAACGAATTCTCATATTCCTTCGCGATCTCCGAATCACGCGGACGATAGGAATTGCGTGCGGCAATTTCCTGACCTTCCCTGGTATACCAGTATTTCAGGTAAGCCTCGGCGACGGCGCGGGTGCCTTTCTTGTCGGCGACGGTATCGACAACAGATACCGGGGGTTCCGCGAGGATGGACAACGGCGGCGACACGATCTCGAATTTGTCCTTGCCGAATTCACGCTGGGCGAGGAACGCCTCATTCTCCCACGCCAACAGCACGTCGCCGACGCCCCGCTCCACGAAGGTGACGGTGGAGCCGCGCGCGCCGGTATCCAGCACCGGCACGTTCTTGTAGAGGTCACCGACGAATTGCTTCGCCTTGTCGGCGGAGCCGAATTTCTTCTGCGCATAGCCCCAGGCGGCAAGATAATTCCAGCGCGCGCCGCCCGAGGTTTTCGGATTCGGCGTGATGACGCTGACGCCGGATTTGATCAGATCGTCCCAATCCTTGATGCCCTTGGGATTGCCCTTGCGCACCAGGAACACGATCGTCGACGTATAGGGCGAAGCGTTCTGCGGCAGGCGTTTTTGCCAGTCCGCCGGGATCAACCCCTTGCCGGCGATGGCGTCGATGTCATAGGCGAGCGCCAGCGTGACGACATCGGCCTGCAGGCCGTCGATGACCGCGCGCGCCTGCGAACCGGAGCCGCCATGCGACTGCTTGATCTCGACGCTCTTGCCGGTTTCCTTCTGATAGGCGGCAGCGAACGCCTTGTTAAAATCCACATAGAGTTCGCGCGTCGGGTCGTACGATACGTTGAGCAGCGAAACGTCGGCGGCAAATGTCGAGCTTGTCCAGAGCAATGCTGCGACGAGAGGAAGAATACGACGGACCATCTCAGTCTCCATTCGGCTTGATGAAGGATGTCATCGAAGCAGGCGGACATCACTCGCGACGAAGCAGCCTTAAGTCAACGAAACCGCATTTCGTTGTTTGCGGTGTTGCAGCGGCATTGTCCTATGAAGCCTCGACCGTATGGATGCCGCATTCTGTCTTGGCTCTGCCGCGCCAACGGCCTGCCCGCGCATCTTCATCGGGCGAGGTCCGGCCGGTGCAGGGCATGCACCCGACCGACAGAAAACCCAACGCGGCGAGCGGATGCGGCGGCAGTTTTGCAAGCGCGTAGATCGCTTCGATCGCTTCGCGCGAAACGTTTGCGAATGGATTGAATTTCAGCCTGGCACCGTCCTGTTCGACCACCGGAATTTCGGCGCGCAGGCCACCCTGAAAACGCTTGCGTCCGTTGATCCAGGCGCTGAACGGCGCCAATGCCCGCGCCAGCGGCTCGACCTTCCGGATGCGGCAGCAGGCGTCGGGATCGGAGAACCACAATTCGCGATCCGGGTCCTGGCGCGACAGCGTCTCTTCCAGAGGCTTGATCGAGCGGACATCGCGCAGGCTGAGCGTCGCGATCAACGTGTCGCGATAGGCGAGCGTCTCCTCGAACAGCCATCCGGTATCGAGAAATACCACGGGAATCGCGGGATCGACGTCGGCCATCACCTTGAGCAGTGCGGCCGATTCAGTGCCGAACGAAGAGACCACGGCGAGATGCTCCCGGCCGACGGTCTGCAGCGCCGCCGCAATCACCTCCGCCGGCGATGCGTCACGAAGCGCGCGATCGAGCTCCTCGGCCCGCGGCAAATCGCGTGCGGTCCGCTCCGATAACTCCCGATGTGCAAACGCGCTCATTGGCCGGCACTTTCCGAATGACGCAGCTGCATCCGCCGGTGCAGCGCGGTGATCCGGCCATCGCCGGTCGGCTGGTAGAACACCGAATAGCGCTTCACCGTGGCGGCGAAGGCTTCCGCGTCGCTTTGCTTCTTGACCTCGAAGGCGTCGAAGCCGGCGCGCAGCATGAATACGAACTGGTCGCGCAGCACCTGACCGGTGGCGCGCAGCTCACCTTTGAAGCCATGGCGCTCCCGCAGCAGCCGCGCCTGGCTGTAGGCACGGCCGTCCCGGAAGGTCGGAAATACCAGCGCAACCGCCGCGAGCCGGCCGAGATAGGGCACGAGATCGTCAACGTCGCGGTTGTTCGGCCAGATCACGGCGGTCCGTCCGGCGCGGAGCGAAAGCGCTTCGGCATCTCCAAGAAATCGCGCGGCCGAGATCAGGATCGCGCCTTCGCCGGGAATATCGGCCTCGTCGGCTACATGGATCAACGGATCGGTTGTGATTTTTCCGCCTTTAACGAGTGGCATAGACGCGCTCCTTGAACGGTTCGACGCCAAGCCGCTTCACGGTATCGATGAAAATCTCATCGGGCCGGGCGCGCAGCGCGAGATAGGCCTCGACAATATCCTCGACCACATCGGCGACTTCGCCATAGGGCACGGCGGGGCCGATCAACGTTCCAACCTCGGCCTTCTCGTCGGCGCGGCCGCCGATCGTGATCTGATAAAACTCCTCGCCGTTCTTCTCGACGCCGAGAATACCGATGTGGCCGACGTGATGATGGCCGCAGGCATTGATGCAGCCGGAAATGTTGACGTGCAGCCGCCCGATCATGTTGGCGGTCTCGTGATTGGCGAAGCGCCGGGTCAATTCCTGCGCGATCGGGATCGAACGCGCATTCGCGAGCGAGCAATAATCCAGTCCCGGGCAGGCGATGATGTCGGACACCAGATTGACGTTCGGGGTCGCGACGCCGATCTTGTCCAGCGCCTTCCACAGCACCGGCAGGTCGCGTCGGGCGACATGGGGCAGCGCGAGATTCTGCTCGTGGCCGACGCGAATCTCGCCAAAGGAATATTTGTCGGCGAGATCGGCGATCGCGTCCATCTGGTCGGCGGTGGCATCGCCGGGCGGTCCGCCGATCGGCTTCAGCGACAGCGTCACGATCGAATAGCCCGGCACCTTGTGGGGCGCGACCGAATTCTTCCGCCATGCCTCGAAATGCGGATCATGCGCCGCCTTCTTCAGCTCCTCCGGCATGTGCGGCAGCTTTTCGTAAGCCGGATAGGTGAAGCGCGAACGGATGTCCTCGATGACGGAATCATCGATCGCCAGCGCGCTGTCACGCATCTGCAGCCATTCTTCTTCGACTTCCCTGGCGAATTTCTCGATGCCGAGCTCATGCACCAGGATCTTGATGCGCGCCTTGTAGATGTTGTCGCGGCGGCCGTACTGGTTGTAGACGCGCAGGATCGCCTCGACATAGCTCAGCAGATCGTGACCGTGCACGAACGGTTTTATCGTCTTGCCGATGAAAGGCGTGCGGCCGAGGCCGCCGCCGACCAGCACCTCGAATCCGGTTTCGCCCGCTTCGTTCTTGTAAAGCCTGAGGCCAATATCGTGCACCTTGATCGCCGCGCGATCGTGATCGGAAGCGGTGATCGCAAATTTGAACTTGCGCGGCAGGAAGGAGAACTCCGGATGCAGCGTGGTGTACTGCCGCAGCAGTTCGGACCAGATGCGGGGATCTTCGACCTCGCCGGGCGCCACGCCGGCCCACTGGTCCGAGGTGACGTTGCGCGTGTTGTTGCCTGAGGTCTGCATGGCGTGAATGCCGACCTCGGCGAGATCGGCCAGCGCATCCGGCAGTTCAGCGAGCTTGATCCAGTTGAACTGGATATTTTGCCGGGTGGTGAAGTGGCCGTAGCCGCGATCGTAACGCCGTGCGACATGCGCCAGCGCCCGCAACTGCTTCGACGACAGCGTGCCGTAGGGAATCGCCACACGGAACATATAGGCGTGCAATTGCAGATAAACGCCGTTCTGCAGCCTCAGCATCTTGAATTCGTCCTCGGTGAGTTCGCCGGACAGCCGGCGCTTCACCTGGTCGCGAAACTCCGTGACGCGTTCGTTGATGAGCGTGCGGTCGAGTTCGTCATATGCATACATGGTTAAGGCCTTATGCCGGAACCGGAAGATCGATGGTGACGCCTTCCGACCGGATGTGTTCACGCAGATTGCCGGGCTTGATCTTGCCGCTGCCCTTGATTTCAACAGGCGCGATATAGGCGCCGATCGCGCCGACGTCATCGGCGATCGATTCCGTCAGCAGCGCCCGCGCTTCATCAGAGGTGCGTACGATCGCGGCGTCCGACAAGTCCGGCGACCAATCTTTCCGGGCGGTGCGATAGATCACCACACCATCCCAGGTACGATTGGCGGTCACCATCGACGGCCCGGTAATTCTGATTTTTTTCTGTTCAAGGGGAGAGGTCATTCGGCAGCTTCCAGGAGTTCTGAGATTACATGATTGAGATTCTGACGGTGCCACGGCGCGGAGTGCGCGACGACGTCGCCGATGATGAGAACGGCAGGACCGCCGTCGATCTTTTCGATCAGCGACGGCAATTCATTCAGCGTTCCGACAGCGGCTTGCGCATCGGGCCGCGTCACGCGTGCGAACACGCCGACCGGGGTTTGCGGCGAGCGCCCTGCGGCGAGCAGGCCGGCGCGGACCGATTGAGCCGCGGTCATTCCCATGTAGACCACCACCGTCATCTTCTCGTCGGTCAGGACCGACCAATCGACGGCATCGGCGTCCTTGGCCTTGTGCGCGGTGAGGAAGGTGATGCGGAGCGCCTCGTGCCGGAAGGTAAGCGGCACTTCGAATTGTGCGGCGGCGCCAAGGCCCGCGGTAATTCCCGGCACCACCGAATAGGCAACACCGGCTTCGCGCAACGCTTCGACTTCCTCGCCGCCGCGACCAAAGACAAAAGGATCGCCGCCCTTGAGACGCACCGCGCGCTGCCCTGACTTCGCAGCCTCGATCAGCAGTTGGTTGATCGCATCCTGTCCGATGCCCGGCTTGCCGACGCGGCGGCCGACCGGCACGCGTGACGCATCGCGTCGGGCGCGATCGAGGATTTCGGGTGAGACCAGTTCATCATAAAACACAATGTCGGCATCCTGCAGCGCCCGCAGCGCCTTGATGGTCAGCAGATCCGGATCGCCCGGGCCGGCGCCGACCAAGGTCACCCTGCCCTCCGCCTGGCCCGACATGGAAGCGCCGGCAAAAGCCGATGCGTCACCAATATCTTTCAGCGCCGCTTCAGCTTCGTCGCCGCGCCCGGCCAGAACCAGCGCGCCGATCGGGCCATCGACCACGCGCTCCCAGAAGCGGCGGCGCAGCGCAAATTCGGGAATGCGGCCATGGATCGTCTTGCGCCAGCGGCCGATGAAGCCGGCGAGATCGCCGATCCGCGCCGGCAGCACTGCTTCGATGCGCTCGCGCACGCGGCGCGCCACCACCGGCGAAGTCCCGCCGGTGCCCACGGCAACCACCACATCGCCGCGATCGACGATGGCTGGAAAAATGAAGGTCGAATGCGCGAGATCGTCCATCACATTCACGGGCAGGCCGACCGCCTTTGCCCGCGCCGACATCGCTATCCCGATGTCGCCCGCGCCGGCACAGAGGATGGCAATCACGCCGCGCAGATCGGCCGCCAGCGGATCGCCTTCGGCAAGCTCGATCCGCGCCGCATCGCCAGCCGCCAATCCGCTCACATCATGATGGAGATCGGTCGCGAACCAACGGATGCGCGCGCCCGCCGCTGCCAACAGGCGCAGCTTCGCCCGCGCCAGGTCGCCAGCGCCGACAAGCAGCACGGGACCGGTTTGCAGGTCGAGAAATACCGGCAGGTATCGCATACGGCACTCGCTTCCCCAACTTGCGGGGTTGACTGGAATTATTTTCTATATATGTCTCATTCAACAGCCGCAAAGAGAAAATTATTTCTTCTCTACTGCAGTGCAACTATAGAATTTTAGTCCCCAAAGGCCAAGGGCCAGAGATGCATCTTCTCAACAACGATTCCGCCAACGACCGGTTACCCCACGCCAACCCACCGCACGGATCTCCGGTCCGGCAAATTTTGGTCAATGGGCACTCCCATGCCCCCTCGATGAATCATCTGGACGCGCTCGAGGCCCAGAGCATCTACATTCTCAGGGAAGCTTTCGCGCGGCTGAAGAAGCTGGCGCTGCTGTGGTCGCTCGGCAAGGATTCCAACGTGATGATCTGGCTGGCGCGCAAGGCCTTCTTCGGCCGCGTGCCGTTCCCCGCATTGCACGTCGATACCGGCAAGA